>JAEESG010000003.1 GCA_016286245.1 Clostridiales bacterium | reverse complement strand
AACGAAATAGGATATAACCATAAGCCGAACGTTTTCGGCGGAATACTCGAAAAGGAGTGCGCGTCGCTTCTTTCCGACTTCTTTCGGGAACTGAGAAACAATAAGAATACAAAAAAATAAATTCGGGAGAAAAATTATGTATGACGAAATAAAAAAGATAAGAATAATCTGCGTTGTATTCGCGGTTCTTTCGGCGCTTGCCGCGGTTTTCAGAATTTTTATACTGAAAAATTACGTTGAGGAATCAAACGGACTTTATACCAGCGCAACGGCGGGAAATCTGTTTCTTTGCGCTGCTGCGGTACTTGTGATAATTCCCGTAATAATATCTTTTGCACTCAAATGGAACGAGAAAGACAGAAAACCGCTGTTTAAAACGACGGCGGTGCGAATAGGCGCATTCGTGTGCGCGCTTGCGTTTTCGGCGCTTACGGTATATTATATCTTGAACACCGTAAAGACCATGAAACTCGAACTTTTGCCGACGGCGTGCATGGTTTTCTCACTGCTTTCGGCGCTTTACTTTGCTTTCGCGGCTTTCGGAAAAGAGAGGTTTTCTCCCGAAAACAGCCTGTTTCCGACGTTTCCCGCAATTTATACGGCGTGCGCCGTAATTTCGGCGTTTCTCGACGTAAATACGCAGATAAACGCGTCCGACCGCTCGTTTACGATGCTTGCCATGGTGCTTGCCATGTATTTCTTTATCTGCGAGGCGGAATATTCCGTAATGCTCCGTAACGACGAAAAAAACGCAAAGTACTTAAACGCAAGAGAGAGAAGATTTTTTGCGGCGGGCGTGATGACCTTTTCGGTAATCATCGCCGTGTGCGTGCCGCAGCTTGTTTGCGAAAAAAACTACGGCGCGGAATTTTTAAGAAATATGCTTCTCGTCTCGTTTGGACTGTACGCGTTTGTGAGAACGGCAAAACTGTAAATTGAAAATAAAGAAAAAAGCAGGTCTTGCGACCTGCTTTTTTCTTGACTTGTGGAAAGAAACACTTATTTTTCCGAAATAACTTCGGGATTTTTGTCTGAATACTGCCATTCTCCGCTTTCATTGAGCTCGAAAATCATCGTAACTTCGCCGTTTTGCGTTTTGAGAAAAGCGGTTACTTCGTTTTCGCCCGTCTCCTCGAACATAATTATCACAACTTGTATGCCCGCTTCGGCGCATCTTTCAATAGCTTCTTTCTTTATCGCCTTATATTCGTCCGTGCCTTTCGTCGGCGTCGTGCGGACGTTTATCGATGAGTTTGAAATTTTTACGCCGCCGTCGGATAAAGACTCTTTATCCGCGCCCTCATCTGCGGCAAAATTCGTTTCGGGAACCTGGGCGCCGTCCGATAAAATATCGTTTTCACTTTCGGCAGCGCCTTTTGCGGCAGGAGGAATGACTTTAACGGATTTTATTTCGTAAATCGGCTTGCTTTCCGCCGTCTTATCGGATTCTTCTTCGTCTGCCGATTCGCCGGAAGCGCTTTCCGATACGGAGTATTCGACAATATCGCTTTCGGACGCGTCGTTTTGCACGCCGTCGTATTGCAAATCTGCGTCGGGAGAAGGACTTATATCGCCGTCCGAAACGACGGACGCCGTGTCGGCGCGGTTTTCAAGCTTTTGATTTCTTATGAACGGCAGCGCCATTATGAGAAGAACTATACACGCCGCAACGAGCCCGAAATGTTTTGTCCACGCCGAAAAGCCGCCTTTTTTTTCGGTATTTCCGAAAAATTTGCGCACGTTTACCTCTTTCATGACCGAGTCGGCGAGCGAAACGCCGTCTTTTTCAAGGTTTTCCGACTCTTTTCCGATATTTTCAAGGTCGGCAAGCATTGTTTTTATTTCTTCGGAATACGTGCGGCAGCTTTCGCACGATAAAAGGTGATTTTGTTCGTCTTTGTTCAGTTCTTCGCCGCAAAGCAGTTTTTCCTTAACGCTTTCACACGTAAAATCCGCGCCCGTTTCAGGTCTTTCCGTGCCCATCGCCGCACACCCCCCTTTTTTTAGCTTTCGTTCTTTTGACGGAAATATTTATAAAATGTTCCTTTACTGAAAATATTTTTTTGAAGAGAGAATTTCTTTAAGCGCCCTTCTCGCCCTGAAAAGCCTTGATTTTACCGTGCCTTCCTCGATGGAAAGCATATCCGAAATTTCCGAATATGTATATCCGTTTATGTCCCGCAGAATTATAATTTCGCGGTGCTCGTCGGAAAGAGATTCTATCGCGTCGTAGAGAATTTCCCGACGCTCCTTGTTTATAAGTGATTTTTCGGGGCTGTTTTTGTCAGACGTGTCGGACACGTCGAGCTCCTTTGCATCGTTTTCGTCTTCGCCTACGGTAAGGCTTAAAGGCTTGTTTTTATTTTTACGCACAAAATCGAGCGCACAGTTTCTGGCGATTCTGTAAAGCCAGCTTGAAAAACTGCTTTCGCCCTTGAAGGTGCCTATGCTGTGGTATAATTTGAGGAAAACCTCCTGGGATGCGTCAAAGGCGTCCTCTCTGTTTTTCAGAACCGAAAAGACGACGGCGCAGACGTATTTTTCGTATTTTCTTACGATTTTTTCAAAAGCCGAAACGTCGCCGCCTGATGCTTTTTGCGCAAGAGCAAAATCCTCCGGAGCATTTTCGGTATCGTTTTCAACCGATAAAAGCCACGAAAACCACATGTCCGCACCTCCTTTTTTCGTATTTCAAAAATATTATAACATAAAGATTTTTATAATTCAAGAATTATCGGTTACTTGACATTTGCCTTTTGTAAAACTATAATAATTACATTAAAACAAAGGAAAAAATATGGAAAACGAAAATATAAAAATACTGAAAACCGAAAAAGAATACGTCTGCGCAGTCAAAAAAGCGGGCATGCTTTGCGAGAGGGCAAAGGACGAAAAAAAGACGAAAAGCATGGTAAACGAGCTCGAAAAGGCGCTCGGAAAGGAAGTTTTTCCCGTTCACAGACTGGACCGCGAAACGTCGGGAGTTATGATTTACGCGGCGGGTAAAAAGGGCGCCGCATCACTCGGAAAAATCGTCTCGGACGGAAAGCTTTCAAAGACATATCTTGCCGTAGTCGAGGGAATTCTGCCCGAAAAGTCGGGAAAAATGGAGGATTTTCTGTTTAAGGACTCGTCAAAAAACAAGAGCTTCGTCGTAAAAAAAGAAAGAAAAGGCGTAAAAAAGGCAATACTCGAATATGAAGTTTCAGACGAAAAAGAAATTGAAAATAAACCGTTTTCGCTCGTAAAAATAAAGCTTCTGACGGGCAGAACGCATCAGATAAGGGTGCAGTTTTCGTCAAGAGGGTATCCCGTCGCGGGGGACTCAAAATACGGAAGCAAAACGGAATATCCGCAGGGTATCGCGCTTTTTTCGCAGAAAATAGAGTTTTTCGACCCGTTTTCGAAAAAAGAGGTTTCGTTTGAGGCGCTCCCCGAGGGCGGACTTTTCGCGTCGTTTGAAAAATAGTCTTTAAGTATTGTAATATGAAAAAAATTGTGATAAAATATATTTAATAAATTGGCGGATGAAAGGAAATAAAAATGCTGGACATCAGATTTGTAAGAGAAAATCCCGAAAAGGTAAAGGAAAACATCAAAAAGAAATTTCAGGACGAAAAACTGCCTCTCGTGGACGAGTGCATAGAGCTTGACGTGAAGGTAAGGGCTCTCAAAAGCGAGGGAGACGCCCTCAGAGCCGAAAAGAACACCACAAGCCAGGCAATCGGCGCGCTCATGAAGGAAAAGAAAACCGAAGAGGCAAATGAAAAGAAAAAGCGCGTCGGAGAGATAAACGACAGACTTGCTTTCATCGAAAAAGAGGAAGCGGAGCTTTCGGACGTGTTAAGACAGAAAATGATGATTATTCCGAATATAATCGACGACTCCGTTCCGATAGGAAAGGACGACAGCGAAAACGTCGAGGTCGAAAGATTCGGCGAGCCTAACGTTCCCGATTTCGAGGTCCCGTATCACGCTGATATATGCGAGTCGCTTTGCGGACTTGATAAGGACAGCGCGGGAAGAACGAGCGGCAACGGCTTTTACTACCTCATGGGCGACGTTGCGAGAATTCATTCCGCAATGATAAGCTACGCAAGAGATTTTATGATAGGAAAAGGCTTTACCTACTGCGTTCCGCCGTTTATGATAAGAAGCGACGTCGTAACGGGCGTTATGTCGTTTGCGGAAATGGACGCCATGATGTATAAAATCGAGGGCGAGGACCTGTTCCTTATCGGAACGAGCGAGCACTCCATGATAGGAAGATTCAAGGGACAGATTATAAAGGAATCCGAGCTTCCGCTCACGCTCACGTCGTATTCGCCGTGCTTCAGAAAGGAAGTCGGCTCGCACGGCATAGAGGAACGCGGAATATATAGGGTTCACCAGTTTGAAAAGCAGGAAATGGTAGTGCTTTGCAAGCCTGAGGACGCAATGGACTGGTATAATAAGATGTGGAGCTATACCGTTGAATTTTTCAGAAGCCTCGATATTCCGGTAAGAACGCTCGAATGCTGCAGCGGCGACCTTGCGGACCTTAAGGTGAAGAGCTGCGACGTAGAGGCTTGGAGCCCGAGACAAAAGAAGTATTTCGAGGTCGGCTCATGCTCGACGCTCGGCGACGCGCAGGCAAGACGCCTTTCGATACGTGCCAAAGGCGAAAAAGGAACGTATCTCGTCGCAACGCTCAATAACACCGTGCTTGCAACGCCGAGAGGCCTTATCGCGTTTCTTGAAAACAATATAAACGCCGACGGAAGCGTGCGCATTCCCGTTGCGCTTCGTCCTTATATGGGCGGACAGGCGCTTGTTGAAAAGAAAAAATAATCAGAATAATAAAGAAAAGAACCGTAATGAAATTACGGTTCTTTTTAATTTGTTTGCTCTTTTATATAAATAGCTTCTCCGCGTGCATAAAAAACCAATAATTTAAGCGCAATTTGTGCGCGGAATTGCCCGTCGGGGCTCCCGATTGCGCCCGCAGGCGCTCCCTTTTGCCGATTTTTAAGTAAAAGCCTCGCCGCGAGCACAAGAGCAGATATTTTAAGCGCAATTTGTGCGCGGAATTGCCCGTCGGGGCTCCCGATTGCGCCCGCAGGCGCACCCTTTTGCCGATTTTTAAGTAAAAACCTCTCCGCGAGCACAAGAGCAGATATTTTAAGCGCAATTTGTGCGCGGAATTGCCCGTCGGGGCTCCCGACCGTTCCGAAAGGAACGGATATCATTGAAAAAGGCAAGTCGAAAGACTTGCCTTGCATTTTAATGATATATCGCAAAGCGATATGATATACGGCGAAAGCCGTATGATATATTGCTCCTTCGTCGCAACATGAAATAATATCCGTTCCTCAATACGCCGCAGGCGTATATCATACCCGAAGGGTATATCATATGCAAAGCATATATCACCCGTTCCGTAAGGAACGGATATCATTGAAAAAGGCAAGTCTTTCGACTTGCCTTTTTCATGGTGGGGGGTATAGGGCTCGAACCTATGACCCTCTGCTTGTAAGGCAGATGCTCTCCCAGCTGAGCTAACCCCCCGTAATTTTCGGAACACCGATATAATAACATACATAAATAATTTTGTCAAGCCTTTTTGAGAAAATATTTGAAAACCGCATTTATCATAACCGCTTTTTTGCATAAATTATGCACTTGCGGCAAACAATAAACCCGAAAGCGAATATCATAATAAAATTTCTTTATAAAAGAAAGGAAGACGGAAATGAATAAAATCGTAAAAATAGTTACCTGCGTGCTGTGCGCGTCGCTTTTGGGACTTGTCGCCGCCGCGGGAAAAACTCCGCTCAGCCCGGCGTTCGATAAGCTTGAGAAAGAAATCGAGATGAAAAAGTGCGGCGTTGCAAATAACGCGATTTCCTTTACGAAAGCCGATTTTGACGATACGTTCCGTGAAAAAACCGAGTACGTCGGAATCGTTTCGCTGCCCGAACAAAGCGCGGGAACGCTTTACCTTTCGGGCGAAAAGGTAAAAGCAAATCAGGTTATTTCGAGAAGGGATTTCGGAAAACTTGAATTTCTGCCCGTGGAAAACGCCACCGGAAAGACGGTTTTCGATATCGTGAACGTTTCGGAAAACGGGGATACCGGAGCGAAAGTCGTGCTTTGTGTTCTTGACGGAGTGAATCTCGCGCCCGTGTGCAAAGAAAAAGAAATTTCAACGTTCAAGGAGACTTCCGTTTATAAATTCCTGCCCGCGTCAGACCCCGAATACGACGAGATGACGTTTGAAGTCGTTTCCTATCCCGAACACGGGTACCTCTGCCTTGCGGGCGACGCAAGCGGATATTTCTGCTATATTCCCGCCGCAGGCTATACCGGAAAGGACAGCTTTGAGTATCTTGCCGTCGACTGCTACGGAAACAGAGGCAAGTGCTCGAAAATCAGCATAAACGTGTCAAAACCCGCGCTCGACGTGAAAATCGACGATATGAATGAGCACTGGGCGTGCAATTCCGTCAGAAAAACCGTGTCCGCCGGCCTTATGAACGTAAAGGTTGACGAGGAAACGGGGGAAAGCAATTTTTATCCCGACGAAACGGTAACGAGAGGCGATTTTCTCGCGCTTGCGCTCATTACGGCGGGGTACGAGCCCGAAATAAATTTCGTGAACGAGACGGGATTTGACGACGACGGGGATATTCCCGTAAATATAAAGAGCTATGCCGAATACGCGAGAAAAAAAGGCATAGTTACCGGCTATATTGAAGACGGAAAGACCGTTTTCAAGAGCGCCGAACCAATATCGAGAGCGGAATGCGCGGTGATTGTCGACAGAATTTTAAAGCTTCCCGACGGAGACGGCGGCTGCGAGGGATTTTCCGACTTTTCGGAATGTCCCGACTGGGCGAAGAACGCGTTTTCCAATCTTGCCTCGGCGGAAATCATGAACGGCACGGGATACGGTGAAATCCTGCCCGAAAACCTGCTCACAAGAGCCGAAAGCGCCGAAATTCTCTGCAATATCGAAAATTATTCCGTAAGCGCGTTTTCAACTGCGAAAAAAAGCAGTAAAAATCTGCTGAACCTGTTCGGACTGCTTTCGTAATTAAATTTAAAAAAAGCCGCCGTACGCCGACTGTTCCAAAGGACAGTCGGCAGTTATGAGTTCCGCTGATGCGGAACGTTATGAGCGCTGACGCGCGTTATGATTGCTCTGCAGGTTATGAGTGCCTGCGGCACGTTGGCGGAGCTCATATCATAACTTTGCGGCTTTTGCCGTAAATCATAACTTATAACCGTAATCGTTTCTTTGACGTTTGGCACACAAACGTCCTGCTTACAGAGGTTTGCGACAAAAAACCGGCTGAAATAAGGATTCGACTCCTTACTTCAGCCGGGTTTTTATATACTGTCCTTTAGAACAGATTGATTTCGGCGTGCTTTTTTATTATCCGCTATTGACTTTTTCAAAAAACGGTAGTATGATTTGTATAACAAATCATACTTAAAGGAGGCGCGTACGATGAATACGCCGAAAGGCAAATATGCCTGGACCGTAAAAGTGGGTGAAAAGGGGCAGATAGTCATTCCCAAAGAAGCGCGGGAGGCGTTTTCCATAAATCCGGGAGACACGCTTATTCTTTTGGGCGACGAGAAGCGGGGAATTGCCATTCCGCCGAAAAACACCTTTGAAACGTTTATGAAACGCATCTTTAAGGAGGATGACAAATGACGCCGATTCTGGAGGTTGAAGACCTTGTCAAAAAGTATCCGTCTTTTTGCCTGGGACCGCTGTCATTCACTGTTGAAGAGAGCAGTATAACGGGCTTTATCGGCCGCAACGGAGCCGGAAAGACGACGACCCTCAAATCGATACTTAATATAGTACACCCCGACTCGGGAAGCATCCGCTATTTCGGAAAAACGTTTTCCGGAAACGAGAGGGAAATAAAACAGAGCATCGGCTTTGCGGGGGGTGCCGTGAACTATTATCCGCGAAAGAAAATTGCCGATATAATTGCGGTAACGCGCAGATTTTACGATAACTGGGACGACGGAGCGTATCGGAAATATACGGATATATTCTCCATAGACCCGAAAAAAACGCCGCTTGAACTGTCGGAAGGCATGAAGGTCAAACTGAATCTTGCAATCGCCCTTTCTCACGGAGCAAAACTGCTTATCCTGGACGAGCCGACGTCGGGACTCGATCCGGTTTCGCGCGAAGAACTGCTTGAAATTTTTTCTGAGCTGAAAAACCGCGGCGTTGCGATTCTCTTTTCGACGCACATCACGTCCGACCTCGACAAATGCGCCGACCGTATAACTTATATCCGCAAAGGAAAACTTGTTGCCTCCGAAAAGAAGGAAACCTTCCTTTCCGAGCACTCCTTGCGCTCGCAGGGAAACAATCTCGAAGAGATAATGCTGAGATACGAAAAGGAGGATTTTCATGAAAAATTTGCTGATTAAGGAATTGAAGCTTTCAGCGCACGTTTTGAGTTTTATTTTCATATTGTTTTCGGCGATGGCGTTCATACCCGGTTATCCGATACTGGTGTGCGCGTTTTTTGTCTGCTTCGGAATTTTTCATACCTTTCAGAACGGCAGAGAGACAAACGACGTGCTGTATTCAGTGTTGCTGCCGATAGATAAGAAAGACGTCGTCAAAGCAAGGTTTATTTTCGTGTGCGTTATACAATTTGCCGCGTTTCTGCTTGCCGGAGCGTTCACATTTATTCGGATGACGCTTCTCGGAAGCGCGCCGCCTTATGCGGAAAACCCCATGATGAATTCCAACCCCGTGTTTCTGGCATGGATTCTTGTCGTCTTTTCGCTTTTCAACGTATTTTTCGCAGGACCGTTTTATAAGACGGCGTATAAGTTCGGAAAACCGTTCATCGTTTTTATCGTTCTGTCCATGCTGACGGTAGGCGTTTCCGAAATTGCGCATCATATTCCGGGACTCGAATTTCTGAATACGTCGGAGCGTCTGCCGACGCAGTTTCTTATACTGCTTTTTGCGTTTGCGGTTTACGCCGCCGCGACGGCGGCATCCTGCTTTAAGGCGCAGAAAAATTTTGAAAAACTCGATTTGTAAAACAAAAAAATAACGGCGGGAAAACCCGCCGTTATTTTTTATTCTTTTTCGTCAGCGGACGCGCCGGCGCTTTTCGCGTCAATAATCCCCTCCGCCGCAAGATACGATACGACGGAAGCGACGATCGCCGTCGTTCCCTCGGAGACGCTGCCGCAGGAAATCATGTAAATTCCCGCGGAGACACCCGCGAACGCCGCCAAAAACTTTCTGCTTGTGAATTTTTTCAATATTTTTCTCATAAAATCTCCTTAAAACTGTTTATTTGATATTTCGCACTTGCGCTCAAGACTGTCTATTCTGCGTTCCGCCGATTTTATCTTCTCGACGCAGACGCCCGCCTTTTGTTCAAGCGCGTACGTTCTTTCAATAAGGCTGTTGTGCTTTTCGACTTTCAGTTCGAGCTGTTTAAGCCTGTATTCGGTAAGCTTTCCCGAAACGATAATGCCGCAAAGCGAGCCTGCCGCGCTGCCCGCAAGTCCTATGAGGGCAACGATGATTTCGCTGAATATTTTTTCTTCCTCCTTTACCGTTTACTGTCATAATTATAGCACAAATGTTCGATTTTTTCAATGCAAAAATGTAAAATGAATATTCATAACTGGGACGGAAAAGGGGGATTTCGGCACAATACGGCGGTTTTCGGGGAAAAATGAGAAGACCTGTCGGAAAAAACTTCGGGTGCATAAAAGATAATATTCTTGCTTTTTTGAACGCGATGATATATAATATACTATGTATAGTTATATATAATAAAATTGCAAAACTGAAAGGACAAAAACAAATGACAAAGATAGACGTGTTTTCGGGATTTCTGGGAGCGGGCAAGACGACGCTCATAAAGAAACTCATTTCGGAAGCGTATAAGGGCGAAAAGCTCGTGCTTATAGAAAACGAATTCGGAGAGACGGGCATTGACGGCGGGTTCTTGAAGGAATCGGGCATACAGATAAACGAGATGAATTCGGGCTGTATATGCTGCAGCCTCGTCGGAGACTTCAAAAAAGCGCTGTCTGAGGTGCTTGAAAAGTTTTCTCCCGACAGAATACTTATAGAGCCGTCGGGCGTGGGAAAACTCAGCGACGTGATAAGGGCGGTAATGGGCGCGGAAAACGGAAAATCGGCGCTGAACTCCGCGGTGGTCGTCGTCGACGCGAATAAATGCAGAATGTACATGAAAAACTTCGGCGAATTTTTCTCGGACCAGGTGGAATTCGCAAAAACGATAATTTTAAGCAGAACGTCCGATATTTCCGAGGACAAGCTGAATAAATGCGTCGAGATTTTAAGGGAGCACAATAAGGACGCCGCGATTATAACCACGGCGTGGGATAAGCTTTCCGGCGCGCAGATTCTCTCGACGATGGAAAATGCCAAAACCCTCGAGGATGAACTTAAAGAGATGCTGCACGAGCATGAGCATGAGCATGAACACGAGCACGAACATCATCACGACCACGAGCACGAACATCATCACGACCATGAGCATGAACACGAACACCCCGACGACTGTACGTGCGGCTGCCACGACCACGACCATCATCATGCGGACGAGGTTTTCTCAAGCTGGGGAGTTGAAACAGCGCACAAATTTACTTTGGAAGAAATAGAAAGCGCGCTTGATAAGCTGGAAGACGAAAAAGAGTACGGATTCGTGCTGAGAGCAAAGGGAATCGTCGAGCTTGCCGACGGCTCATGGGCGCATTTTGACTACGTGCCGGGCGAAAGAAACGTGAGAAAAGGCTCGTCCGACGTTACGGGCAAAATCTGCGTTATCGGCTCGGAAATGAAAGAGGATAAGCTTGCGGGCGCATTCGGAATATAAAAAACGGCAAAAAGAGGACTAAAATGAACGGCGGAATACGTGAAATACCCGTATATTTGTTCACGGGCTTTCTCGAAGCGGGAAAGACAAAATTCATTCAGGAAACCTTCGAGGACGAGAGGTTCAACAACGGAGAAAACACTCTTCTTCTCGTTTGCGAGGAGGGAGAGGAGGATTATGACCGCTCGAAATTCAAAGGGGTAATGGGAAGCTTTCATATCGAAAAAATTGAAAGCGAGGCGGACCTGACGCCCGAATTTCTTGCGTCATTACAGAAAAAATACGATATTGACAGGGCGGTTGTCGAATATAACGGAATGTGGACGATAGACGCTCTGTACGCCGCGCTGCCTCCCGGATGGATGGTTTATCAGGAAATCATGTTTGCCGAGGCCGGAACGTTTTTTGCGTACAATACGAACATGAGGAGCCTTGTCGTCGATAAGCTCAAAAGCTGCGAGCTTGTCGTCTTCAACCGCGCCGACAAGGATTTCGACAAGATGGCGGCGCATAAAATCGTGCGCGCGGTTTCAAGAAGGACGAATATCGCGTACGAATATAAAAACGGCGAAGTGGAATACGACGAAATCGAGGACCCGCCGCCTTACGACATGAACGCGCCGATAATCGAGGTAAAGGACGAGGACTACGCGTTCTGGTACGCGGATTTTTCGGATAAGCCCGAAAACTATAAGGGCAAAACGGTAAGAATAAAGGTTATGGTCGCAAAGAACAAGGCGCTTCGCGACAACGAAATAGTCGTTGGCAGAAGGATTATGACCTGCTGTATCGAGGACGTGCAGTACAAGGGGATAATATGCATCTGCGACAACGCGGCAAAATACAAGACGAAGGACTGGATTGTGCTTACGGCGAGAATCGAGTTTGAGCCGCACAGACTGTATCACGGACAGACGGGACCCGTGCTTTACGCAAACACGGCGCGCAAAACCGAATCTCCCGAAAACGACATAGCGTCGTTTTGATAAAACACACCAAAAAACTGAAAATAAGCAGTCGGACATCACTGCGAAAATATAACGAATACAATAAATAACGAAAGGCAGGTAATTAAATGCCGAAAAAAAACAAATATGCAAACACTGACGGCAGAAAAAAGACAGAGTCTGTCAAGATTATTCCTTTGGGCGGACTCGGCGAGATAGGAAGAAACATGACGGTCGTGGAATACGGCGGCGAGATGATAGTCGTCGACGCGGGAATAGGATTCCCCGACGAGAGCATGCTCGGCGTGGACCTCGTAATACCCGACACGCAGTATCTCGAGGAAAATACGGATAAAATAAAGGGAATACTTCTCACGCACGGACACGAGGACCATATCGGAGCGATTCCGTATATGTTCAGATTTGTAAACGCCCCCATTTACGGGACGCTTCTCACGCTCGGAATACTTGAAGGAAAGCTCGAGGAACACGGACTTGACGCGGAAGCGACGTTGAAGCAGGTGAATTCGGGCGATACGATAAAGCTCGGCAAAAACTTTACGGCGGAATTCATAAGGGTAAACCACTCGATAGCCGATTCCTGCGCGATTGCGCTCAAATGCCCCGCGGGAACGATAGTTTTTACGGGAGATTTCAAGATAGACCTCACTCCCATACAGGGCGAGCCCATAAATCTTACGAGATTCGGCGAAATAGGAAAAGAAGGCGTGCTTGCGCTGCTGTGCGAGTCGACCAACGCCGAGCGTCCCGGCTTTACCATGTCGGAGCGCAAGGTCGGAAAATCGCTCGATACAATAATAAGAGGCTGCGACAAGAGAATTGTCATCTCGACGTTTTCGTCAAACGTGCACCGCGTGCAGCAGATAATAAACTATTCCCATAAGTACGGCAGAAAAGTCGCGCTTACCGGAAGAAGCATGATAAACGTAATAAACGCGGCGCAGAAGTTCAACTATATGGATATACCCAAAGGCACGCTTATCGACATAAACGAAATAAGCAGATTCAAGCCCGAGGAACTCACGATAGTAACGACAGGCTCGCAGGGCGAGCCCATGAGCGCGCTTTACAAGATGGCGTTTTCGGAGCACGATAAGGTTTCGCTGTCGTCGTCGGACCTTGTGATTATATCCGCAACGACAATCCCCGGAAACGAAAAACTCGTAACAAAAATAATAAACGAGCTTCTCAAAAAGGGCGTAACGCTGCTTAACGACGCGGTAGCCGACGTTCACGTGTCGGGACACGCCTGCCAGGAGGAGCTTAAAATAATGCAGTCGCTCCTGAAACCCAAATATTTCATTCCCGTACACGGCGAATACAGGCACTTGAAAGCGAACGCTTCCCTTGCTTTGGAAATGGGCATGAAGCCGTCTAACGTCATAATTCCGGAGTTGGGCATGGTAATCGAACTTACCGAAAAAACGGCGAAAACGACGGAAAAGGTTGCGTCGGGCAAGGTGCTCATAGACGGACTCGGAATAGGCGACGTCGGAAGCGTGGTGCTTCGCGACAGAAGACATCTCGCGCAGGACGGACTTATCGTCGTCGTTGCGGCGGTAAGCCTTGAAACGAGAGAAATAATTTCGGGACCGGACATCGTTTCGAGAGGATTTGTGTACGTAAAGGAAAACGAGGAGCTTATGGAAAGCCTTAAAGCAATAGCGTACGATACGATACAGAAGTGTTTTGACGAAAACGTCGACGACTGGAATATAATAAAGGGAAAAATAAAGGATTCGCTCACCACGAACATATATAACATAACAAAACGCAAGCCCATGATTCTGCCGGTTATAATGGACGTGTAAAGAATTTTCGGAGAAAAAGATGAAAATTACGGATAAAAACACAAAAAAAGTGTTTGTAATGCCAAAAATCGAATATCAGTACCTTAACCGAGCAAAAAAGGCGGAGCTCAAACTGCTGTACTATATTTTCCAGAACGGCGGGGAAATCGACGTTAAATCCGCGGCGTCCGACCTTGAGGAAACAGAACAGAGCATACTGTCTTCGCTTGCGTTTCTGCGCGGCGCGGGGATAATAAACGACGAAGAGGAAGAAAAGAACGAGAAAAAGACGAAAAAAGGAGTCGTCATAACCCCGAAAGACGTAAAAAACGGCTCGGGAGCCTTGGGACGCACGTCTTATACCGTAAAAGAGCTTGCTTTTGCGAGGGAAAACGACAAAAACTTTTCAAGCCTTGTTTCGTATTTTGAAAAGCTTACGGGACACCTGTATAATTCGGCGGAGCAGGGAATAATCATGTACCTTTACGACACGCTCGGCATGAATTACGACGTGATAATGGGAGTCGCGCAGTACTGCGCCTCGCTCGGAAAGACGTCGGTAAGATACATAGAGCGCACGGCGGAAAACATAAACGAAAAGGGAATTACGACCTACGCCGAGCTTGAAAACTACCTCGGCGCCGAAAAAAGACGTAATGATTACGAGGAAAAGGTAAAAAAGATAATCGGCGCCTCCGACAGAGCGCTCACAAAATCCGAAAAAACGCATATCGCTCTTTGGGAGGAAAAGTTTAATTCAAGCATGGAGCTCGTTTCGTACGCGTACGACAAAACCATCTCCAAAATCAACAAACCGCAGATTTCGTATATGTCGAAAATACTTGAGTCCTGGCATGAAAACGGACTTGAAACACCCGAAGAGGTTGACGGATATTATAAGGAAAACGAAGACGAAAAGAAAAACAAAAAAAGCGGCGACGGAAAACTGGATTTCGATATGAACGATTTCTTTGAGAAACCCGACCGTACATAGAAGCGCGGAGAAATTATGATAATAAAATCGATAAACGCCGAAAATTTCGGAAAGCTTGAGAAACTGAATATGGATTTTTCGCCCGGAATAAACGTGATAACGGGGAATAACGAGAGCGGAAAAAGCTCGGTTACGAGATTCATAAGATATATGCTTTTCGGCTTTACGTCGAGGGCGTCCGACCTTTTCAAAAACGATAAAAAGAGGTATTCTCCGTGGAGCAGCCTTGACATAAAGGGCGAGATGGAAATACACACCGAAAGCGGAAACTACCTTCTGCGCCGCGAACAGCATGAGAAAAACGCGCCTTTTTGCATTCTCGACGAATCGGGAAACCCCGTTTTTTCGGGAAAATCGGCGGGAGAGGTTTTTTTCGGAGTCGACGCGGAAACGTATGACAGAACCGCGATGATAAGCGCGGGGGACGTTTTTTATTCCGACCCCGAAACGCTGTCGGGCGCAATAAAGAATATGGTCTTTTCGGCGGACAGCGCGGTAGATTCGGAATCGGTTCTCAAGAAAATAGATAATCTCAAAAAGGAAATCCTCGGTAAAACGCAGAGAAGCGGCATACTGTACGAACTGCGGCTTGAAAAAGCCGAACTCGAGCAGAAAAGAAAGGTTATCGAGCAAAGGCGCGCCGAACTTTCAGACGTGAACGCGCGGCTTGCGCGTATAAACAGCAAAATCGAAGAAGATACCGGAATTGCCGAAAAACTCAAAAAGGAATACGCGAACCTTAAGGCAAAACAGGCGCATGAAAAGTGCGAAAGAATTGAGGAAATAAGACAAAGCGCAAATTCCGCGAAAAAGGCGCTCGAAAATAAGAGCCTTGAAATTTCAACGAACGGTTTTCTGCCGGGCAGAAGCTATCTTTCCGACGTGAACGAGGCGGTAATCGCGCTTATAGCCTCCGAAGAGGAGCTAAATACCGCAAGACACAAAAGAAGCCTTGCGCAAACCGAGGAAGCGGCCCTTTACCGCAACGAAAAGCAGATGAAATTCAATTCTTTGCTTGAGGAATCGTCAAAAACGCCGGAAGAACTGAAAGAAGACGTCGAAATACTTAAAACCGAGGCGAAAAAGAAAAAGAAAATCGCAATAATCCTTGCCTGCCTCGTTGTTACGCTTCCTTTTTCGGCAATTTTCTTCTCAAAGGCGAAAAAGGCAAAGCAGAAGCTTGAGGAACTCGCAAAAAGCTTTGAATGCGAGGATTTCGGGGAATTCGAAAAGCTGCTCGACGCAAGCAGAGAGTCGTCGGATAACGTAAAAGAAGCAAAGGAAATTTCAAAGAACGCGGAAATTCTCCTCGAGGAAAAGACCGAAAAGAGAATGAAAGCGGCGCAGGCGCTTTGCACGCTTCTCGATAAAACGGGAAAAAAGACGTCGTTTACCGACACGTCGCTTCTCGCGGAAACGGCAAAGGAGCATATAAGGAAGGTAAGCCTTGATATTTCGGAGCTTGAGGAGCTCGAAAAAAACGAGGCTGCGCAGAGAGCGCAGCTCGAGGGCGCACTTGAAGGCGTTGCCGACCTTGAAAAGCTTGAAAAACTCTCGCTTTCATACGATGAAAGCCTTCCCGTAAGGGAACAGGCTAAAATCGAAAAGGAACTCGATTTTTATCTGCGCGCGATAGATACGCTTTGCGAACAGAAGCGCGAATACGACAAAAAAGCGGCGGTGATTTCCGAAAATACAAGGGATTCCGACGAGCTCGACGAAAAATACGGCGCGCTTACGTCTGAAATCGAAAGCCTGAAAATAAAGCACGACGCACTCGACACGGCGTACGGCGCAATAAAGGAATCGTATGAGGAAATGCAGAAAAACGTCTCCCCGATACTAACCGAAAACGCGTCGAAAATGTTTGAAGCGATGACCGACGACAAATATGAAAGACTGTGCGTCGACAGCGGACTTAAACTCGGGTGCTTCGAAAAGGGAAGCGCCGAGTACAGAAGCATAGAATTTTTGAGCTCCGGCGCGCTCGACGCGGCGTATTTGTGCTTAAGACTTGCGCTTTGCGAATACCTCTATAAAGAAAAGCCGGTGCTCGTTTTTGACGACGCGTTTTCCAAACTTGACGATACAAGGCTTAAAAAGGCGCTCGGGCTTATGGAAAAACTGTCGAAAGAATATCAGATAATAATTCTTTCCTGCGTTGACAGGGAAAAAGAAGCACTCCTCGGAAAAGCAAACCTGATTTCAATGTAAAATATGACAAAAAAGAGAAAAAACGGAAGTTTTTTCTCTTTTTTCGCGCATTTTTGTGTTGATTTTTGGGCGCGCGTGTGTTATAATACAGCTTGTTTGGAGGATTTATATTATGTGGTTGATTCTGGCGCTTGCGGCGCTTTTGTGTTGGAGCGGATCCGACCTTTTCAGCAAAATAGGCTCAAAACCCGACGATAAATACAGCCATTGGAAGATGGTTATGGCGGTCGGCGTCGTGATGGGTATTCACGCGGCTTTCGAGATAATGACGGGAACAAAAATCACGTTTCAGGATATAATTTATTATCTGCCCGCGTCGTTTATGTACATACTTTCTATGATATTCGGCTACGTGGCGCTCAGATACATAGAACTTTCGGTGTCCTCGCCGATATGCAACACGTCGGGCGCTCTTGCGGCGGTTCTTTGCTTTTTCGTGCTCGGTTCGGAGCTCGGAGGCCTTTCGATAATCGGCGTAATACTCGTAAGCGTGGGCGTACTGTTTCTGGGAATTTCGGAATACACCGAAAACGACGAAGCGAAAATGCTGCGGCAGCAGAAATCAAACGTAAAGTACTCAAAAAGCGTGCTTGCGTTCCTGCTTCCGATACTTTACTGCATAATCGACGCGCTCGGCACGTTTTTTGACAGCGTTATTCTCGAGGAGGAAAACACGTTTCTTCCCAATATATTCCACTATCTCGAGGAAGACGTCGCAAACGTGGCGTACGAGCTTACGTTTTTGTTTATGGCGGTCGTCGCGTTCGTGTACGTTGTAATAATAAAGAAGCAGAAATTTGAATTTTCACGCGAATATCCGAAGGGGATAGGCGCCGTGTGCGAAACGCTCGGCCAGTTTGCGTATATATACGCGCTTTCGGCAAATCCCGTGGGCGCGGCGCCCGTAATTTCGGCGTACTGCGCGGTATCCGTGCTGTGGAGCAGAATTTTCTTGAAGGAAAAGCTTTCCTTTAAACATTATGCGTCGATAGCCGTGGTTTTTGCCGGAATAATCGTACTCGGAGTGGAAGAGGGGCTTGCAGAATAGCATATTATATATAAGGAAGAAAAAATTCCGCCGGACACGGCGGAATTTTCTTTTTTGCTTTATACGGAACCTTTGACGAAAAACGAAAGTCTTATTGTACGAAAGAAATCAGTCGTCGGTATCGACAAGAACACATTCGTTGTTTCTGGATTTTTTGACGCACGCGCCGCAAAGCCTGCATTTAGCGTTTGCAAATACCTTTTCGTCTTTTATTTCCAGCGCGTCAAAGGGACAGCAGCGGATAAAAACTTCCTTATATATTATATTGTCGTTGTTGATGACGAGTTTCTTCAAAAAATCACAGCCTTTTTGGTTTTGAATTTCTACACTCCTATTTTATCACATCACAAAAATCGTGTCAATGCATAGCCGCGAAAAAAGCGGACAAGCAAAGCGAAAGACGGCTTTTGAGCGACCCCCTCCCCGTATATATAAAAAGGTAAGGGAAAAAGTAATGTTAACGTTGCGTTACAGTTTGAAAAAACTTATTGCAAAAAAACAAAGGGTGATATATCATAGTAGCGTAAACAAAACTAAAAATGTTTTGGAGTACAAAAAATTTTTTACAGGAGGATCTTGAAATGAGAAATTTTAAGAAGTTTCTTACTCTGGCACTCGCAGTACTGATGGTTGTCGGAACGTTCGCGTTCACAGCATCGGCTGCAGCGTTTACTGACGTAGATGCTAATAACGAGTATCTTACGAAAGCAGTAAACCTTCTCAGCTATCTCAACGTAACAAAGGGTACATCCGAAACAACATTCGGAACAACAGAACTTGTTACGCGTGAACAGATGGCAGCATTTATCTACAGATTCATGAAGAAAGGTAATTCCGTAGAAAACGGAGCAAACACCTCGACCTTCACGGACCTCGAAGACCCGACATTCTTCTTCATGATTTCCTGGGCAAACAACCAGGGCATCATCAAAGGAACATCGGCTACCACGTTTGAACCCAAGGGTTCGATCATACTCCAGGATGCATACACGATGATCGTTCGTGCACTCGGTTATGAAACAGAAGAGTCGCTTCCTTATCCTTTCGGCTACATAGAAGTTGCTGAAAGCAAGGGCGTAGAACTCAACAAGGGACTTCCGTCCACGATCAACTACACCGACGCACTCACAAGAGGCGACATCGCAATCCTTCTCTACAACGCATTCTTTGCAAAGACCGGCGTTGCAGAAACGAAACAGGAAGAAAAGAGACTCGGTAATGCTGAAGACGGTTATTCATTCGTACTTCAGACAGTAACTGACTACCCGACATTCTGCGAAAAGTACTTTGACGTACTCGAAGTTGAATACCAGGCAATCGGTACACCGAACTGCGCATTCGAAGACGGCGAAACAACGAACGACCTCGGATACGACGCAATTCTCTTCAGAGCACCCGATGACAACGAAAATCCCACAGAAGTAAAGACAAACGAATTCTATGCAGACGTTAAAGATCTCGCAATCGACGGCGCAGCAGACGAATACATCATGTCCTACTTCAGAATGTACGTAACTCTTGACAAGGACGACGCGATTGACGAAATCCTTTACGCAGAACCTCTTCTCACGAAGAAGACCGTTAAGGACATCAAACTTGAATCGCTCTCCTCGAACAAGAAGGGCAGCTACTACACATATAATTACAACGGCGAAGACTACAACGGCGCAAAGCACCTTTCCGGTAAAGCTTTGATGGACGGCGAAGCAGTTTACTTCTACAACGCTCCGTACTCCTACACGCAGCCGACGTACGCAGCAGGCTACACTGACGCTCAGAAATATGCTGCAAGAAACGAAAAGAACATCAACTTCATCGAAATCGAACTTTACGAAGCTAACAAGACCGACAGCGGATACAAAGTAACCGTTCAGGCTAATCCGTTCAGCGCAACGAACGACGATGAATTCTTCACAGATGATTCCACAGCACTTATCGACGCTCTCACACAGGTTTACACCGGCGGTCTCTACAGCGCAGACATCTACGACGTAGACGGCGACGGAATCTATGATTACATGAATTACAGACCTTACAGATTCGCAGTAGTAGACGCTACTACCAAGAAGACGTTCTACAAGGACTATATAAAGAACGGCGCAGCTGATGAAGCTCCTATCGTTTACACCAATAAAGCAGTTGTTTCAGGCGAAAAATTCGCTGACGAAGATTTCGTAATCGGTTACTTCAACAAGAAGGCTAACCTCATCGAAATCGCAGCAGTTGTTAAGCCCGTAGTAGGCGCAGTAAAAGACATCTCTGACGCAAACAAGACGATCGTTCTCAGCAACGGCGAAAAAGTTTCGACAAGCGACGTTTGGAAGCTCGTTGAAAACTATGACAACACTGATGAACTCGAAGCAAAAGGATACCTCGTATCCAAGGCTGACTTCAAGAACGCACTCTTTGCAAACCTCACGAAGCCGGCAGCATACGACTCGAAAGACGCTGAATACTATGTATACAACGGCGTAGTTCTCTTCTCGACAGGCGTTGAATCGGTTAACGATTACGACGGAACGCTTCTCGTAATCACTGAAGACGAAGAAAACGACGGCAAGTGGTATGACTCGAACTTCAACAACAAGACAGGCAAGAAGACGACGTACGTTCACGCTTGGGTTAACGGCGAACTCGTATACGTTCCGGTAATAACGGACGCTTACTATCCCGAAATCAAGACAGGCGAAAACACATACGTTAACAAGATCGCTTCCTTCGCAGTAGACGGAAACGGCAACTACTCGATCAAGCTCCTTGGCAACGCATATGACGACGAAGAAATGACAGATGCAGACTATGTAGGTCTTGAAAAAGACATCGCAAAAGTTCTCGCAGCTGACAAAGACGAAACACTCTTCGGACTTATCGAAGTTGACGTAGAAGCAACGCTTAAGAAAGACCTCGGCAAGAGATTCACTCTCACCGGTGTTGATCAGAAGCTTTACCTCGACGACACGACGAAAGTTGTTCTTAAGAACATAAAGAACGGCGAAGTTAAATTCGAAGAACTCGCACTCTCTGATCTCACAGGCGAACTTAAGGGACTCAACAATGTTCAGCTCGTAGTAAAGAACGATCCTGATCATTCGAACGCTCTTAAACTCGTAGTTCTCTACGCTGAAGGTGAAGACCTCGACGTTGAAGACTCCGCTTCCAAGAAGAAGGCAGAAAGAATAGTTAAACTCGTTGACGTAGTTCCTACGGATGACGACGAATACATGGCTAAGTATCAGGTATACAATCCTTACACAGGCGCAGTTGAAACCCTCTACGGTTCGACGACGGCTGCAAAGGCAGCGAATGTTAAGGTTAAGGCATACGGCGACATGGTAACCGTAACCTCGACCGGTAAGGTTGATGAAAACGCTAAGTCGCAGCAGTTCAAGGATATGCAGAAGTACTGGATCCTCTCGTACGACGCTGATGATGATACCCTTGAAATCTGCCCGTACGGCGACCTCACCTCTGTATACTATGTAAACGCTGACAAAGCATCGATCGTAAGACTCGGATCCGACACGAAGTGGATTGAAGACGTTATTACGTGGGGCTCGATGTCCGCTCTCAACAAGGCTGACCTTGCAGACGACGACAACGATTCCATCAGATGCTACAACAAGTCGTACACAGAAGACGACGGACAGACCTACTCGACAAAATATGCTAAGTACGTAAAAGCTACGATGCTCATCGATTGGGAAGATGATAATAACTTCTTCGCAAAAGATGAAGACGGCTTCAACGGCGACGTACTCTTCGCAGTAGTTTGGGTAATGGACGGCGAAACTCAGGAACTCGACGTTGACTAATTGAATCTTATAAACAGAATCTGATTAGTTAAACATAAGGTCCCGGTCGAAAGACCGGGACCTTTTTTTGCGCATTTTTGGCGCGCTTTTCCCGAAAAAACAAAAAAGAAAAATGTTCTATAATGTAAAATAAAATAATAATAGTTAATTAGTTTTGTAAAAAATGTATAAAAATCAAAAATAAATTTGTGAGATTAAACAAAAAGAAAAAAATAGTGCAAAAAATATTGTTACTTTTGTGTTACAAAGTAAAAAAACACTTGCAAAATGCGTAATAGTGATATAAAATATATTGTGTATATAAGTCTAACAGAGTAGACATATAAAATTAATGCGGGAGGAAATCCAAATGAGAAATTTTAAGCGAACTCTTACACTCGTTCTTGCAGTAATTTTTGTAATGTCGGTATTTGTGATCAGCGCAAGTGCCGTTTCAAAATTTACTGACGTAGACCCGAATAATGAAATCCTTACAAACGCGGTAACCCTGCTTGAAGGTATCGGCGTAACGAAGGGTGTAACAGAGACTGCATACGGCACATCCGGCTTTGTAACACGTGAGCAGATGGCCGCGTTTATTTACAGACTCATGAAAAAAGGTTCGTCGCTTGAGGGCGGAGAAAACACAAGTCCGTTTACCGACCTTACAGACCCGACGTTCTTCGGAATGATTTCATGGGCAAATTCCATGGGAATAATAAAGGGCGTATCCGCTACCGAATTTGATCCCGAAGGCACGATAATGCTTCAGGACGCATACACGATGGTAGTCAGAGCTCTCGGCTATGAAAAGGACGCCGTTCTTTCATATCCTTTCGATTACATAACGATTGCCGAAAGCAAGGGAGTAAATCTCAATAAGGGACTTCCCGCAAGCTTGATGGAAGACTATGAATCGGAACTTACGAGAGGCGATATCGCAATAATCCTCTATAACGCGTTCTACGCCGAACTGAACGAAAAGGAACTCAAAGAAACACCTTATCGTCTTTCGAACGGAAAATGGACGCTTATGAGCGAAGAAGCGAACAAGACTCTCTGCGAAAAGATTTATGAAGTCGAAGAGCAGACGTTTGTGATAAGAGAAACGACTCATTACGCATTTAACGATAGCGAAGAAAGCACGGAATTCAAGCCTACGGAAGATGCAAACGGAGAAGGAACCGTGTTCCTCGCAGCAAAAGAAGGCGACAAGATTCCCGGCTTCTATACGACAACCGCCGAACTCGGACTCGAAGGCGACGCTGACTCGTATATCATGGCGGAAGTAAAAGTATTCTGCAAATATAACGAAAAAGATAATAAGGTTGAAGAAATACTTCTTGCGGAATGCAAGATGATAATGTACTCCAACAACAGCGCAAAGCTTGGCAGATGGAGCAGAAAATATTATGAAGGCAACAGCGAATTCCCGAGAGCAACGGGCGCGCTGACGGTATCCGGTCAGACATGTTACTTCTACGACGCTCCGTACTCGTACTTTACGCCCAAGCACATAGAAGGCGTAAGCGATTATGAAGCAAGAAACGCAGATAACGCAAAGAGAATCGATATGCTTTGCCTTGATAAAGCGGCAGGTCTGTATTCATTCTATATAGTAAACGATAAATGGCAGAGCAATGAAGAAACAGGCACACCTGACGGCGACAGTGCATTCCTCAACGCATTCAGAGCTATTTACTACGGCGGTATTTTCAAGATAGACGCATACGATAACGACGGCGACGGAAGAATAGAATACGTTTGGTTCAGACCCGCAACTGTAGGTAAGATAGTAGCAAGCAAGGATTATAACTTCTCGAAGTTCACAGAATACAGAGAAAATAAGCCGGTTGTTATTACTCCTTCCAACCCCGACGCATTCCAGAACCTCCCCGTAATTTATACGAACGGCGCAAACGTATACGGCGTTGCATATAACGACGGCGACTTCGTTGCAGCATACATCAACCAGAAAGCAAACTTCATTGAAGTTCAGAGCGTTGCAGCTGCATATTACGGCACGATCACCTATATTTCGGGTAAGATGCAGAGCTATTATGTAAGAATAGGTAACTCGACGCAGATCTCGGCTCTCCAGCTCGACAGAGCATTTACGAACTTCTATGCATCATCCAATCTTGCAACGTCAATCCTTGACTACGGCAACCTCAATAAGGCGGCTATAGTTTACTCGCTGAACGGCAAGGTTGTATATTATGAATTAATCGAGAACAATTCGAAATTCGCAAACGCGGACGATATAATCATTCCGCTTGAAGAAGAAACGATCTCCTCGTTCAACACGAGAACCAACAGATACGACCAGTATCTTAAAGTTCTTATGGACGGCGAAGAAACGTACGTACCCGTAAGCGTTGACGAATGCTATCCGAAACCCACAAAGACGGTTAACGGAACGTACAGATTCGACGTAACGGTAACGGAAGAAAACGGTAAGACGTACTACGCATATTACGGCAAACCGTGTAAGTACGATTACGACGACGACGATAAGTATATCTTGAAGAGCATGTTCCACGAACAGGCAAAGAACGGAAACATCAAGCACATAAGCTATCTGCTTCCGGATATGTTCTTTGATACGACGAGAACCCGCCAGGCAGCATATGACCTCGGTGAAAAGGGCAACGACCAGAAGGTAATCTTCAAGAAGCGTACAGGAAAGAAATACGCGCTTGTTGACGCAGCTGACGACAGATACTCGATGTTCGGTACCGACGGTACTTCGCCGCAGTCTTCGCACTGGTTCAACGACGTTATAATCGACGATAAGACCGAATTCATGTTCAGATGCATCTATGAAGGCACGGACGGCGAAATGACCTCGAAACTTGAAACTTATACCGGCGCCGACTTCCCGGGCACGATTGACTCGGTACTCGGAAACGTTCAGTACGTTTACGAAAACATCGGCGACAGCAAGACTCAGGCAAGACTCGCATTCCTCTACGCTGAGGTTGAAGACGACCACGTAGTATTTGCAAACGCAGCTGCAGTTGCATCCTCGTACGTTGTAGTTAAGTCCAGCACGCCCAAGATGCTCAGCGAAGAAAAGTTCGCTTACGCATACGACGTATTTGACCTTGCAACCGGTACGGTTGTTGAGGGCGTCCTCGGAACAAAGACGACGAAAGACGCAAAATCGCTTTCGAACCCCGTTCCCGGCGGAGCAGTCGTAAAACTTGACGCAAGCGGCGCAATCGACGATAAGAAGATCGACGTTGATAACGTAAATACCGTATCTCCCGCAACGAATAAGTATATGGCGTTCGTAAAGGACGTAATATTCGACGGCGACGAAACGCTTCTTGAAACGATGCCCGTAAACGACGCAGATACGACCTACTTCTACTATGAAGGATACGTATATGACGTATTTGAAGTTGCAAGCGACGCAAACATAGCTATTCTCAAGTTTGCCGATAAGGAAGACATCACGACGGCTGAGATTTCGAAGGTAACGCTTGAAGATATCAAGGAAGCAGGCGAAAACGTACTCGCATTCAACGAGCAGTACGCCGAAAAGGACGAGGATTCCTACTCGACCGAAAAGGGCAAGTACGTAAAGGTATTCTTCACGCACGAAAAGAAGTCGAAGGATGAATATCCCGTAATCGACAACATCATCGTAGTTGTAAACGGCGACGAACCTTATGATTTCCTCGACGTTGAAGCAAACGAAGATAAGTGGGACTGATAATCAAATAAAATCAGGGACCGGGCGAAAAGCCCGGTCCTTTTTTGTAAAAAACGTGCAAAAAAACGTAAAAATTTACCGATATATAAACAAAAAGGAAAAAATGTAAAAACAGGTGTAAATCGGTTGACTTTTTGACGGAATAATGCTAAAATAAATTATAATCTTTGTTACTGACGGAGAAATGCAGAGCACTGCTGGGGAGCAAAGATTAAAATGATTCTTAATGCCGACCGTCTGGGCATAACAGAGCAGTTTTCGGGCTCTGTTATGCTCTTTTTTTATTAATTTCAAAAGGAGAATCGATATGAAAAAAGTTGCAATAATCATGGGAAGCGACAGCGACCTTCCGATCGTTGAAAAAGCGGCGCAAACGCTTGAAAATTTCGGAGTTGAATATGAAATGCACGTATATTCCGCACACAGAACACCGTGTGAGGCGACGGATTTTGCAATTCACGCCGAGGAAAACGGTTTCGGCGTAATTATTGCGGCGGCAGGCATGGCGGCGCACCTTGCGGGTGTTATCGCCGCGAATACTGTTCTTCCCGTAATAGGAATACCGTGTAAATCGGCGTCGCTCGACGGAATGGACGCGCTTTTATCGGTCGTTCAGATGCCGTCCGGAGTACCCGTAGCGACAGTTGCCATAAACGGAGGCACAAATGCCGCGATTCTTGCTGTACAGATGCTTTCGATAAGCGACGAGGGACTCAAAAATAAATTAAAGGAACAGCGCGCAAAAGACAGGGAAAAAGTTCTGGAAAAAGATAAAAAAATATCGGAAAATAATAAATAATATAAATTTTTGGGAGGAAAACTTTTATGAAACTCGTTTACACAGGAAAGACAAAAAACGTATTCGCACTCGACAACGGAAATTACCTTTTGAAGTTCAAGGACGACTGCACGGGAAAAGACGGCGTGTTTGATCCCGGAGAAAATTCGATAGGCCTTACTATCGAGGGCGTCGGCGACGTAAATCTTCGTATGTCGGTATATTTCTTTGAAAAAATAAACGCGTCGGGAATAAAGACGCATTTTGTAAACGCAAATTTTGACGATACCACCATGGAAGTTCTTCCCGCAAAGGTTTTCGGAAAAGGGCTTGAAGTAATATGCCGTTATAAAGCGGTAGGCAGCTTTTTCAGACGTTACAGCGATTACGTAACCGAAGGACAGGATCTCGACGCATACGTTGAGATGACGTTCAAGAACGACGAAAAGGGCGATCCCCTCGTAACAAAGGACGGACTCGTTATGCTCGGAGTAATGACCGAAAAGCAGTACGACGATATAAAGGAAATGACGCGCAAAATAACGAAAATAGTTGCCGACGATTTAAAAGCAAAGGGACTTGACCTTTACGATATAAAGTTCGAGTTCGGATACGACGCTTGCGGCGAAGTAATGCTCATCGACGAAATCGCATCGGGAAATATGCGCGTTTATAAGGACGGAAAATATATAGATCCCATGACGCTTTCAAAGCTTTTCTTTGAAAAAAATTAAAGGAGACTTGTCATGGGAGGATTTTTTGGCGTTGTAGGCAAAACGGACGTTTTGTCAGACGTGTTTTTCGGAACCGACTACCATTCGCATCTCGGAACGAAAAGCGCGGGAATGGCGGCGTTTGAAAGCAGTATCGGACTGCAGAGAAAGATACATAATATAGGAAACTCTCCGTTCAGAACGAAGTTCGAGGGAATTTTGGAGCAGATGAAGGGAAGTGCGGCGATAGGCTGTATAAACGACAGCGACCCGCAGCCGCTGCTCATGCGTTCAAACCTCGGAAGATACGCGATATGTATGGTCGGCGTGATAAATAACGCCGAGGAGCTTATAAAGGAATATATAAATGAAGGCGCGGGACAGCTTACCGCAATGACGAGAGGCGGAGTAAACTCCACGGAACTGCTTGCGGCGCTTATCAACCGAAAAAAGACGTTTGCGCAGGGTATAAGATACGCACAGGAGCGCATTGACGGCACGGCGGTAATACTTGTACTTACCGAAAAAAATACCATAATCGCGGCAAGAGACCTTGCCGGAAGACTGCCGGTACACGTTGGAAAGAGTAAAAAGGGAATGTGCGTTTCGTTCGAACATTTCGCGTATGAGAAACTCGGATATAAAAACGCATACGAGCTGAAACCCGGGGAAATAGTCGAAATCGGCGCGGAAAACATGACCGTCCTTAAAAAAGGAAAGGAAAAAATGAGGATATGCTCGTTTTTGTGGTCGTATTACGGATTTCCGACGTCGACGTACGAAGGCGTAAACGTTGAACTCATGAGATACCGCAACGGAGAAATCATGGCGAAAAACGACATAAAATCGGGAAAACTGCCGCAGGCGGACTGCGTTGCGGGCGTGCCCGATTCGGGAACTCCGCACGCGATAGGATACGCAAACGGAAGTAAACTGCCGTTTGCAAGACCGTTCATAAAATATACACCGACGTGGCCGAGAAGCTTTATGCCGGCAAATCAGAAGGAACGCAACAGAATCGCGAAAATGAAACAGATACCCGTCGACGAACTCATAAAGGATAAAGAACTGCTTTTTGTCGACGACTCGATAGTAAGGGGCACACAGCTGAGAGAAACGGTCGAATTCCTGTACGAAAGCGGAGCAAAAAAGGTGCATATGCGCTCAGCCTGCCCGCCGATAATGTACGGATGTAAATTTTTGAATTTTTCGAGGGCTACGAGCGATAACGAGCTCATAACGAGAGCCACGATTTTGAAACTTGAAGGCGAAAATGGATTCAAACACCTCGACGAATACAGCGACCCGACGACGGAGCGCGGAAAGAAACTGAGAGAAACGATATGCGAAGAGCTTCACCTCGCGTCGCTCGAATATCAGACGGTAGAGGGACTCTCTGAAGCGATAGGACTTGATACTTCAAAGATTTGTACGTATTGCTGGACCGGAAAGGAAGATTAAGATGATTGAGAACTCAAAATCCGATATTTACGCGTCGGCGGGAGTTGATATAACCGCGGGATATAAAGCGGTGGAGCTCATGAAAAAACATATCGCAAGGACGAAAACAAACGGCGTTTGCTCCGACGTGGGAGGCTTCGGAGGTCTTTTTGAGCCGGATTTTGAAGGTATGGAGCAGCCGGTGCTCGTAAGCGGAACAGACGGCGTCGGAACAAAGCTTAAACTCGCGTTTTTGCTCGATAAGCACGACACGGTCGGAATCGACTGCGTAGCCATGTGCGTAAACGACGTTATATGCTGCGGTGCAAAACCGCTTTTCTTCCTCGATTATATAGCGTGCGGAAAGAATTTTCCGGAAAAAATCGAAAAAATCGTAAGCGGCGTGTGCGAGGGCTGCGTTCAGTCGGGAGCGGCGCTTATCGGCGGCGAGACGGCGGAAATGCCGGGCTTTTATCCCGAAAACGAATACGACCTTGCAGGCTTTTGCGTGGGAATCGCGGATAAGAAAAAGATAATCGATAATAAGGAAATGGAAGAGGGAGATGTCATCATCGCGCTTGCGTCAAGCGGCGTGCATTCAAACGGCTTTTCGCTCGTCAGAAAGGTTTTCGACGTCGAAAACGCGGATCTGAATGAAAAATACGACGAACTTTGCGGAAAAACACTCGGAGAAACGCTCCTTGCGCCTACGAAAATATACGTAAAACCCGTGCTTGCACTGCAGAAAAAGGTAAAAGTAAAGGGAATTTCGCATATAACGGGCGGCGGATTTTACGAAAACGTCCCGAGAAGCATACCCGACGGACTTTGCGCAAGAATAGAGAAGGATAAGATAAAAATCCTCCCGATTTTCGACCTCATCGCAAAAAAAGGCGGTATTTCCGAGAGAGATATGTTCAACACCTTCAATATGGGAGTCGGAATGACCGTCGTCGTGCCGGAAAAAGATGAAAAAGAGGCGCTGGATGTGCTTCGCTCTTTCGGCGAAGACGCTTATACGATAGGAAAAATAATAAAAAATGAAGAAAAGGTTCTGGTGGTGTGATGAAGACTTTTTTGGAAAGCATCAGCGCAGGCGTGCTGATAACCATCGGCGGCGCGGTTTTTCTGGCGTGCGATAACAGATATATGGGAGCCGTGTTCTTCTCGGTGGCGCTGCTCTGTATATGCTATAAGGGATACGCGCTGTTTACGGGAAGAATAGGATATTTTGTGAAAGACCATACCGCAAAAAACGTAAAAAACCTTGTAATCTGTCTTTTCGGCAACCTTCTTGCAACGTTTCTTTTGGGAATGCTTCTGCGGTTTGCGATTCCCGCGATGGGCGAGACGGCAGGCGTGCTTTGCGCATCAAAACTCGAACAGCAGATAATAAGCACGCTTATAAGGGCGTTTTTCTGCGGAATACTCATGTATCTTGCGGTAAGCATCTATAAGGAAAAGAATACGGTGGTCGCAATACTGTTCTGCGTGCCGGTATTCATACTTGCGGGCTTTGAGCACTCGATTGCCGATATGTTCTATTTCGGTGCGTCGGGAATTTTCGACGTAAAGGTTGTATATTTCATGCTTGCGGTAATCGCGGGAAATTCTTTGGGAGGAATGCTTTTGCCGCTGCTTGGCGGAGCGTGGAAAAAAGATGAGTAAGAAAAAAATAAACGCCGCGGTGCTGGTTTCGGGCGGAGGAACGAATCTTCAGGCGCTTATCGACGCACAGAAGAGCGGAATAATAAAAAGCGCGAAAATAAAGCTTGTTATTTCAAATAAGCCCGACGCGTACGCGCTGACACGTGCGAAAAACGCGAAAATAAAGACGGCGGTGATAACGAAAGACGAATATAAGACCGCCGAGAACGCCGAAAAAGCGATGATAAAGACGCTTGAAGAAAATAATATAGACTTGATAGTTCTCGCAGGCTTTTTGTCGATTTTGAGCGAAAAATTCACGAAAAAATACGGCCGCCGCATAATAAACGTCCACCCCTCGCTCATACCGTCGTTTTGCGGAAAGGGATATTACGGACTTAAAGTGCACGAGGAGGCGCTGAAAAAGGGAGTAAAGGTTACGGGCGCGACGACGCACTTCGTGAACGAGATTCCCGACGGCGGGGAAATAATTATGCAGAAGGCGGTAAAGGTATATGAGTCCGACACGCCCGAAAAACTGCAGAAAAGGGTAATGAAACAGGCGGAATGGAAGATACTTCCGCTGTCGGTTGAAAAAATTGCAAAGGAAATGACGGAAAACGGAGGAAAACAATGAGTATTTATAAAATAAACGATTTTGAGGAGCTTGTAAAAGGCAATTCGTACGTAGGCAGAGGAATTGTCGTCGGAAAAACGAAGGACGGAAAAAACGCGGTTGCCGCTTATTTCATAATGGGAAGAAGCGAAAACAGCAGAAACAGAATTTTTTCGCTCAAAGACGGCGTTTTGTATACCGAGCCGTTCGACGAATCAAAGGTAAAGGACCCGAGCTTGATTATTTACGCGGCGCTCAGAAAATATGAGAATAAAATTATCGTAACCAACGGCAACCAGACCGATACAATATATGAAGGACACAAATGCGGCAAAAACTTTTACGAATCGCTTAAAACACGCGAGTTTGAACCGGATTCTCCAAATTTCACACCGAGAATAAGCGCCGAAATAACGTTTGAAAACGGCGATTTCAACTATGAGATGAGCATCCTCAAAAGCGCCGACGAAAACGGAAGCGCATGCGCAAGATTTACTTTTTCATATCCGCCGCTTGCGGGACTCGGACATTTCATACATACCTATAACTGCGACGGAAACCCCATCCCGACGTTTACCGGAGAACCCGAGAGGGTGGAAATTCCCGACGGCATAGACGAGTTTGCGGATAAAATATGGAATTCTCTCGACGAAAACAATAAAATCTCGCTGTTCGTAAGCTATACCGATATAAAGACAAAAGAAGAACAAATAAGAATAATAAATAAAAACGCATAGAGGAGAACGGAAAATGAAAGAATTTGAACTCAAATACGGATGCAACCCGAATCAGAAGCCCGCAAAAATATATATGGGAAACGGAAGCGACCTTCCGATAGAAATACTTAACGGAAAACCCGGATATATAAACTTTCTCGACGCGTTCAATTCGTGGCAGCTCGTAAAGGAGCTTAAAGAAGCGACGGGACTTCCCGCCGTAACGTCCTTCAAGCACGTAAGCCCGACGTCGGCGGCAGTCGGAATACCGCTTCCCGAAAAGCTCAAAAAGGCGTGCTTTATAGATGAAAAGGACGGCATTGACGCTTCACCTCTCGCATGCGCCTACACGAGAGCAAGGGGTACCGACCGTATGTGCTCCTTCGGCGACTGGGTTGCGCTTTCGGACGTGTGCGACGTCGCAACGGCGCGCCTCATAAAAAGAGAGGTTTCCGACGGAATAATCGCTCCCGGATACGAGCCCGAAGCGCTTGAAATCCTCAAATCCAAGAGAAAAGGCGCGTACAATATCGTAAAAATCGACGAAAACTACGTGCCCGAAGAAAAGGAACATAAAGAGGTGTTCGGAATCACGTTCGAGCAGGGAAGAAATAATTTCAAAATAAATAAAGAACTTTTGTCGAACGTCGTAACCGCAAATAAAAATCTCCCCGAAAGCGCGGTACGCGACCTCATTATTTCGCTCATCACGCTTAAATACACCCAGTCCAACTCGGTTTGTTTCGCATACGACGGACAGGCAATCGGCGTGGGCGCGGGACAGCAGTCGAGAATTCACTGCACAAGACTTGCGGGCTCAAAAGCGGACACGTGGTTCTTACGCCAGCACGATAAGGTGCTGTCTCTTCCGTTCCTCGATGAGCTCGGCAGACCCGAGAGGGATAACGTAATAGACGGATATATAAACAATAATGAGGAAGACGTGTGCGAGAACGGCAACTGGCAGAAATATTTCAAGACTCAGCCCGAGCCGCTTACGGAAAGCGAAAAGAAAGAATATCTTTCTTCGATAGACGGAGTATCTCTGGGCTCCGACGCGTTCTTCCCGTTTGACGACAATATCGAAAGAGCAAAGAGAAGCGGCGTAAAATATATCGCGGAACCCGGCGGCTCGATAAGAGACGACCTGGTTATCGAATGCTGCAACAAATACGGTATTGCGATGGCGTTTACGGGAATGAGACTTTTCCATCATTAAAATAAAGCGGGGAATAAAAATGGACGTTCTGGTAGTAGGCGGCGGCGGACGCGAACACGCGATAATCAAGAAATTAAAAGAAAGCCGTGAAATCGGAAAGATTTACGCGCTTCCCGGAAACGGCGGAATTGCAAAGGACGCGGTTTGCGTCGACATAGGCGCGACGGAAATCGAAAAAATAAAAAAATTCGCGATAGAAAATAAAATAGAATACGCGGTCGTCGCACCCGACGACCCGCTTGTCGCGGGCTGCGTTGACGAACTGCAAAGCGCCGGAATCGCATGCTTCGGACCCGAGAAAAAAGCGGCAATAATCGAGGGAAGCAAGGTTTTTTCGAAAAATCTCATGAAAAAATACGGAATCCCCACGGCAAAATACGAAACGTTCGATAATATTGAAGCGGCGCTTGAATATCTCGAAAGCGCGCCGATGCCTGCGGTAATAAAGGCGGACGGCCTTGCGCTCGGAAAGGGCGTGGTTATTGCGGAAACGCTTGAAGAAGCGAAAAAAGCCGTTTGTGAAATGATGAGGGATAAGAAATTCGGCAAAAGCGGAGAGCGCATAGTCATCGAGGAATTCCTTTCGGGTCCCGAGGTGTCGGTGCTCGCCTTTACCGACGGAAAAACGGTAAAACCCATGGTGTCGTCCATGGACCATAAAAGGGCGCACGACGGAGATACGGGACTCAATACGGGCGGTATGGGAACGATAGCGCCCAACCCGTATTATACAAAGGAAATCGCAGACGTATGCATGAAGGAAATCTTTCTTCCGACGGTAGACGCGATGAATAAAGAGGGACGCACCTTCAAGGGCTGTCTGTATTTCGGACTTATGATAACGAAAGACGGTCCGAAGGTAATCGAATACAACTGCCGTTTCGGAGACCCCGAAACTCAGGTGGTGCTTCCGCTGCTGGAAAGCGATCTTTTTGAGGTGATGAGGGCCGTAACGGACGGAAACCTTGAAAATACCGAGGTTAAGTTCAAGGACGCAAGCGCCTGCTGCGTGATAATGGCGTCAGACGGCTATCCGCAGAGCTACCAAAAGGGCTTTGAAATAGATATTCCCGACGAACTTTCCGACAGAGTGTACGTCGCGGGAGCAAAGCAAAAGGACGGAAAACTTTATACAAACGGCGGCAGAGTGCTCGGTGTTGCGTCGGTGTGCGAAACGCTTGAAAAGGCGATTGAGGAATCGTATAAAGCCGTGGAAAAAATTCATTTTGCAAACGCGTACTACAGAAAAGACATAGGCAAAAGAGCGCTGGAAGCAAAAAAATAAGGGGGATAAACTTTGATTTACAGAGTTTTCGTCGAAAAGAAAAAAGAACACGCAATCGAAGCAAAATCGCTGTATTCCGAGCTTGTTTCGTTTCTCGGAATAAAGAATCTTACAGATCTTCGCATAATCAACAGATACGACGCCGAAAACATATCGGAAGAGCTGTTCGAATACGCAAAAAAGACCGTTTTTTCCGAGCCGCAGCTCGATATCGTGTCGGACACGCTTGAAACGGGGGACGCATTCTGCTTTGCGGCGGAATTCCTGCCGGGACAGTTCGACCAGAGAGCCGACAGCGCGTCCCAGTGCATACAGATAATATCAAAAGGCCAAAGACCGATAATAAAAACGGCTAAAATTTACGCCCTTTACGGCGGTATTTCGAAAGAGGACGTCGAAAAGGTCAAAAAATACGTAATAAACCCCGTCGAGTCGAGAGAAGCGTCGTTCGATATGCCTGAAACGCTTGAGACGAAGTATGAAATACCGACGCAGGTAAAGACGCTTCACGGATTTACGAAGCTCGACAAAGCGGGACTTGAAAATTTCATAAAAGAATATAAACTCGCAATGGATATAGACGATATAAGCTTTTGCAAAGAGTATTTCGAGTCGGAAAAAAGGGACCCGACGATAACCGAAATACGCATGATAGATACCTATTGGTCGGACCATTGCAGACATACGACCTTTCTTACGGTAATAGACGGCGTAAAATTTGAGGATGAGCTTTTACAGAAAACCTACGGGGATTACGTGAAAACACGCGAAAAACTCGGCATAAAAAAGCCCGTCTGCCTTATGGACGTCGCGACAATCGCGGCAAAGGCGCTCAAAAAAGAGGGAAAACTGAAAAATCTCGACGAGAGCGACGAAATAAACGCCTGCACCGTGAAAATAAAGGTAAGCATTGACGGCAAAGACGAGGATTTTCTGCTTCTTTTCAAAAACGAAACGCATAATCACCCGACGGAAATCGAGCCTTTCGGCGGCGCCGCAACGTGTATCGGCGGCGCGATAAGAGACCCGCTTTCGGGAAGATCATACGTTTACGGCGCAATGAGGGTTACGGGCGCGTCAAGCCCGCTTGCAGGCGTCGAAAAGACGAGAAAAGGAAAGCTTCCGCAAAGAAAGATAGTAACGACCGCCGCGGCGGGATATTCATCATACGGAAACCAGATAGGACTTGCGACGGGAATCGTCGATGAAATATACCATCCCGGATACGAGGCAAAGCGCATGGAAATAGGCGCGGTAATCGCGGCAGCCCCCGCGGAAAACGTAAGACGCGAAACGCCCGCTCCCGGGGACGTCGTAATACTGCTTGGCGGAAAAACGGGCAGAGACGGCTGCGGAGGAGCGACGGGCTCATCAAAATCGCATACCGTCGAATCTATCGACACCTGCGGTGCGGAGGTGCAGAAAGGAAACGCACCCGAGGAGAGAAAACTGCAAAGACTCTTCAGAAACAAGGAAGCGTGCCTCATGATAAAGAGGTGCAACGATTTCGGCGCGGGCGGCGTGTCGGTTGCGATAGGAGAACTTGCCGACGGACTTGAAATAAACCTCGACGCCGTCCCGAAAAAGTACGAGGGACTTGACGGAACGGAGCTTGCCATAAGCGAAAGCCAGGAGAGAATGGCGGTCGTTGTGGAAGCAAAGGACGTAGAGAGATTTCTGGAGCTTGCCGAAACCGAAAACCTGCAGGCAACATCCGTTGCAACGGTAAAAGAGGAAAAGCGGCTCACAATGAGCTGGAACGGAAAGAAAATCGTCGATATAAGCCGCGAATTCTTAAATTCCAACGGCGCAAAAAAGCATATTTCGGTAGTTTCCGAAAAGCCCCATGACTTTTCGAAGACGGTTGACGGTACTTTTTGCGAAAATATGATAAAGACAGCGACCGACCTTAATACCTGCTCGAAGCGCGGACTTTCGGAACGCTTTGACTCCACGATAGGCGCGGGAACAGTGCTTATGCCCTTTGGCGGAAAGTATCAGCTCACGCCCGTTCAGGCGATGGTGCAGAAGGTGTCGTGCGAAAAGAAACATACCGATACCTGCACTCTCATGTCGTTCGGATATAACCCGTTCGTTTCGGAGAAAAGCCCGTATCACGGCGCGTATCTTGCCGTGGTCGAATCGGTAAGCAAGCTTGTCGCGACGGGTGCAGAGTTCGAGGACGTATACCTCACGTTCCAGGAGTATTTTGAAAAGCTCGGCAAGGACGAAAAACGCTGGGGCAAACCGCTTGCTTCTCTTCTCGGTGCGTACAGGGCGCAGATCGAGCTCGGAGTCGCCGCAATAGGCGGCAAAGACTCCATGAGCGGCTCGTTCGAGGACCTCGACGTTCCGCCGACGCTCGTGTCGTTTGCGGTAAAGGCCGAAAAAACGGAAAATATAGTTTCAAATGAATTCAAAAAAGCGGGCGACAAGGTGATTTTAATCGCACCCGAATACGGTTCGGACGGACTTCCGAAAGCGGATTCGCTCATAAAGACGTTTGCAAAGGTAAACGGACTTCTGAGAAGCGGCAAAGCCGTTTCCTGCTATACCCCCGGCATGGGCGGAATCGCGGAGGCGGTCATGAAGATGTGCTTCGGCAACGGCTTTGGATTTGAATTCGACGAAAACGTAAAAATAAGCGAGATTTTCGGATATTCCTACGGCGCGTTCCTGCTCGAAATCACGGAAGAAACCGATTTCGGAAAGGTAATCGGAAAAATCACCGAAAAAACGTGCGTAAAATACGGCTCAGAGGAAATAGACCTTCAGAAACTGCTCGACTTATATGAAAACAAGCTTGAAAGCGTGTATCCGAGCAAAGCTCAGGCAAAAGGCGGGGCGCAGAACGTCTCTTACTTTGAAAAAACGCGCATTACGCCCGCGATAAGATGTAATCTCAAGCCCAAGGCGCTTATTCCCGTGTTTCCCGGAACAAACTGCGAGTACGACAGCGCAAAGGCGCTGTCAAGCGCGGGAGCGCAGCCCGAAATAATCGTCATAAACAACCTTTCTGCAAAGGGGGTTGAAGAAAGCGTCGAAAAATTCGCAAAATCTCTCGTTGAGGCGCAGATAGTCTTTATCCCTGGCGGTTTTTCGGGAGGCGACGAGCCGGACGGAAGCGGAAAATTCATAACGGCGTTTTTCAGAAATCCCGAAATCAAAGACGGAGTGCACGATTTTCTCGACAACCGCGGCGGCCTCATGTGCGGAATATGCAACGGCTTCCAGGCGTTAATCAAACTGGGACTCGTTCCGTACGGAAAAATAATCGACACCGATGAAAACTGCCCGACGCTGACGTTCAATACGATAGCAAGGCACCAGTCGAAAATAGTGCGCACGAGAATCGCGTCGGATAAATCCCCGTGGCTTTCAAAGAGAAAGGTAGGCGACGTAATATACGTTCCGATTTCTCACGGTGAAGGAAGATTTACGGCAGACGAAAAGCTTATACGCGAACTTGCGCAGAACGGACAGATAGCGACGCAGTACGTCGACCTTTCCGGAAACGCGTCGATGGATATAAGGTATAATCCGAACGGCTCTGCGTTTGCAATAGAAGGAATCACGTCTCCCGACGGAAGAGTGTTCGGAAAGATGGGACACAGCGAGAGAACGGGAAAAGGTCTTTACAAAAACGTTCCCGGCGATTATAACAGCTTCATGTTTGAGTCGGCGGTAGAATATTTTAAGAAATAAGGAGAAGAAAAAATGAGTTACTTATCGGACATTGAAATCGCACAGGCATGTAAACCGCAGCACATAACGGAAATAGCGGACAGTATAGGCATCGACCGTAAGTACGTCGAGCAGTACGGAAACAATAAGGCGAAAATCGACCTCGCTTTTCTTGACGAAAACAAAGGAGAAAACGGAAAGCTCGTGCTAGTAACGGCAATAACCCCCACACCCGCGGGAGAGGGAAAGACGACCACGACGATAGGACTTGCGGACGGACTTCGCAAAATCGGCAAAAAATCGGTCGTTGCGCTCAGAGAGCCGTCGCTCGGCCCGGTGTTCGGCATTAAAGGCGGAGCCGCCGGAGGCGGATACGCGCAGGTAATACCGATGGAGGACATAAATCTTCACTTTACGGGAGATTTTCATGCAATAGGCGCGGCGAACAACCTGCTTGCCGCAATGCTTGATAACCATATTCAGCAGGGCAATTCGCTCGGCATCGACGTAAGAAAGATAACCTGGAAGAGATGCGTCGATATGAACGACCGCCAGCTCAGAAACATAGTGGACGGACTGGGCGGAAAGGCGAACGGCACGCCGAGAGAGGACGGCTTTGATATAACCGTCGCAAGCGAAATCATGGCGGTGCTCTGCCTTGCCGACTCGCTTTCCGATTTGAAAACGCGCCTGTCAAAAATAATCGTTGGCTATACCTACGACGATAAACCCGTAACGGCGGGGGACTTAAAGGCGCAGGGCGCAATGACGGCGCTTCTTAAAGACGCGCTCAAGCCCAACCTCGTTCAGACGCTTGAGGGAACGCCCGCATTCGTTCACGGCGGTCCGTTTGCAAATATCGCGCACGGATGCAATTCCGTAATCGCAACGAGAACGGCGCTCAAAATGAGCGAATATACCGTTACGGAAGCGGGATTCGGCGCAGATCTCGGAGCTGAAAAATTCCTCGACATAAAATGCCGTATGACGGGACTTGTGCCGAACGCCGTTGTAATAGTCGCAACGGTAAGAGCGCTGAAAATGCACGGCGGACTCGATAAAAAGGAGCTCGCGGCGGAAAATCTCGACGCGCTCGAAAAGGGACTTCCGAATCTTTTGCAGCACGTCTCGAACATAAAGAACGTTTACAAGCTTCCCTGCGTGGTAGCCGTAAACCGCTTCCCGACGGATACCGACGCCGAAATAGACTTCATTATCGCAAAGTGTAAGGAACTCGGCGTGAACACCGTTCTCTCGACGGTATGGGCGGAAGGCGGCAAAGGCGGAGAGGCGCTTGCAAGAGAAGTCGTAAGACTCTGCGAGGAGGAAAAGGGCGACTTTACGTTCAGCTATGAGGACGACCTGACAATTAAGGAAAAAATCGAAAAGGTAGTAACGAAAATATATCACGGCTCGGGAATAATTTATATGCCCGCAGCCGAAAAGCAGATAGACCGCCTCGAAGAACTCGGCTTCGGGAAATGCCCGATATGCGTTGCCAAAACGCAGTACAGCTTTTCCGATGACGCGTCCAAGCTCGGCGCGCCCAAGGACTTCAAGGTAACCGTAAAGAACGTAAAGGTTTCGGCGGGCGCAGGCTTTATCGTCGTTCTGATGGGCGACATAATGACAATGCCGGGACTTCCCAAGGTTCCCGCCGCTGAAAAGATAGACGTTACCGAAGACGGAAAAATTGTGGGACTGTTTTAATGAAGGATAATTGAAACTTCAAAGCGCCGCGGCAAAAGCCGCGGCGCACTTTTTGATTTTCCGGAGCATTGACAAAACCGAAAAAATATGCTATTATAGTTAGCAAAGGCTAACCGAAAAAACGGTTGACTGCGGAGCGGAATTATTTTTAAAATAAAAGAGGTAAAATATGTGGCTTAACGTATTTGAAGGAATAACGATTCCGTTTTTAGGCACGGCGCTCGGCGCGGCCTGCGTGTTCTTTATGAAAAGGGAGCTGGGAAGGAACGTTCAGCGCGCGCTTACGGGCTTTGCGGGCGGAGTAATGGTCGCGGCGTCGATATGGAGCTTACTTATACCCGCAATGAATCAGAGCGAAGATAAAGGCAGGTGGGCGTTTGCGCCCGCCGCGGCGGGCTTCTGGCTCGGCATACTGTTTCTGCTGCTTCTGGACCGCGTGATTCCGCACCTGCACATGAACGCACAAAAAGCGGAGGGCCCGAAGAGCCGCGCAAAGAAGACGACGATGATGGTGCTTGCCGTAACGCTTCACAACATACCAGAGGGAATGGCGGTCGGCGTGGTTTACGCGGGACTGCTTTCGGGCTCCGCAAATATCACGGCGGGAGGCGCGCTTGCGCTCGCGCTGGGAATTGCGATACAGAATTTTCCCGAGGGAGCGATTATTTCAATGCCGCTGCACGCGCAAGGAAAAACGAAAACGGGGGCGTTTCTCGACGGAATGCTTTCGGGCGCCGTTGAGCCGGTAGGCGCACTGCTTACGGTGCTTTTCGCGGGACTTTTTGTCCCCGCAATGCCGTATCTTCTTTCCTTTGCCGCGGGAGCGATGATATACGTCGTGGTGGAGGAGCTCATTCCCGAAATGTCGGAGGGCGAGCACTCGAATATAGGCGTTGTGATGTTCGCGCTGGGATTTACGCTCATGATGGCGCTCGACGTTGCGCTCGGATAAAAATCAAAGATACCCTTTTGAAATATAAAAGGGTATCTTTTTTGCTATGTTGACTTTGAAAAAAAATTGTGATACTATAAATTTAAGGACGTTTCAAATAAAACGGCAGTGAGGAATAAATATGGAATATTCAAGACAAATAGTCGAAAAAGTTCTCGACGAGTTTGCGAAAAAAAGACAAAACGCGGTTAATACGGCACAGGAAAGAAAAGAGGAAATGGACAGAATCTGCCCGCAGCTGAAAGAAATCGACAAGGCGCTGTCGATGACGGGCATGAAAATTTTTTCAAGCTCGCTCGAAGGCAAGGACGGACTCGAAAAGAGAATAAAGGCGCTCCGGAAGGAGAGCCGCGAGCTTCTCGACGATAAAAAGAGAATACTTAAACTCATGGGCAAGCCCGAAAACTACCTCGACGTAAACTATTCGTGCGAAAAATGCGGCGATACGGGATATATAGGCATAAATATGTGCACCTGCATGAAAAAGGCGCTCGCAAAATGCGCGTACGAATCTTCGGGACTGGGAGAAGCGCTTGCGGAGCAGGGATTTGATAACTTTGATCTTTCTTTTTATTCTGACGAAAAGAAAGACGGCGGAATAAGCCCGAGAGACAATATGACATACGTTCTTTCGGAGGCGAAGGACTACGTAAAGAAGTTCGGAAAGCCGGGAAATTCTCAGAATCTGCTGTTCGTCGGAAGCACGGGGCTCGGAAAAACGCATTTGTCGACGGCGATAGCAAAAGGCGTGATAGATAAGGGCTACGACGTCGTTTACGACACCATGCAGAATATTATGCACATTTTCGAACTCAGCACCTTTCCAAAGGACGAGTCCGCGTCGCAGGACGCCGAAAGGTATACGCAAAGCTCGCTTCTCATAATCGACGACCTCGGGACAGAACTTAAAAGCAGATTTTCGCAGAATGTGCTGTATAATATTCTCAACACGAGAATTATGTCGGGAAAGCCGATGATTATCAACACGAACCTCGACGACGCAAAGGAATTCCAAAAACAGTACGACGACAGAATAAATTCGAGACTTATAGGCAACTTCAGGACATTCAAGTTTTACGGCGATGACATAAGGCTCAAAAAAGCAAGAAAAAACGCCAGAAAAGCGCAGAAATAAGGAATAAAAATGGAACAGAAACGCTTTACCAAAAACGACAGCGGCTTTGTATGCGAAAACTGCGGTTTTGAAGTAAAACCTCTGGGAAAGACAAGCAGAAACCACTGCCCGAGATGCCTTTGTTCAAAACACGTCGACGTGCTTCCTGGAGACAGGGCGTGCGCTTGCGGAGGAATAATGAGACCCGTTTTTGCGTTTCCCGACGCGAAAAGAGGGTACGTGATAACGCAGAAATGCGAAAAATGCGGTTTTGTCGGGAATAACAAGGCGGCGCTGTACGATGCGAAATCAAAACTTGAAAAAGAGCAGTACGACGACGTCGATCTGATAATAAAACTTACGGTAAACGCCGGATTTTAAAAAACAATCGGAGAAATCCGATTGTTTTTTTATATGCCGTCCGAAAAATCGGTAAAAATGTATTTTTCGCAGTTTTCGGGGGAATAAACCCATTTGTCTATGTGCCCCGATTCTATCATGTATTGCGGCTTCTTTACGGCGGAAAAAGAGGGCATGTTGCTGTCTATTATTACGAGCTTTATTTTCATTTTCGACGGTACTATGCTTTTTATGTAGACGGCGGCGACGTGTCCCGCTTCGGCGCCCTCGCACCATTCGGCAAGCCCCGCGAGGTTTGGCGCCAGCTCCACGAAAATTCCGTACGGCTCAATGCTCCTTATTATACCTGCGGCGGTTTCTCCGGGACTGAAAAGAGACGCGTTTTCCTCCCACGTGCCGAGAAGCTCCTTGTGCGTCAGCGATACGCGCCCGGTCGTGCGGTCGTTTGTTTTTACGGCGCATTTTATGAAATCTCCGCCGCAAAAGCGCTCTTTCGGATTGCTTATTCTCGAAACGGAAATGCAGTCGACTGGGAGAAGCGAGATTATTCCGCAGCCTATGTCGCAGAAACAGCCGAAAGACTCAATGTGCGTAACGCGCGCGTCGATGACGTCGCCGGGGGAGAGATGCGAGACGTAATTTTCAAAGCACTCGGACTGCGCAGCTCTTCGTGAAAGAATAATGCGCGGCTCAACCGATGATTTGTCTATCGACAATATTTTGAAGCATACCGGCTTTCCGACTCTCGTAATTATTGCAATATCGCGCGTTTCGCTGCCGTCTATGCTGTAAGATGCCTCTTCGCGCGGGATTACGCCCTTGTATTTTCCGAGCTCGACTGAAAGATTGTGGTTTGCGTCGCATAAAACGGCCCTCGCCTCAAGAATGGAGCCCGCGCTCATCGCATATTCAAGCCCCGAAAGGCTTGAAATCTGTTCTTTGTTTTCGGGCAGGTCGACGAGATATCCTTCGGGTTTGTATTTTTCTGTCATTTTTGTTCCTCCGTTTTAAAGAAATTCGGTCGTTAAATAATATTCCGCCGCCAAAAAATATATGCGAAAGGCGCCTGCCGTAATATGATTTTGTGCAACAGACACAAAAATAAGTCATAAAATTGTGCAAATTGAAAAAAGTGATGAAAAACGGTAAAATATAATTGCTAAAACGGTATTTTGATGATATAATATAGTTTGACATTTAATGGTTTAACAGTAATATGAAAGGTATGATAAAAATTATGAAAAAAGCGTCGGCCCTTGTGCTTGCAATACTTATGATATGCTCCGCGCTTCTTTTTGCGGGCTGCGGAAAAAGCCCAGATGATAAGGGAGCCGTTGTAAAGATGTATATTTCGGCGTTTCCGTCGAATCTCGACCCGACGGCGGTAAATTACGGCTCCGCCGATAACGCAAAGCTGTTCGGACTTCTTTACGAGGGACTTTTCAGGATAAACAGCAAAGGCAAGCTTGAAAAAGGCGTTGCCGATGAATATAAATACTTTGCCGATGCAAGAGATAATACCTTAAAGCTTGAAATAAAGCTCAAGGCGACAAACTGGAGCGACGGAATCGCGGTTGACGCGGAGGATTTCGTGTACGCATGGCAGAGACTGCTGAACAGCGAGACGGATAATACCGCCGCGGCGCTGCTTTATCCGATAAAGAACGCAAGAAAGGTAAAAGAGGGACAGTGCTCGATAAACGACCTCGGCGTGTGCGCGATAAAGGATAACGTGCTGCAGATAACGTTTGAAAAAGACTTTACCAACGTTGAATACTTCATCCGCCGCCTTGCAAGCCCGGTGCTCGTACCGCTCAGAGAGGAAAACGCGTCGAAATTCGACGATAAGGACAACAGCGATTATTCGTGGCAGACGTCGTCCGCAAAGGCGATTCCGCTTACGAACGGACCCTTCAAGTATAAGAACGTAAACGATAAAGAGATTGTTCTTGAAAGAAGCCTGCATTACAATAACGTAAGCGAGCTCAAGGATAATCCCGTCGATAAGGCCGTAAAGCCGTATCAGCTCATAACCGTTTATTCCGACGGAGCAACCGCCGACGAACAGATAGATAAGTTTTTAAACGGCGAAATTTTCTATATAAACCTCAGCGAAGCAGACGAGGAAACGATAAAGAAAGCCGGCAAGACGCAGAGCACGCTTATTCCGTCGACGTATACATATTTCTTTGACACGACGAGCAGACTGTTCGGCGACGCCCGCGTAAGACAGGCGCTTTCGATTGCGCTTGACAGAGAACATATCAACTCGCTTACCGGAAGAGGCACAAAAGCGGCGGAAGGCATAATTCCGTTCGGCGTTGAGGATACCATGAAAAATACGGAATTCCGCAAAGCCGCAGGCAATATGTTCGCGCCGAAGGGCGATATCGAAAAGGCAAAGGAACTGCTTGCCGAGGCAAACGTAAAGAGCGGCTCGTTCACGATAGAATACAATAAGGACAGGGAATACGAGGAAAAGATAGCCGAATACGCAAAATCGGTATGGAAGGAACTCGGATTTTCCGTTACGCTTTCGGGCAAAAACTCCAAATATTTCTACGGCATAACGTCCGAAAATACAAAATTTGCCGAGGGAGACGCAAAAATCATAGGTCTTGACTTCCAGTGCACGACTCCCGACGCATATTCCGTGCTCGTGGGCTTTTCAAAGAAGTATGCGGGCGGCAGGGCAGACGCGGAGGCAGATGAGCCCGTATATACGAAGCTCAATATTACCGGTTATGACAGCGAGGAATACGATATAATCTGCGACGCGATAGTTTACGCGGCAAATAACGAAAAGAGAGCCGAGGCAATGCATACGGCGGAAGAAAAACTCATCGAGGATTCCCCGGTAATTCCGCTGTTCAATAACGCGGACGTTTACGCAAGCAAGGAGCTCAGCAAAATCGACGCGGACTTCTTCGGAGCAAAGAATTTCACGAAAATGAAGATGAAAAATTATCAGAAACATCTTCCCGCGGCAAACGAAGGGTAAAAAATAAAAAACATACCTGCGAATGCAGGTATGTTTTTGCATAAAGAAAAAATAACGGGAAAGACGGGAAAATGTCGGAAATACTTAACAGACACGGCTTTACCTTTCAGAAAAAATACGGACAGAATTTTCTGCGCGATCCGAAGGTTCCGAAAAGAATAGCGGACGCTTGCACGGAATACGGAGAAAGAAACGGCGACGGAAAAATACCCGCGCTCGTTCTCGAAATAGGGCCGGGCGCGGGAATTCTGACAAAGGAGCTTGCCGAAAGATTTGAAAAGGTACTTGCCGTCGAAATAGACGAAAAATTAAAGGGCGTGCTTGCGGAAACGCTCGCGGAATACCCGAACGTAAAGGTGATTTTCGGGGATATTATGAAGATAAATCTTCCCGAACTGCTCGAAAGCGAGAGGGAAAAAGACGGAAAAAGGCTTCACGTTTCGGTCTGCGCAAACCTGCCGTATTATATAACGACGCCGATACTCATGAAGCTTGCCGAAACGTATCACGGTTTCGACTACGTTACCGTAATGGTGCAGAAGGAAGTTGCGCTGCGGCTTACCGCCGCACCGAAAAGCGCGGATTACGGAAGCATTACCGCATCTCTTAATCTTTACGGAAGTGTAAAAAAGCTGTTTTCGGTGCCGGCGGGCTGCTTTGTGCCGAAACCGAAGGTTGACAGCGCCGTCGTGAGAATTTCCATGTATAAACCCGCAAAATTTACGGACGAACAGATAGAAAAGGCGAAAAAAGTCATCAAAGCGGCGTTTTCGGTAAGACGGAAAACGCTGATAAACGCACTTTCGCAGGTCTGCGATTACAACAAGGAAGAGCTGAAGGAAATAATTTTTGAAACGCTCGGCAAAGACGCAAACGTCAGGGGAGAAGAACTCGACGAAACGCAGTTTGTAAAGCTTGCCGAAAGAATTATAAAAGAATAAAAAAATCACGGTAAAAACCGTGATTTTTTTCATTTTTGAAGCCTTTCAGTCCGTAACGAAGCTTTTGAGCGCGTCGTATTCGCGGTAGCCTATGATTCTGTCCGCCTCTTCGCCGTCTTTTATGAGCACGAGCGTCGGAATGGAGTTTATGCCGAAAGACGCCGCAAGCTCGCCCTCCTCATCGACGTTTGCCTTGCAGACGGCAACGTCGGAAAGCTCTTCGGAAAGCTTTTCAACGTGCGGAGCAATCATTTTGCACGGCCCGCACCATGAAGCCCAGAAATCGATAAGAACGGTTTTGTTTTCGGATATAACCTTTTCAAAATTATCGCGTGTCAGTTTTATTTCCATGTTTTTACACCTCTTTGCTGTAATTTTCTTTAATTAATTATACAATAATATTTTTTCAAAATCAACCGTAAATATCCTTTTTTCAAAAAATCCGAAATACCGCCTGTACCGTAAAAATACTTTTTTGGATGTTTTTTTTGATAAATATGCGAAAAAAGTTTACAAAATACTTTTTCAGGGAGCGCATTTTGACGTAAAAAACTATTGACTTTTTGCCTTTTGTATGGTATTATTCATAGTGTATAGGAGTATCTTTACAAGCAGGGGTGTCATATGAAAAGGAACCGTAAAACAGCGTTGATTACCATATTGATTTTCGCTATTTCATGCGTTCTGACGCTTTGCGCCTTTGCGGACGGCACTCCGACGCTTTATGCGGAGGTGTCTTCTCCGTCGGAAAACGGCGTAATCGAACTGAATATAAGCCTTGAAAACGTAAACTTTATCGCTTACGGACTTGCTTTCAAGTATGACAAAGAGGCTGTCGCGCCCGTATCGAGCGACGGAAGCGAAACGGAAAGCTTCGGCGCGTTTTCAAAGTTCGACAGGTACGAGGATTTCAATTTCATCGGTGAAAAGCTCGACGCGCAGAAGGGATATTTCTCGTATACCTCGTTTATCACGCCTAACGCGGAAAACGAAAACATAAAGAGCGGAGAAGCGCAGATAACCGGAAAAACGCACGCTGCGACGTTCAGATTCAAGAAAATCTCCGATAAAGAAGCGAACTTTGAGATAGCAAGCATATATAACGGAGACGTTTACGACGAAACGTTCGTCGACGGAGCGGCGTTTACGGATAAAAACGGAAACCTGCCCGTAAAGATAATCATAATCGAAGGTCCCGATAAAATTAAAGAAACGCAGAGCGTAAAATACCTTTATTCGCAGATAAATCCCCCGGATTTTTCAAAAGAAGACAGACTCAAAAACACGCTGTACTTCGTTGACGGCGATTACGCTTGCGCGTTTGAGGGAGAACTTACGGCGATAGACTCCGACAAAAACGTAAAGCCGTACACCGATGAATCGGGAACAAGATTTCTGCCTCTGAGATTTGCGTGCGAGCGCTTTGGCGCAAACGTGGGCTGGGACGACGGAACGAGAACGGCGAAAGTTAAAACGGCGTCCGGAAAGACGGCGAAAATAAGAATTGACGAAGGCCTTGTCGAAATCGGAGAAAAGACGGTAAGCGCCGACGTAAGACTCGAATTTTCAAGAACGATGCTTCCCGAGGAACTGATTGCGGAAATTCTCGACGCGAATATCTATAAAAACGCAAATAATACGAAGGAATGCGTGCTTTACGGCGGAATAGTGCCGTGGAAAGAGGACAGACAGGCGGAAAAAGATGCGCTCGACGCCATGAGATACGTTATGATGCCGCTGTTCCGAAGCTTTATTTAACAAGGAAAATTAAAAAGGGGAAAATAAATTAATAATTTTTAAAGGAGAATCATCATGAAAAAAGTCGTATTTATTTTACTTGCAGCAATGCTCGTAAGTATGTCGCTCATCTTTGCGGTTTCGGCAGACGTAACTCCCGTACCGGAAGTAAAGGTGAAAGATAAGCTTGGTGTACTCGTGGCGTTCTTCAACTTTGATAACGAAGACCCCCTTACACCGACGTATGCGGCATACGGTATAAAAATAGCCGACGGTCTTACCGATGAGATTATAGCAGACGCTTCGGAAGACGAAAGATATCCTTCAAACTGCCTCGACTTTGAAAAACTGCCGGGCGTACATGACCAGGTTGAAGGCTTTAACAGTCCTTTCGCAATAGTAAAAGATCCCGACTCCGACCTTCCCGAGTGGCCGAAAGGTAAGCAGACCATCAAACTCAAGGTTTTGTCAAGATCCGACAGAAACGCTTCCTCGTCGCGTACATACTATGACGGTGATGAATCTCTTGCATATTCGCCCGCAGGTCCTATTCCCGCTCAGGCAAACAGCGGCGCAAACGCAAACAGAGACGAATGGAGAGAATATTCCCGCACGACGGCAGCAGGCGTTTCCGCAGCATGGCAGTTCTACCACTGGAACGATAATACAGGCGTTACGGACAGCTACGTTCACGAATTGATCGACGATATCGAAATCTGGGTATATCCGGATCAGGGCTTCATTCTCAAACCGGCTGAAGATTCCGACGACAGAACCATGATAGTATGCGCTGACGAAACGTATACTTTCCCGGCTGTTGCATCTGTTGATCCTTCCTCCACGTTCGTTAACTGGACGGACGGAACGGATATTTACGCTGAAGGCGAAAGCGTAAACACCGCCGATATTTACGGCAAGAGCTTCTACGCAACGGAACAGAGCGCCGAAGAGGCTGCGGCTCCCGAAGAGGTTGAAGAAGACGGCGCTGAAGCAGACGGCGAACCTGAAGTTACAGACACCGCGGCAGAAGATAAAGCAGAAGATAAAGCAGAAGATAAAGCGGCAGATACAGCAGCTCCGGCGGCTTCCGGCATTTCGCCCTGGCTTTGGGTTATACTTGCGGCAGTTGTGGTTGCGGTTGTTGCAATAATAATCGCTGTTTCAAAGAAAAAGAAATAATTAAAACGGCTTTTCAGAAGTTTTGTTATAATAAATTTTAAGGAGAATCACCAATGAAAAGAGTAGTATTTATCGTACTTGCAGCACTGCTCGTAAGCATGTCGCTCATCTTTGCGGTATCGGCGGCGGGAACGCCCACGCCGGAGGTTAAGGTTGACGACGATCTCGGCGTACTCGCAGCGTTCTTCAATTTTGACAACGCAGCGTTTAAGACCCCGACTTATGCAGCATACGCTGTTAAGATCGCAGATGAAGTCAACAATGAAGCTCTCGTAGGTCCTTCCGATGACGCGAGATTCCCTTCAATGTGTATTGACGTTTCAAAACTGACAGGCGTTCAGTCTCAGATAAACGGCTTTTCAAGCCCGCTTGCCGTTGTGAAAAACGTAAGCTCCGAACTGCCCGCATGGCCGGACGGTAAGCAGACCATAAAACTCAAAGTTATGGTAAGAAGCGAAACAAACGGCGGTGGAACGCGTACGTATTATAACGGCGACGGTACTTATGCATATCAGGCGGACGCTCCTCTTTCCGGCAGCGCAACCAGCGGTGCAAACGCAAACAGAGACACCTGGAGAGATTATTCGCGTACGGCAGTCGCTTCCGCAAACTGGAATTTCTTCCATTGGAATGATGCGGATGCAAGTTATACGCAGGAACTTATAGACGATATCGAAATCTGGGTATACCCGAGCAACGGATTTATTCTTAAATCCGCGGAAACCGCAACGGACGGCAACATGATTACGTGCGCCGACGAAACGTATACCTTCCCGACGGTATTCTCGCTGTATCCGCTTTCAAGCGCAACACAGTGGACGGACGGAACGGACGTTTACGACGCAAACGACGTTGTCAGCGCCGCAACGCTTTACGGCAAGAGCTTTTATGCGACCGGAAGCGGCGGAGGCGGAACGGAACCTCCCGCAGGCGACCTTACAAACTACGTTGCATCCTCGAACAATACTTTTGAAATAGAATATACGGGACTTCCCGGAAGCTATTACGCACTCGTTATTCTCGACGGTATAGCAGCTCCCGACGCGGCTCCCGTAGTTACGGAAAGCTCGGTACTGTTCATAGACCAGAAAACCGCGAACGATCAGGGCGTTGTAACGTTCTCAGACGTGCTTCTCAAGGAAGACGGACGTCCCGGCTCGGTTTACATAGGCGGCGGAAATCTGCAGAAGGCGGTTCTTCTCGGATACGTTAACAATAACGCTTCCGGAACGAATTTCGTTGTAAGCGGTAATATTACCTCCGATTCTGCGCTTCCCGCAAAGGTTAAACTCGTAAGCGAAACGGATTCGTCAAAGAGCTTCGAAGTAAGCACGGCGGCAGGCAGTTATGAAATCTCCGTTCCCGAAGACGTATATACGTTCACGGTAACCAAGAAGGCTCATACTTCCTATACCAAGACCGGATTTACGGTTGACGCCGACGTTGTAAAGAACGCAACCATCAAGGGCGGCGATTTTGGCGGCGACGGAGTTGTTAATTTCGACGACTTCTCGGGCATGCTCATGGTATACGGCACAACTTCCGCAGATTATGATATAAACGGCGACGGAGTCGTAAACTTCGACGACTTCTCGACGCTCCTTATGAACTATAACGCGGCAAGCGTAACGGAATAATAAATCGGAGGAAAAAATCATGAAAAACTTCAAATTTGCAATCGCGGCGCTTGCCATTGCGTGCGCTCTGGCAATAAGCGCGTTTGCCACGGCAACGATTAACTTTGACATCGTTAAAGTTAACGACGACGGACTTTACAAGATAGTTGCGACAGCCGTAAACGAAGGCGGTAAATATACCGCGTTCAAGGCTGACCTGACCTTTAATTATGATATTATCAAACCCGCGAATAAATCGACGGGCGCGCTCACGAATATTGCAACGAGCACCACGTCGAAGGCTCCCGTACAGGTTACGAATTACTATAACCCGGACGACGACGAAACCGTAACGGCTGTTCAGCCGCAGAACCCGCAGTGGACGGTTAACGAAAGCACCGCAACGCTCGTTGTTGAGCAGGGACTTCCCGGCGGACACGACGTTGGAGAAGGCCTTATGATGATGGAAATGTCCTTCAAGTTCGCTGACGGAAAAGGCATTACCGATCTTAAGGCGGGAGACTTTGTAGTTGACTACGTTAAGTACGCGGATTTAGTAACGCACGAAGAAACCTTCAATCATCCCACCGAAACGAATACCCTTACGGTTAACAATAACGTTATTCCGATGATTATAGTTGACCTTTCCGTTCCGGTTGAAGCAGGCGACAGAGTTTACCTTCAGGACGGTACGGTTGCAACGGCAGCCGCAGCGGGAGATTTTGATATTCCTTCCGAAAACGGATACGTTGTTGTAAACAAGGGATACACCTCGCAGAAGGTATACCTCGTTCAGGCTGGAACCATAAGCGAATGCGAAGACTACAGAGACGGTACTCTCGGAACCGACGAATCCTCGCTCAGAGACGACGCCAAAGCAACCGGTCTCAGATTCAAGTCGACCTTCGCGGCGGCGCTCAAGCCCCTCGTAAAAGAATACGGATTCTTACTTACAGTCGGCATGCCTGCAGATCACGAGCTCACAATGGACCTCGTTGCTCAGGGCAAGGCAAAGAGCGGCGTTGCATATAACCAGGCAAGCGGAACGGATATATTCTACAGCCTCGACGGCGAAAGAATAGTTGTAACGCTTGTGGCAGTAGGCATTCCGCTTACGAAAGAAGCCGTAACCGCAAATATGACGGTTCGTCCGTACTACATTCTCGAAAACGACAAGATTATTTACGGCGAAACGACGACAAGACAGGTATTTGAAGTTGCACGCGCAATAAAGAACACCGACGCAACGACTTATAATGCATATAAAGATTATATCGACAGCATTATAGCGCTCGTTCCTTCAGAAGAATCCGAAGCATACGTTGACCTCGGAGAACTCTTCAAATTTGACTGATTCTCATTTAATAATGCGTCCGCCTGAAAAGGCGGACGCAATTTTTTTGTAAAAAAATGCAAAAAACCAAAAAAATAACAAGTATTTACAAGAAATTTCAAGAACGTTAAAGAAATAACAGAAATTTTATTGAAAAACTTATTTACAAGCGCGAAAAAAAGTGATAAAATATACAATGATTTAGTTTTTAAATATTAATTATATTCAATAAACAGGAGGAAATAAAAATGTCCCAGAGAAACAAAGTATCTATGGACGGAAATACCGCGGCAGCGCACGTCTCGTACGCTTTTACGGAAGTCGCGGCAATTTATCCGATAACGCCTTCAAGCGTAATGGCCGAACTTACGGACTCATGGTCCGCAACGGGCTTGAAGAACATTTTCGGTGAGAAAGTAAAGGTAATGGAAATGCAGTCCGAAGCGGGCGCTGCGGGAACCGTACACGGTTCGCTGTCGGCAGGCGCGCTTACGACGACGTATACGGCGTCGCAGGGACTTCTTCTTATGATACCTAACATGTATAAGATAGCGGGAGAACTTCTTCCCAACGTTATACACGTTTCGGCGCGCTGCGTTGCGTCCCACGCACTCAACATTTTCGGAGACCATTCCGACGTGTACGCATGCCGTCAGACCGGTTATGCAATGCTTGCGGAATCGAATCCGCAGGAAGTTATGGACCTCGGCGCGGTAGCACACCTTGCTACGATAAAGGGAAGCGTTCCGTTCCTCAACTTCTTCGACGGCTTCCGCACGTCTCATGAAATTCAGAAAATCGAAGTTTGGGATTATGACGATCTCAAATCCATGATAGATGAAGACGCCGTTGCAAAATTCCGCGCAAGGGCGCTCAATCCCGCAAACCCGAAACTCAAGGGCTCCGCGGAAAACGGCGATATATTCTTCCAGCACAGAGAAGCGTGCAATAAGTATTACGAAGCGCTTCCCGCAATCGTTGAAGAATATATGGATAAGGTAAACGCTAAAATAGGAACGGATTATAAACTGTTCAACTATTACGGCGCACCCGACGCAGACAGAGTGATCGTAGCTATGGGCTCGGTATGCGACGTTGCGGAGGAAGTTATAGATTACCTCATGTCCAAGGGCGAAAAAGTAGGACTTATCAAAGTAAGACTTTACAGACCTTTCGTGCCGGAAAAACTCGTTGCGGTTCTTCCCAAGACGGTAAAGAAAATAGCCGTTCTCGACAGAACTAAAGAGCCCGGCTCGCTCGGCGAACCTCTTTATCTCGACGTTGTAACGGCTCTTAACGTTATGGGCGTAAAGGACGTTGATATTGTCGGCGGACGTTACGGACTCGGTTCGAAGGATACGACTCCCGCGTCGATGTTCGCGGTATTTGAAAATCTGAGTGCGGACAAGCCCAAGAACGGCTTTACGATCGGCATAAACGACGACGTAACGCATCATTCGCTCGAGGAAAAGCCGGCTCCCGACACGGTTCCCGCAGGAACGATAAGCTGTAAGTTCTGGGGACTCGGCGGAGACGGTACTGTCGGCGCAAACAAGAACTCCATAAAGATTATCGGCGACCATACCGATAAATTCATACAGGCATATTTCCAGTACGACTCAAAGAAGACGGGCGGCGTTACCATTTCTCACTTGAGATTCGGCGATAAGCCCATCAAGTCGTCGTATTATATCACAAAGGCGGACTTCGTCGCATGCCACAATCCTTCATATATACTTAAGGATTATAAGATAGTAAACGACGTAAAGCCGGGCGGAAAATTCCTTCTTAACTGCCAGTGGACTCCCGAAGAGCTTGAAAAGCATCTTCCGGCAAGAGTAAAGAAATATATTGCCGAAAACAATATAGAATTCTATACCGTAAACGCAATAGATAAGGCTCGCGAAATAGGAATGGGCAAGAGAACCAACACGATACTTCAGTCGGCGTTCTTCGCACTTGCAAATATCATGCCCATCGCCGAAGCGGTAGAGTATATGAAGTATATGGCAAAGAAGTCGTATCTCAAGAAGGGCGAAGCCGTAGTTGAAATGAACTATAAGGCAATCGACGCAGGCGTTGAAGCGCTTGTGAAGATAGAAGTACCTTCTTCGTGGGCAAACCTCGAAGTAAAAGAAGAAAAGAAAGAAATCACGGGAACACGCCCCGAGCTTGTAAAATTCGTAAAAGATATCGTGCTTCCCGTAGCGGCAATGCAGGGCGACTCGCTTCCCGTATCGACGTTTGAAGATATGGCGGACGGTTCGTTCCCGCAGGGCGCGGCAGCATACGAAAAGAGAGGCGTTGCGGTTGACGTTCCCGAATGGAACGCAGAAAACTGTATCCAGTGTAACCAGTGCGCATACGTTTGCCCGCACGCAACGATAAGACCGTTCGCAATGAGCGAGGAAGAAGCGGCAAAAGCGCCGGCGGCTACAAAATTTGCGGCAAAGATGATAGGAAAAGGCTGCGAAAACTATAAATTCACAATGGCAATATCTCCGCTCGACTGTATGGGCTGCGGCGTATGCGTAGGCGTATGCCCGACAAAACCCGAAAAGAGAGCGCTCAAGATGGTTCCTCAGGAATCGCAGAGCGAACAGCAGGCGGTATTCGATTATGCCGTTGCAAACGTAACAAAGAAGGAAACTCCGTTTGCGCCGAATTCCGTAAAGGGAAGCCAGTTCAACCAGCCGCTGCTTGAATTCTCAGGCTCGTGCGCAGGCTGCGCGGAAACGTCTTACGCAAGACTCGTAACACAGCTGTTCGGCGAAAGAATGTATATCTCCAACGCAACGGGATGCTCGTCCATCTGGGGCGGCTCGGCACCCTCCACGCCTTATACGGTAAACCGCGAAAGCGGCAAGGGTCCGGCTTGGGCAAACTCGCTGTTTGAAGACAACGCGGAACACGGTCTCGGTATTTATCTCGGTCAGAAGACGATAAGAGAAAAGCTTATAAACTACGTAAAGGAACTCGGCGAAAAGGTCGAAGACGCGGAAAAGAAGGCTGTAATCGACGAATATCTTTCAACCGTTGACGACGGAAGCAAGAACGGCGAAGCAACCGATAAACTCGTTGCAATGCTCGAAAAATGCGGATGTGAAGACGGAAAGAAGATACTTGCCGAAAAAGAATATCTCAGCAAGAAGTCGGTATGGATATTCGGCGGCGACGGCTGGGCATACGATATAGGCTTCGGCGGTCTTGACCACGTAATCGCGTCGGGCGAAGACGTAAATATCATGGTATTCGATACGGAAGTATATTCGAATACGGGCGGACAGGCGTCCAAGGCGTCGAACATCGGACAGGTTGCACAGTTTGCTGCCGCAGGTAAAGCGATAGGCAAGAAGAACCTCGCCGAAATCGCAATGTCTTACGGATACGTGTACGTAGCGCAGGTAGCAATGGGCGCCGATATGAATCAGACGATAAAGGCGCTTTGCGAAGCGGAAGCATATCACGGACCGTCGATAGTAATAGGATACGCACCTTGTGAAATGCACGGCGTAAAGGGCGGTATGACCAACTGCCAGAGCGAAATGAAGCGCGCCGTTGAAGCGGGCTACTGGCAGACGTTCAGATATAATCCCGCACTCAAGGCGGAGGGCAAGAATCCGCTTACGATAGATTCGAAAGAACCTACCGCTGATTATATCGAATTCATCACGAGCGAAACGCGTTACAGCAGACTTGCTCAGCAGTTCCCCGAAAGAGCACAGGTTCTGTTTGCGAAAGCGGACGCCGCGGCGAAGGCAAAGTACGAAAGACTTGTTAAACTCAGTAATCTTTATAACTGATAAATAAAGAGAAAGCGGGATGCGGAATTAATTCCGTATCCCGCTTTGAATATATCGGCACATAGGAGAAAAATCATGCAAAAGGAAAAATGGGCGCGCGTGCGGTATATGCCGGGCACGGGACTTTATAACCAAAGGGAGCGCATAACCGGCTCCGAACAACATATAAACCTTTCAAGAAGAGCGGCGTCGGAGGGAATGGTGCTTCTCAAAAACGAGCAAAACACGCTTCCGCTTGAAAACGGAAGAAAAATCGCCGTTTTCGGTAAAGCGCAGGCCGATTACGTAAAAGGCGGCGGCGGAAGCGGAGATACCACGACCGCATACGTGCGCTCGATTATCGAGGGACTCGAAATAAAGGAAAAAGAGGGCAAAATCGAGATTTTCAAGCCTGTTTCCGATTATTACCGCGAATACGTGAAGGGCGAATATCAGAAAGGCGTTGGCGTGGGCTTTGTAAAGGAGCCGCAGCTGCCCCAAAATCTGCTTGATGACGCCAAAAATTTCTGCGATACGGCGATAATTACGATCTGCCGCTTTTCGGGCGAGGAAAAGGACCGCACGGGAGAGGCCTTCGACGGCGATTTTTATCTGAGCCGCGAGGAGACGGCAATGGTCGAAGCGGTAAAGAATAATTTCAAAAACGTAATCGCCGTCCTCAATACAGGGGGCGTTACCGATACGCTCTGGTTTCGGAACGACGCGCGCGTAAAAGCGGCGCTGCTCGCATGGCAGGGCGGCATGGAGGGCGGACTTGCGACAGCCGACGTGCTTGTCGGCGACGTGTGCCCGTCGGGAAGACTTGCCGATACGTTTGCCGTGAATTTTGACGCTTATCCGAGTTCTGAAAACTTCTTTGAATCGGAGGACTACGTCGAATATACCGAGGATATATACGTCGGATACAGATATTTCGAAACGGTGCCCGGCGCGTCGGAGAAGGTCGCTTATCCGTTCGGATTCGGACTTTCGTATACCGCTTTCGAGGTCGAAAACGCAAAATTTGAAAAGAAAGACGAAAAAATCGAGTTTTCGTGCGATATTAAAAACATAGGAAAACGCGCGGGAAAACAGGTTTTGCAGGTATATTGCGAAGCGCCGCAGGGAAAGCTCGGAAAACCGAAAAAAGTGCTCGTCGGCTTTTGCAAGACGGAAGTTCTTGAGCCCGGAAGGTCTGAAACCGTAAAAATCGAAATAAATCCGTATTTTTATTCGTCGTACGACGATACCGGAAAGGTGTGTAAATCGGCGTACGTGCTTGAAGCGGGAAAATATACGCTCAAAGCAGGCTTTGACGTAAGGGACTGCAGGGCGTCTTTCGAGTACGAAATAAAGGAAGATACGGTTTTATACCGGTTGTCCGAAAAATGCGCTCCGCACGGACTGCATAAAAGGATGCTGTCAGACGGAAGTTATATTACAGTAAAAGCGGACGACTCGTATCCCAAACCCGTTTACGACGAAAGCCTGCTGCCGCTCGAATACGGAAATCCGGAAGAATCGTCAAAATGGTATATGCCGTGGAGAGCGTGGGGAGAAGACGGACATCCGACGCTGCTTCGGGTATTCAAGGGCAAAATGAGCCTTGACGAGTTTTTGGGAGTGCTGGATGACGAGCAGAAAATACATCTTCTTTGCGGACAGCCCAACCGCGGCGTTGCGGAGACGTTCGGAGTGGGAAATCTCGAATATTACGGAATCCCGAATATCATGACGGCGGACGGACCTGCGGGACTGCGCGTGCCGCAATATAAGGGCGTGAATACGACGGCGTTCCCGTGCGCAACTCTCATGGCTTGCATGTGGAACACTTCTCTTGCAAGGGAAGCTGCGTTTGCCGGCGGACAAGAGGTTTACGAAAACGGCATGGGTATATGGCTTACGCCCGCAATAAACATACACAGAACGCCTCTTTGCGGCAGAAACTTCGAATATTATTCCGAAGACCCGTTCCTTACGGGAAAAATGGCGTCCGCCGTTATCTGCGGAATTCAGGAAAACGGAATTGCGTGCTCCGTAAAACACTTTGCGTGCAACAATAAGGAGACCAACAGAAAGGACTCCGATTCGAGGCTAAGCGAGAGGGCGATGAGAGAAATATATCTCAAAGCGTTTGAAATATGCGTAAAGGAAGCGCACCCGAAAACCGTGATGAGCTCGTATAACATAATAAACGGCACGCGCGCAAGCACGTGCAGAGAGCTGCTTACCGACATTCTCAGAAAAGAGTGGGGCTTTGAAGGGCTTGTAACGTCGGACTGGTGGACTCACGCTCCTCAGTGGGAGGAAATCAACGCCGGAAACGACTTAAAAATGGGCAACGGCTCGCCCGAACTCACGCTGCAGGCGTTAAAAGACGGAAAGCTTGACAGAGAAGCGATGAACGAATCGGTCAAAAGGGTGCTGAAGCTCATTATGAGCATAGATTGAAAAAAATAATAAATAAAGGAAATATGCGGAATTTTTCCGCATATTTTTTTTATTTTGAGGAAAAAATAGTTAAAAACGTAAAAAGCGGTGAAAAAATGATAAAAAATATAAACGCCGAAGAAGTGAAGGCACAAATCGAAAATATCTTTGAAAACTGCGGCGATTTAAATATAAGAACCGTTTTTTCGGGCGGAAAAACGGTGTACGTCGTAAATTTCGGAAACTTTACGGGAAGAGACTATATTTCCGAAAATATAATAAAACCGCTTGTGATGAATAAGGGAACAATAGAAAAAAACGAGGATTTTCTCGGGATAGTAAGCGCCGCGGAGGCAAAGGAACTTTCAAGCGTAAATGATATAAAAAAGCAGCTTCTCTCGGGCGGCGCCGTCGTTTTTGCGCAAACGACAGATGGCGTTTCCGCCTATTCGTTTATGGCAAGAAACGAACCCTCGAGAAGCGTAAACGAGCCCGAAAGCGAGGTCGTAATAAGAGGCCCGCGAGAGGGCTTTATCGAAAAGTCGGAGGATAACGTCGCGCTTATAAGAAAGCGCATAAAAAGCGAAAACCTGAAGGTTATTACCGTAAACGCAGGAAAATATACGGATACGAATATAAAAATCATGTATCTCAAAGGCGTAGCCGATGAAAGACTCGTACGCGACGTAAAGAGCAGAATCGAACAAATGGATATTCCGTCTGTAATGGACTCCGGGTATATCGAACAGTACCTTGCCGGCGGGAAAAGTAAACTTTTTACCGAAATCGGCAACAGCGAAAAGCCCGATAAGGTCGCGTCCAAAATTACGGAAGGGAGAATAGCGGTTATTTCCGACGCAAGCCCCGTTGTGCTGACCGTGCCGTATCTGTTTGCCGAGAGCCTGCAGTCGGCGGAGGACTACCTCAAAACGCCGTATTACGCGACTTTTATAAGAATTCTCAGATTTATAAGCCTCATTTTGTCGCTTTATCTGCCCGCGTTTTACGTCGCCGTCATGGAGCACCATAAAAACGCCGTGCCGGCAAAACTCTATATGAAAATGACGGAATCGAGAGCCGACGTGCCGTTCGGAATATTCGGGGAACTGATAGTGATACTTCTCATATTCGAACTCATAAGAGAGGTCGGAATAAGGATGCCTGGCGCGGTCGGGGATGCGGTTAGCATAGTCGGAGGTCTTATTCTCGGAGACGCCGCGATAGCGGCGGGAATTTCAAGCCCTCCCATAATAATGGTTGCGTCGCTTACCGCAATATGCACGTTTATACTGCCCACTTATATGAACAGCACGCTTTTGATACGGCTTTTGAACACGGCGGCGGCGTACCTTTTCGGAGCGCTTGGCATTGCGGCGTCCCTTGCGGTGATTCTCACGGTCCTTTCATGCAAAACGTCCTTCGGAGTGCCGTATATGCTTCCTTTTTCGCCGGTAAGCAAAGACGGAATATACGACTCGCTTTTCGTTTTGCCGAAAAAAGCGATAAAAAACTCGGATAAGGAACTGAAATATTGAAAAAACGTTGTTTTTGCGCGGCATTTACGGTAATATTTTCGCTTTTTCTTCATTCCTGCTCGTATTACGGGGAAAAGAGGGACGTTGCGTTCGTATACGCAATATCGCTTGAAAACGCGAAAAGCGGCGTTGCGGTCGGATTTTTGAAATCCGCACCGGACGGAAACGATAACGGCGGCGCGTCTGAAAACGAAAGCGTAAAGGATAAGAGAACAATAAAACTCGAATATGAGGAAGTATTCGGAAAAGACGTAAATGAAGCGTTTGATGAGTTTTATGAAAAACACAGCGACGTTTATATCAATTCCGCAAATTTTTACGCTTTTTCACCTGATTTTGACGGTGAAAATCTGTACGATTTTGCAAAGTATCTTGTAAATTCAAATAAACTGCCGCTCAAAAGAGGAGCCGTGCTTTGCGAAAACCCGAGCGCCTTTTTCGAACGGTGCGCAAAGGAATTCGATTCCCAGAAATTCGAAAAGTCGTACGCCGAGGTCGGCGAAACCGTAAATATCGTATATTTTTTGTCAGCGTCGGCTCAAAATGAGAAGGTTGATATTAAAGAAGTGTATTTTTCCGACGGAAAAATTAAAGTTAAAAGGAAAGAAAAATAAAAACGTGATAAAGAGAATAAAAAACGTCAATCTGTTCCTGTATTATGCGCTTGCGGTGTTTGTGTATACGTATTCGGGCGTAGTCGGAAAATATCCCGACTATAACGCAAACGCGCTTCTTACTTATTTTTTCGTGTCCGCCTGCGCCGCGGTTTTTGCTTTTGCGGTATCTGTATTTTTTACGTCGGATTTTGAAAACGGAAACAAAATCAAGAAAATTTTTCCGGTATTGCTGTTCGCATTCTGCGCTCTGTATACCGCGTCCGACGTTTGCTTTTTCGCTTATTCGATAAGGCTGTTTGACGACTATTATTCGCAAACGTGGTGCATGGCGTTTTCGGCGGGCGCTGCGCTGCTTTGCGGAGCGCATCTCGCACGGCGAGGGAAAAACGCGGTAACGTCTTTCTGCATACTTTCGTCGGCGCTGTTTGCCGCATGGACTTTTTTCGGTCTTTTCGCGTTTTTCACCGCCGAAAACGCACTTTCGGTTTCATCTCCGCTTTCTTTACTCGAAAAAACGAGATTTTCGGGCATAATAAAAGACATACTGTACCTTAACGCAGACCTTGCGGTGCTTGCGTTCGTGCTGAGCAAAAACGAAAGCAAAGAGCGCAGGCAAACGCTGAAAAAAGCAATCCCGGCAGGCGTTTTCGCATTTATCGCCGTAAGCGGAATAAACGTGCTTAAAAATCTGCTTTTGTTCGGGGATAAGCTGTCAGACGACGCACAAAACCCGAATTTTACTGCAATAAGAATGATTCCGCTTTTCGATTTGCCGGAAATATGCGTGATTGTAAGCGCTTTCGCATGTATAATAAAGATTTGCGTGTCTGCGTGCGCCGCGCTTTTCGCAATAAAAGAAATAAAAAAAGAAAAATATAACGATAAGAAAACGACGGCTGTTTTTGTTTCCCTGTCGGCTTTGCTTTTGCTTTTTTCACAAAGCGCAATTTTCGGATACGCGCAAATAATAAGCGCGGTTGTCTGCGCGGCGCTGTGCTTTGCAATAAAGCGCGAAAACGGATAAAGACGCCGTATTGCGACAAATTTTGCGTGTTGAGGATATTATAATTAAATAAGAAAGGATATGATGAAATGAAGATGAAAACGTATTTTTCCGAAGGAAATCTCATAGTAAAACTTGACGGCGAAATAGACCATCATTCCATAAAGGGAGTGCGCGAGGAGCTGGATGATATTATAGGCGCGTCGCGTCCGAAAACGATGATACTCGAGCTTTCGGGAATAGATTTTATGGACAGTTCGGGACTCGGACTTGTTCTGGGAAGGTACAGAAAACTTTCCGAAACGGGCTCGGAAATGCTCATTAAAAATCCCACGCGCGAGACGGAAAGAATACTTAAAATGGCAGGCGTGGACAAGCTTATCAAAATAATAAACCAAAAAGACGCATAAAATAAAGGATGGGGTGAGATCATGAAAAAAGAAAACAAAAAATTGAATTCATTTTCCTGTACGTTTCCCGCAAAATCGGTAAACGAGGGCTTTTCAAGAGGCATCGTTTCGTCGTTCTGCTCGCAGCTCGACCCGACGGTCGAAGAACTGTGCGACGTGAAAACCGCAGTTTCCGAAGCCGTTACAAACTGCATTGTGCACGCGTATAAATATGAAACCGACGAGAGAAAGAAAAAAATAGTCATAAAAGGCGAATACACCGAAAACGGCTGCTTGAAAATCAGCGTAAAGGATAACGGCTGCGGCATGGAAAACGTCGAAAAAGCAATGGAACCGATGTATACCGAGGGCGGCGAGGAAAGAAGCGGAATGGGATTTTCCATAATGAAGTGCTTCACGGACAAGCTTTCCGTAAAATCCAAAAAAGGCGCCGGTACGACTGTTATACTGAAAAAATACATAGGAAAAGCAAATAAGTGATGACAAAGAGCGACGAAAACTCAAAACTGCTTGAAAGATACGCAAACGGTGATAAAAACGCTGAAGAAGAACTCGTGAAACTGAACGCTCCCCTCGTAAAGAGCATCGCGCAACGATTTGCGGGCAGAGGACAGGATGTGGAAGACCTCGTGCAGATAGGAAACTTAGGCGTTCTTAAGGCGGTAAGGGGATACAGAAAAGAATACAAAACGGTATTTTCAACCTACGCTTTTCCTTTGATAATAGGCGAAATAAAAAGGTTTCTGCGCGATGACGGGCTTATAAAGGTAAGCAGAGAGGCCAAAAGAAACAACGGAATTCTCATGAGGGCAAAGGAAAAATTTCTTTCCGAATACGGCAGGGAACCGCGTATGTCTGAACTTTGCGAAATATGTAAAATAAGCGAGGACGATGCCGTTTACGCCGTAAACGCCTGTGTTCCGTCGGTGTCGCTGCAGGAAAAAATATGGGACGAGGACGGACTCTCGTATGAGGAAACTTTCGCTGATAACAATATTTCCGATATAACCGAAAAAATCGCGCTTAAGGAGGCGTTGAAAAAACTTGAAGAAAAAGAAAGGAAAATCGTGTTTCTCAGATACTATAAGGGGCTTACGCAGGCAAATACGGCGAAAATAATGGGCGTAAATCAGGTAAAAATATCGAGAAGCGAGAAGAAAATAGTGGAAAAATTAAAGAAAATGCTGAATAGCGGGTAATAAACAAAAAAATTGGAAAAATAATCAAAAAATCATCAAAAAGTACTTGACAAGAGAGAGTAGATGTGATAATATAGAAGGGCTCCGCGGGAAAAAGGAGTAGGCGCAGAGGCGCCGAAAAAAGGCGCCGAAAAAAGGGGCCGGAAAAAGAAGGCGGAAAGACGCTGATTAAGAAAGCGGAAGGACGCCGGATAAGCCGGACCGAAACGTGTCAGGTAAAAGGACGGGAAGCGATCTTGAAAAAAGATTGAAAAAAGTCCGAAAAAGATAAAAAAAGTACTTGACAAAGCGGAGAAGAAGTGATATACTGAATAGGCTGTCGAAAAAAAGGAAGGACAGCAGTCGGACCTTG
>JAEESG010000124.1 GCA_016286245.1 Clostridiales bacterium | reverse complement strand
ACCTGAAAAAAGACGTAATCGGCAAGTGCAACGCGCTTTCAAAAAAATACGGTTACGACGGGCTTAACTTTATCTGCTGCGACATAAAGGACTACCGCGCAGAAACGAAGCCGGACATGGTAATCGCGCTTCACGCCTGCGACACCGCGACAGACATTGCAATCGAGCGCGCGATTTCCTGGGGCGCTGAGTATATTTTCGCCGCCCCCTGCTGTCAGAAGGAAGCGCGCAAAATGATAAAAACCAATAATTTCGATATCATTACTGATTACGGCATAATAAACGAGCGTTTCTGTTCGGCGATTACCGACGCGCTTCGCGCAAAACTGATAGAATACAGCGGATACTCCTGCGACATCACGGAATTCATCGACTTGGAGCATTCGCCGAAAAATCTGCTCATCCGCGCAAAGAAAAAGCCGTCTTTCGACAGATTAAAAAAGAACAAAATTCTATCGCAGATTGAAAGCATAAAAAAAGAGTTCGGAATCGACATCACGCTTTCAAAACTGCTTTTTAAACAATAAAAAAACACAGGTATCGCCTGTGTTTTTTATTTTGCGTACTTTTTGCGCCCCGAAATTGCAAAGCAACCCTGCTTTTGCCGCAAGTACTTCCCCTTTTTTGAAATACCACTCTTCCCTTTTTATGAATATACTGCATTGAGGCATTATACAAAATTTATTTTTTTCGTATAACGTCCCGGATTTCAGTTAAAAATAATGATGCAGCAAAAAATACGAAACATAAAATCGGAGTGTGAACAGAATGAACGTCAGAAGAGGAGATATTTACTATGCGGATCTGAGTCCCGTTATAGGTTCCGAACAAGGCGGTATGCGTCCGGTACTTATCGTGCAGAACGACGTCGGAAACAAATACAGCCCTACCGTCATCGTTTCCGCGATAACAAGCCGTACCTCAAAAAGCAAACTGCCGACGCACATCGACGTTTACGCGGACAAATACGGACTTGCAAAGGATTCCGTTATTCTTCTGGAACAGATAAGAACCATTGACAAAGCAAGACTTAAAGAAAAAATGGGGCATCTCGACGAAAACGTAATGACAAGAGTCAACGACGCCATTACCGTAAGTTTCGGTCTTGAAGGCGAACCGCAGTCAAACGAATATATAGGCTGAAAAAATCCCTTGCGCTTTTAGCGCAAGGGATTTTACTTTATTTCGCTTTTTCTTCAATCGCCTTGTTTCTGAAATATACTATTATATTCAGTCCCACGACGATAAGGTTGAAGAAATAGAACACGAGGACGTACCATTTCGACGCGAAGTTCGCCATGTACGACTCGTTTATGAATTTTGACGTTATTCCCGCTATATACCCGAAAAATACAAGGAAGTAAAATGCAAGACTTACGCCTTTTGTGCTTTTTGCTTTTACCAGCTTTCTCAGGTTTATCGGCCACGATATTCCAAAACTCACTATCATCAATATTTCAAGTAATTCAGCCATTTTATTTCTCCTTTTTTATCTTATAAATGTAATTCTTTGTTCGTTGTCCCTGTATAACGAAAGGTCGCCGTTAAGCACGTCCGCTATGTATTCTATCAGCACTTCGTAGTCGGGCTCGGAATTGTCAAGAATTACGTTGTTGTCCGCAAGCACGTTCTGCATTCCGCAGCCGCCGTTTAAAATCATATAGTTGTGCGACGCAAGCGTATACGTTTTTTCCGGATCTATCGGAACGTATTCCTCACCCTCGAGGACGTATACGTCGGAAACTCTTCTTGCGCCCTCGACGGACACAAGCATATCGTTTTCGTCAACCTTTACGCTTGACGGAATCGTGGTGTCCACCGTAAACTTTATACCCGACATGTTCGGGAAGGAGCCGCTCTCGCCGACAGCCCAGCCGCTCGCAAGATCCGCCGTTTTCGGCTCACAGTGCATTACGAAATATTCGAGCATGTCAAGTATTTCACTGCCCGTAACTTCAACCGCGCAGAGCGTGTTTCCGAACGGATGGACGGAGATAATGTCCGCGTAGGTTACGTCGCCTTCGGGAAGGTCTGCTCTTATGCCGCCGCCGTTTACGTATGAGATATCCGTTCCCGCAACGGCACGGTATGCGTCGGCGCACAGGTCGCCTATCGCGGTTTCTCTGTTTCTTACGGCTCTTATGCCGTCCTCGTCGTTGATCGAAAGCGCCGTGTCCGATTTTGCGACAACCCTTTCGAGCTGTTCGCTGTATTTGGAAATATACGAATTGATTTCTTCAAGCGACTTTTCATCCTGCTTGTTTATATCGGGAATATTTGAAACGGTAATGATTCCGTTTTCGGAAATTACGAGAAGACCGAGATTCTGAAGCTTTGTTCCCGTCTGCGCACAGATTACGCTGTCGCCGTCCTTATTTTCAACGAAATAGCACGTGAAAACGGTGTGCGAATGCGCGTCGAGAACGACGTCAATGCCGTTTGTGCCCGCAACGATATCGCTTGAACGGTACGGCGTATCTTCGTCGGAATTTCCGAGATGAGCAAGCAGTATAACGTAATCCACGCCCTTGCTTCTGACCTCGTCAACGTATTTCTGAATCGTATCGCACAAAGGTTTTCCGTCGTTTTCCCTCATGAAGCCGTATACGTATTTTCCGTCTTCCTGGAAAAACGAAGGCGTCGATTTTTCTATCGTCGACGGGCAGGCAACGCCTATAAACGCGATTTTCTTCGAGCCGTATTCCCTAATCGTGTAAGGCTTTAAATCACCGAGCAGATTCGTTCCGTTTCCGCTGTAAGTGAAATTGCATGCGATATACTCGGCGTTCGCCTTCGATATAAGCTCCGCCACGCGGTCAACACCGTAATCGAATTCATGGTTTCCCGGGATTGCGATGTCATAGCCCGCCGCGTTCATCGCGTCGATAAGAAGCTCGCCCTTCGAAACCGAGCCGAGATACGAGCCCTGAATTGCGTCTCCGCAGTCAACGAGCGTAACGTAATCGGTTTTTTCCTTCATTAGATTTTTATAATACGTAACGCCCGCAAGAGTAACGCCATCTTCTATTCCGCAATGAATGTCGTTCGTAAAAAGAATCACGATATCGTTGTCGGTTATCGCTGCCTTTTTCTCGCAGGAAGCGAAAGTGAAAATCAAAAGCGCGGCGATTACAAAAAACAGTATTTTTTTCATAAAATTACCTCTTTTGCCAAAAAACTGAAATAATTATAATATAAAAACACGCAAAAAGCAATAAAATCCGCACGTTTTTTTGCTTTTTTACAGAAAGTTCAAAAAAATTCCCCTCTCATGCAAAGCGAGAGGGGGAAGACGCGTAAATTAAGATAAATCTTTTTTTAAAGCATCATAATCTATTTTATCAACAATATATGCATGCCATCCGTTTATGCGAAAGAATTCCATTACAGTATCTGATGTATCATGTTGACAAATTAATGTATCCTTAGAAGGCCAAGACATTAGAATATCATTTCCAACATTAGATTTTTTTATTTCAGTTTGTAGATATTCGGGAATAGTAACGCCTGAATCTATTAATTTACCTAAAATCAACATGTCG
>JAEESG010000002.1 GCA_016286245.1 Clostridiales bacterium | reverse complement strand
GTTAAAAGTAATTCAGGAAAAAAAGTCTTTTTAATAATATTAGTCATTCTTGCTTCAGTGTATATAATAACCAGCGTACTTGTAGGGCTTATATATTTCAACGCTGTTGTTACAACTGAAGGTGTTCTTAATCTGTTTTCTTTGCTTTTGTTTCCAAGCCTGTTTGTACTGGCAATTATAGGTTCAGCAGTTATAGTTTTCTTTATCTTATCAATGATGAAAAATAGAGATAATAAGAAAAAAGTGATAGTAGTATTGTCATTAACAATTGCATTAAGTCTTATCATTCTTGTCGGTTCATTCGTCGGTACAAATGCATATTTCAAGGAATACAGCAAGTGGACAAAAGAGAAGTGGGAAAATGCGTCTGATGACCATAATTACAGGGGATTATTGATTAATTCTTTTGTTGAACAATACGATTTGACTGGTTTGACAAAACAACAAGTACAAGAGCTTTTGGGAGCCCCTGATAACAAAGATTATAGTCTAACGGATAATTCTGATTTATGGTTATATAATCTCGGAACGTATGAAGATTTCATAGATCCGACTACTTTTGAAATATCGTTTGATGAAGATAAAAAGGTTACAAGTTTTACGAAAGTTCATCACTGATTATTATTGCTAATACGCTCTAAAAAAATGCACGAAAATGGCTAAAGATTGCAAATTATTTGTTGACAAATAAGAATCGTTGTGTTAATATGGTCTAGCGGCTAAAAACAGAGCGTTAACGCGGGTGTGGTTCAATGGTAGAACATCAGCCTTCCAAGCTGGTCACGTGGGTTCGATTCCCATCATCCGCTCCATTATGTGCCTTTAGCTCAGCTGGATAGAGCAACTGCCTTCTAAGCAGTAGGTCGAGGGTTCGAGTCCCCCAAGGCACGCCATTTTAATATTCGGTGGGATTAGCTCAGTTGGCTAGAGCGTCAGGTTGTGGCCCTGAAGGCCGTCGGTTCGAGCCCGATATCTCACCCCAAAAAAACGGCAAGGTTCCCCGGAACCTTGCCGTTTTTTTCTTCTTCACTATTCACTATTCACTATTCACTATTCACTCTTCACTATTCACTGAAAATCCCTGCCGTTTTTGAAATAATAAATAGTGAAAAATAAATAAGGTACATTTTAACCTCTTCGCGAGCATAAAAACTGCAAAAAGATGTTTTTTGTACGCGCAATTGCTCATCACTGCTCTCGACCAAAACAGGCGCCCGTTCGGGCGCCGTCGAGAGCCTCGACGCGCAAACACGCGCACAAAGTCATTTCATCTTTCAATTTTTGTGCACGCGGAAAAACAACAATATACCAAAACAGGCGCCCATTCGGGCGCCTGTTTTGTATTTTTACAGTTGGATTTGATTCTATTATTCGATTGCGATGTAAGCGAGTGCAAAGTCTACAACCGCATCGTACGGGTCAAATCTGATTGTCGTGAGATTTCCTCTCCAGTTGACGTTCTTAGAGGTATCGAATACTATTTCACAGATACCGTTTTCATTAGGCTTCATATTTCCGTACGTTTCACCCCTCAGCGTGTTTGCTTCGGACAGTGCCGAGCCGTCGATCGAGAAGTAAATTACCGGTCTGCCTGCTTTAACCTTTTCGGTGTCAACCTTAATGCCGATCTTGATCTTAGAGATGTTCAGAGCTTCCTGTGAACCGATGAGGTTCGTCAAGAACATGATCTGGTCTGCGCCGAGTGCCTTGTAGTTTGCAAGACCGTCTTCAACCTTATCGGCTCTGATGCTGTCGAGAGTTACCTTTTCAAAGATTTCGTCCGGTGTAAAGGTGCGCTTGCGCGATTCAACTTCGAAGTCCGTCTTTACTCTTGTACGCTGGTCGGGTTTAGCGGCTCTTACAACGATTGCCGCAACTTCCGCACGAATAATCGGCGTGTCGGGTAAGAAGTTGTAATCTGCATCGGATCCGTTCAGTACGCCTGCGTCATAGAGCATCTTGATGTTCTTGTATTCGGGATCGCTCTCCGCAAGATCCGGAACCTTTTCATACATATTCTTCTGTTCATACCAGTCTTTCGGGAGCGCCTTTGCGATCATTGCCGCAACCTGCTTTCTCGTTGCAACCTTTTCGTAATCCTCGGCGGTAAATTCGTTATAAGTGATTATCTTTGCCTTGATTGCAGCCTGTACGAATCCGTCGTACCAGTGAGCGTCGCTTGATTTGCCGATTGAAGCCGTGCTCTTTGCCAGATAACCGTAGTTGAGTTTTACCGCGAACGCGATTGCTTCGGCAACCGTTACGTTTCCGTTGGGTTCGAACGTCGTATCGGACGTTCCGTTTACGAGGCCGTACATATAAGCGTTCTTAACGTCGTTTACGTACCATGCGCCGTCTTCGAGGTCCGTAAAGGGAGCCTCATTCTTATTTACAACCATGAACTTCGCGCCTGCCGCAAGACCGATGCTTGCTTCATCGGGAAGATTATCGGTTATAAGTATCCAGTCAATATAGAGGATACCGGTATGGTCTTCTGTTGCGCAAACCATGAATTCGGTAATGGTGTCTTTCCATTCGGGATCGTTTCCGAAATCGAATACAACCATCGAGTAGTCTGTGCCAACCAGCTGGTTCTGCGTTCTTGCTTCCGAAAGGCCTGCCTTATCCGTTCTGTAGTACAGTCTTATCTGGGAATTGGTATAGCCTTCCTGTTTTGCATAGAATACAACGTATCTGTGCGTCTTAGGATCTATTTCAAGGTTACCTACCGAGTTGAAGGAGATACCGTCGCTGTTTCCGATACCTGCGGAGATAATCTTTGCTATACCGTCTTTATATTCGAGTTTCGTCTGACGGTACCAGCCGAAGAAGTCCTTATCGGCGTCGTTATTGAAGTTGAATATGATGTCGCCGCCTGCTCTCGTCTTATCCTTAGGAGAAGCGTCTTCACCAACCTGGCCCTGTGCAAGTCCCGGAGGAACGGGTCCCGGCTTTGACATTTCGGGAACTATCTTTCCTGCGGTGGTGAGGTTCGTGGATTTGGTTTCGTCTCCGTAATAGGTCTTCGGAGCTGCGCCTTCTTCGTTTCCGCTGCCGCCCGATGTCTTAACTTCGTTTGCTTTTCTGTCTGCGATTTCGGGAGCGGTGATAACGATGCTTACGAATTCAAAGTTGCTGGACATCGAGATTACCGCGTTTTCAACGTCGTCGTCGAATTCAAATACGGCGAATCCGTATCCGTTCGTGGAGGCAACCTTTTCGCCGCCGTCGAAGGTAATCGTAACGGGAACGTCTCTGCCTGCCGTCGTCTTTGCAAGAACTGCCATGCCTGCGTCTATGTCGCCGATTTCGTTCTTGATAAGTCCGCCTTCATTTATGGGATTGAGTTCAACTTCTTCGTTCCATATTGCGTAGAGTATATAGTCGTCTGTAACGAGGAAGTTCTTCTTTGCGCCCGTTCCGTCGTCGTCTTCGTCCTTGGACCAGCCGATGAACTGATAGCCTTCACGCGTGGGTTCCTTTGTGATGGTGATCGTGTCGCCGAACTTAACCGTCATCGTGTCGGGCATGTTTGCGGGCTTGCCTTCGGATCTGAATCTTATCGTTCTGGACGTGTCGAGAATTCTTATATAGTCAAGGTATGCCGTTGCGTTCTGTGCGCCTCTTACGAGGAACGCTCTGATACCCGTAAGATCGGAATACGTCCACAAAGAGCTTGAGGAAACGTCGAACATGTGAATAAACCAATTGTCGCTTTCCATATCGTTTTCTTCGGGAAGTCCGAGCGCCTGATAGGTATAGTTGAGTGTTCTCTGTTCAGACCAGCTCGTGTCTGTGTTCTTGAAGTACAAAGACAGCTGCGTGCTCTTGTCGCATGCCATTCTTATCATTATCTGGTTGTATGCCTGGGTGTCGAGATTAAGACCGTCCCATGCGGTAATGGCGGCATTTGTTGCGTTGCCGTTTGCAAGAGTGATATAATTAGGTTTCTGGGTAAGCGTACCTTCTTCAACAGCCCACGGCGAGTCAACTTCGCCGTTGAATCCGTATTCAACGCCCTTTACCCATACCGCGTACACGTCAGTGTCGCCGTTTACGTTTACTTCATCGACAATGTCAACGCTTTCGTCGCTCGTTGCCCAGCCGTAGAAGAAGTATCCGGCTCTTGTCGGTATCTGCTTTGAAAGCTTAACAAGACCTGAAACGTTTCTCTGTGCGGCGGGGAGGTTCGATACTCTGTCCGTCGTGTTGGATCTGTATCTCAAAGTACCCGCTTTAGCCTGATTTATGATATTGACTTCATAGGAAGCCGTAACCTTCGGGTTGTACGTGGAGGTAGCAACTACCTTTACGGTACCGTTCTTCTGAGGAACGAGTTTTCCTTCTTCATCTATGGAAGCACCGCCGGTTACAGGTTCAACCGACCAGATAACGTCCTTGTTGGGAACGTCCCTCGTGCTGTAGAAGTTTGCCTTATACTGCACTGCTCTTGCCGCCTTTGCGATTTCCTTCGGACCGGAAATTTCCATTGAGAAAACAACGTAATTTTCAGTCGGCGGGAAGGTGTATGTAACCGTTGCGAGCGCCGTATCGGGATCAACGAAGCATTCCGCCGTGTTGCCGTTTACGGTAGCTTCCATATCCTGTGCAAAGAGTTTACCGGTTCTTTCCTTGGGTGCAACCGTGATTGTAGCCGTGTAAGCAGTTCCTTCCTCGAACACGCCTGTCGGCATTGCGGGAGACCATGTAATCGACTGAACCTTACCGATATCTTCTTTAGCGCAGAGAGCGTACGTGCTGGGTTCAGCACCCGTCTTCGGTGCGTCGAGCTCGGTTATCGGAATCAGATCTTCGTCAAACGTACCTGCTTCAATAAACTGCACGCCGTATATTTCCCAGTCGCTCTGTTCTTCCCACGCGTCGAGTCTGAAAGAGCCTATCGTGCCCGTCCAGCTTGCGCTTGTGTAAAGATTGCACTGTACAACGGCGATTTTTCTGCCCTGCTGTTCGCCTACGGCGATAACAGTACCGCTTACCGCCTTGGAGAAGTTCGTGTCGGGTGCAAAGAACATAAACTGGAATTTATCTCCAACGTCGCTGAGATCATTCGGGCCGTTCTTGTACTCGGCGTCAACGTAAACGAGCGCCGACGCGTATTTTGCGGCCGGAACGCTGTAAAGCTTGCTCGAGCGGTAAATGTACGGAGCTAAGCCCGTAGCCGTAATTATAACGCCCTGGCTGTCTTCGTCAAGCTTCGCCGAGCCGTTGTTTACACTCCAGTTGTTCATACCGGCTCCTCTGGCCTGAACAGCGAAGTTTATATTTACCGATACTTCGGCGTAAAGAGTAACGTCTTTCGTTACCTTATAGTTCTTTACGATGAGGTCTTCGAATTTTCCGGTTGTCGACCAGCCGTTGAAATTCAGTCCCGCGATACTTGACGCTACTCCGTCATAGTATTCGGTTATGTCGATTTCCGTTCCCGCAGGAACTTCTATCGGTGCGGGAAGTCCCGTTACGTCGCCTGCAAACGTTACCTTGCAGGTTCCCGTTTCAAACAACTCCGCCGTTTCCTGCGCAAATACCGTAAGTCCCGTCGAGAACGCCGAAACAAGCATTAATACGCAGAGAATTAAGCTTATCGTTTTTTTCATTAGGTTGCACTCCTTTTTTGTATACTTTGACATCTGATTATGACATCTGTATAAAATTACAAAATAATTATACAATATTTAATTTTCGTTGTCAATAGCTACAAACGAAATAAAAACGCAAATAATAGAATTGTTACAAATATCAATGCCCCTCTGTATAATGTAGTATTTTGTCGGAATACCACAATATATAGTATTTGCTTTTTACAAATTTTTCCTGCTTTTATGCATTTTCCACAAAACGCGGCTCAAAGTTTTTCCAAAAGCGCCGCCGTACCGTCTGTAAGTTCCTCGAGTTCGTCGGGTTCAAGCGGGCGCAGCGAGACCAGCGCGTGCATATAAATCTGCTTTGCGATTTGATTTGATATTTCGTTTGTTTTTCCGTCCTTCGCCTGCGAAAACAGTTTTTGAATCAGCGAATTCGACGCGTTCAGCACGAGCGTCGTTTCTACGGGGAACGCACCCGCGCCCGCGCCGTACATCTTCATCATGTCGGCCATTCTCCTCGACTCCTCGGAGACGTTGAGAAGTGCGGGAATTCTGCCGTCTTTGAGGCTTTCCGCCTTTATTTTCAGTTTTTCGCCTTTTGAAAGCGCTTCTTCGAACAATTTTACAAGCGGGGCGTATTCCTCTGCGGGTTCTCCGTTTTGTTCCTTTATTATATCGCCCGTTTCACTGTCGACGCGCACGAATTTTACGTCCTTCAGCTCTTCGCCGTAGTCTTTTCCCTCGACCGCAGACGCAAACTGCACGTCGATAAGCTTATCGAACTCGACTACCGGCACGTTCTGCCTTGTAAGCATGGAGATATACGAAAACTGCTGTTTTTTGTCGTCGGTGTAATATATTTTTCCCTTGAAGTTTTCGTTTGCCGCATATTCTTTAATTGTAAGGAATTTTCCGTCGGTCGTCTTGTAAATCACGGAATCCTTTACCTTTGAGAAAAATTTATCGTCCTTAAGACAGCCGTATTCCACGAAAATCCGCAGGTCTTCCCATATTTTTTCATAGTTTTCGCGTTCGTTTGCAAACATCGAGTTGATTTTGTCGCATACCTTTTTAATTATATGGGAAGAAATCTTGTTTACGTAGCCGTTCGACTGCAGATAGCTTCTCGAGACGTTGAGCGGAAGCTCGGGGCAGTCGATGACGCCCTTCAACAGCAGCAGATATTCGGGAATCACTTCCTTTATATTATCCGCCACGAAAACACGGTTGTAAAACAGCTTGACCTGCCCCTCGTAATTCGCAAATTCGCTCTCAAACGCGGGAAAATACAGTATGCCCCTGAAATTCAGCGGATATTCCGCGTTTATGTGGATATAAAACAGCGGCTCCTTATAATCCCCGAACACCTTTTTGTAAAATTCAATGTATTCCTCTTTGGTGCAGTCGGACGGGCGCTTCGTCCACAAGGGATTCGTGTCGTTTATCGGCTTTTGCTCCTCTTTTCCGCTTTTTTCCGTGCTTTCGTCCTCAAAAAAAATCTCGTAAGGCATAAATGCGCAGAATTTTTCGAGGATTTCCTTGATTTTGAACGCCGTCGCATATTCCTTTTCCTCATCGTTTATATGAAGCACGACGTCGGTGCCGCGGTCGGTCTTTTCGTCGGTTTCCGACATCTCATATTCTCCCTCGTCGTTTCCCGTCCAGTGAACCGCCTTTTCGTTTTTCCACGATTTCGAGAAAATCTCCACCTTGTTTGCTATCATGAACGCCGAATAAAATCCGAGTCCGAAATGTCCGATAATTCCGTCCCCCGAAGCGTCCGATTCGCTCTCGTACTTCTGTATGAAGTCAATCGCTCCCGAAAGCGCTATCTGATTTATATATCTGTCGACTTCCTCCTCGTTCATGCCTATTCCGTTGTCGGAGAAGGTCAGCGTTCCGAGGTCTCGGTCGAGCTTTACCGTGATTCTGTACGGTTTTCCGTCGTCCTTTGCTTCCGACAGCGATACAAGGCGTTTGTGCTTGGTTATCGCGTCGCTGCAGTTTGACACGAGCTCCCTTACGAAAATATCCTTGTCGGAATACAGCCATTTCTTAATTACCGGGAAAATATTCCCCGTTTCAACCGATATTCCGCCCCTTTTTATACTTTCGCCCATTTTTATGCTTCCTTTCGAAAATAAGTTTACATAATTTTTTGAGTTTGCGTTTCGGGACAAAAAATCACGGCATCGCCGCGATTTTTTGTTTTTGATTTTACGCCTTGAATTTGTCGTAGTTTCCCTTTGCGCAAAGTTCGGCTATAGCGTTTACGACCGACGGTTTGTCCTCTCTGTACGTTACTCCGTACCACTTGTCGTCGGTATAGAGGACCTTTACCTTTTCTCCGTCAACCTTTATCATCTTGTCGACAATTCTCGGAAGCAGGTACTCGCTTTTGAGCTCCTTTCCCTGCTCGGCAAGGAATTTCGGAAAGCCCTCGTCAAGTTCGTCGATGAGCTTGGGCATAAAGCCGAACATATTCATCGATACTATGGTATCCTCGGGAAAATCGTTGTCCTTCGGAATCGCAAGGTGTTCAGTTACGCCCGCAAGGTAGCCGTCCTTTATCTCGCACACGCCTCTTGCGACCGTTCCGTTTTCGGAAACGGTGTTCTGAAGCTTGTAGCCCACCATGCACATTTCTTTACTCTCGTCAAAGTGCTCTTTTATCTTTTTGTATCCGCCCTTGCCGTAAAAGTCGTCGGCGTTTATAACCGCAAACGGGGAATCTATGAATTTCTTTGCCGAAAGCACCGCGTGTCCCGTGCCCCACGGTTTTACTCTTCCCTCGGGAACGGTAAAAGGCGCGGGAAGATCGTTTATATCCTGGAACGCATATTCGACGTCCGTCATTTTTTCGATTCTTTTGCCGATAATCTTGCGGAAATCACTTTCGATTTCCTTTTTTATCACGAATATTACCTTGCCAAAGCCCGCTTCAACCGCGTCGTAAACCGAATATTCCAGAATTACTTCGCCGTGCGGGCCGACAGGCTCTATCTGCTTTAAGCCTCCGAACCGGCTTCCCATTCCCGCCGCCATTACAAGTAAAGCTACGCTGTCTTTCATACAAAAATCTCCTTTATTTTATTATTGCAACCTTTATTTCGCCGTTTTCATCATATATCGATATTCCCGAAATTTTCGAGTCGTAGCTCGAAACGATAAGCTCCGCCGCCTTGTCCTCGATTTCCGTGCGGATATACCGGCGCAGGTTTCTCGCGCCGTATTTGAGCGAGAACGACTTTTCGGCAAGTATGCCGTAAACGGACTCTTCGCACGAAAGAGCCGCATTTTTCTGTTTGAGCGTTTCGGCAAGCTCGTTTATCATTATCTTCGCTATGCTTACGAAATTTTCCTTCGTAAGCTGGTTGAACGTGATTATCTCGTCTATTCTGTTTATGAATTCGGGGCGCAGAAAGGCGTTCAACGCCTTCATCGTCTTGTCCTCGTTTACCTCCGACGCCGACTTTGAAAAGCCCGCCGCGGCGGACGTGCCGACAGAGCCCGCGTTTGTGGTCATGACGATTATCGTGTTGCAGAAATCGACTTCCTTGCCGTGCGCGTCGGTTATTCTTCCGTCGTCAAGTATCTGAAGAAGTATATTGAGCACGTCGGGGTGCGCCTTTTCTATTTCATCGAACAGCACAACGGAATACGGCCTGCGGCGTATTTTTTCGGTGAGCTGTCCCGCCTCGTCGTATCCGACATATCCCGGCGGCGAGCCTATGATTCTCGACACCGAGTGCTTTTCCATAAATTCCGACATATCAAGGCGTATCAGCGACTCGGGGGAATCAAAAAGGTCCGACGCGAGCGTTTTTACAAGCTCGGTCTTGCCGACTCCCGTGGGGCCCGCGAAAATGAACGACGTCGGCTTTCTCTTTGCGGAAATGCCGGCTCTCTGCCGTTTTATCGCCTTTGCGACGGCGTCTACCGCCTTGTCCTGACCGATTATTCTCTTTTTGAGGCGTTCTGCAAGCCTGTCGATTCTCTCAAACTCGTTTTCGTTTATCGTGCTTGCGGGCACACCTGTCCATATTTCGATTACCTTTGCGATATGTTCGGGCAGAAGAACGACGTTTTTGCGCAGTTTTGCGTATTTTTCGAGATTTTTCTCGCATTTTGCGACCTTTGTCTTTGCTTGGGCGGTGTCCTCGTAATATTTTTCGGTTTCCTGCGCGTTTTCCTCTGCCGGCGCGTTCGCCTCAAGCTTTGCAAGCTCGGCGTTCGCCTTTTCAAGCTCCGCTCTTGCGTTTTCCTCGTTTGCAATCTCGGGGCTGTGCAGCGCAAGATAAGAAGAAGCCTCGTCGAGAAGGTCTATCGCCTTGTCGGGCAGAAATCTGTCGGTAATATACCTTTCGGAAAGCATTACGGCTTTTTCCACAGTCTCGTCGGGAACGGTTATCCCGTGAAACTCCTCGTAATACTGTTTTATTCCTTTTAATATGTCAACCGTCTGCGAAACCGACGGCTCGGTTATTATTATCGGCTGAAAACGGCGTTCCAGCGCCGAATCCTTTTCAATATATTTTCTGTATTCCGAGAGGGTCGTCGCGCCGATAACGTGCACTTCGCCCCTCGAAAGCGCGGGCTTCAATATATTCGCGGCGTTCATTCCGCCCTCTGCGTCCCCCGCGCCTACGATATTGTGAATTTCGTCTATTACGAGTATGATGTTTCCGAGCTTTTTAACCTCATCGACAAGCCCTTTCATACGGTTTTCAAACTGTCCTCTGAACTGCGTTCCCGCAACGAGCGCTGTCATGTCAAGAAGGCACACCTCGCACTTTTTGAGTTTGTTCGGCACGTCGCCGCGTGCGATTTTCTGCGCCAGCGCCTCGGCTATCGCCGTTTTGCCGACGCCCGGCTCACCTATGAGGCACGGGTTGTTTTTCTGCCGGCGGCAGAGAATCTGTATCGTTCTTTCAAGCTCGTTTTCCCTGCCGATAACGCGGTCGATTTCTCCGCGGCGGGCTTTTTCGGTAAGGTTGAGCGTAAACGCGTCGAGGTTTTTTCTGCCTTTCTGCGCTTTTTTCTTTTTTATATCCTGCTTTGCGCCGAACTGCTCCCTGTCGCCGCCGAAATTGCCGAGATTTCCGAAAATCGAGCCCAGGTTTATGGACGGGGTTTTGGTTTCGCTCTCGGCGTCCTCTCCCTCGTCTCCCTCGTTTTCAATATCGTCCTCGTCATCGGGTTCCTCGTTTTCGGGCAGAAAGCCCATGCCTTCCATCATTCCCGAAAGCTCGTCGCCCATCTCGTCGAGCTGTTCGTCGTCTATTCCGAGTTTATCGAGCATTTCCGTTACGGGTTTTATGCCTATTTCCTTTGCGCAGACAAGGCAGTATCCCTCTTTCATGATACTGTTGCCGGCGTTGTCGAGTTTCTGCAGAAAGACCACTGCGGGCCGTTTTCCGCATCTTTTACAAAGTATCGCCATATTTTATCCTTTCAAAAGGTTGCTTTTTTACTGATCTGATTCTTCGTTTTCTTTTGTATTTTCCGCAATTTCGGTGTTCTTTTCCTTATTTTTCAGCAAAAATTCGCTGATGAAATATGCGCCGAGAGAAATCACGAAATAGGAGGCCACCGCAATGCAGATAACCGTTACCGCGGTCTGACTGAGCTTATCCTTGAAGAGCAGTACTGCCGCAATTCCCGCAAAAACGAGCACCGTCGCAAGCTTTCCGAAAAAGTTGGACATAACGACCGACTTTTTCTTTTTGAACACGACGTATGCGCCGATAACCGTCAGTAACTCTTTTATGAGATATATGAGAGGCATCCACCACGGTATGTAGTTCATTATCCACAGGCACACGAACGCGGACGCCTGTATAAGCTTGTCTGCAAGCGGGTCTATTATTTTTCCGAGAGTCGTAATACAGTTGTATTTTCTCGCAATATATCCGTCAAGAACGTCCGTAAGCCCCGCCGCAACGAACACGACGGTCGCCGCAACCGAATATCCGTAAAGCAGCAGTATTACGAATACCGGAACGAGAAGTATCCGTATTACGGAAAGTATGTTGGGAACGTTCTTTATTTTCTGGAATTCCATATATTTTTATTTCCTCCGTTATTGATATATTACCTGTAAATGAAAGCCAGCGGGTTTATTTCGGAAAGCGACGAGAACAGAAACGCTCCCTTTGCGGTCTGCGCGTCGACGGGAATTCCCGCGCCCGAAAGATACGGAAGCGCGATGTTTACCGCAGTGCAGAACAGAAGCGACACGATAAGCGCCGCAAGAAAGCCCGCGACTCCGCCCAGAAACTTATTTGCCGTTTTGAGCACGGGAAGCTTGAACACGAGGTCAAGCAAAAGTATAAGCAGATTTAAGACGAGAAGCGAAACCAGAAACAGAAGTATTACCGCAAGCGCGTTTGAAACCATTTCCGCCGCGGGGTTTACTATGTAGTCGGCGATTTTTTCCGACGCGCCCTCTTCTCCGCTCTTTACTATTTCCGAAAACTTTTCCTTTACTTCGTTTACGTTCGTTCCGAAGCCCGAAAGCAATATCTTAAAGCCGGTCGGCGCGTTGTCGATGAGCTCCGAGAGATTTTCCTCGTCAACCGCTCCGCCCACGTATTCGCTTATTTTTTCGTTGAGATTGTCCGTCAGATTTTTATAAACCACGGTGTCCCTTATCATTCCCGCGGCAAAAGGATACAGATTTATCGCGATAATTACCGCCGCTGCGGTTGAAACTATTCCGAGCGCCGATTTGACAAAACCTTTTTTTACGCCCGCCGCTATAAAAATTATGAATATCAGTAGTATTATTCCGTCAAGAACGAGACTCATATCCGTATCCTTTCCCTGTTTTTATTTCAAAACAACAAAAATTCTGCCGTATATCACAATTCATAATAATTATATCACCATTATTTCTCAAATTCAATACAAGATTTAATTATTTAATTAAAATTTAATGCAAAAAAGTAAAGCGGCAGCAAATGCCGCCGCTTTACTCTTTGCGTGTGTTTTTCGGAATTATCCGCCTACCGTTACTTTGAGCGTACGCGTGATTGTTTCCGAAGCGCCTGTAGAGGAAAGCGTAATGGAGATTTCCGTTGTTTCGTTTTCATCTAAGTCTATTTTTTCACTTTTCTGTCCGGGAGATGTCTTTTTGCCGTTAAACTCGAATTCCGAATCCGCTCTGCTCGATTCGCCGCGCAGATATACGGATTTTGCGCTGTCAACCGTGATTTCCGCAACTCCGTTATTATCGAATTTCGCCGTGTACTCGTCGCCGTTTTCGCTTATTACCGTAATTTTCGTGATTTCAAGAGCGACTGTCGGATTTTCCGATTTTTCCGTCTTTATCTTCTTTGTTTCGCTCGTTGTTGAATCTCTTTCGTCGGTAAATTCGATGATTATGTCGTAATCGGTGTCGGGCGCAAGGTCTTCAAACGTAAATTCTCTCGTGGCGTTTGCTTTGAGCGAAAGACCTGACGCCTTTGTGGTAAATTCGTTCGTATCGCGGTTTCTGTAAACGAGGTTCAGCGTTCCGCCGCAGTAGACGTTAAGTGCAAGATGCGCGCTGTTTTCGGTAACGTCGCTTACTTCCGCGTCGAACGGCTTTAACGTCTTTATCGAGATAACCTTTGCCACGGAGGACAGTCCGTCCTTGTTCTTTACGTAGGCGGAGGCGGTATACGTCGTGTTGCTTGCAAGCTTCGTTATTTCCGTCTTCTTTATTTCGCCCGCCTTTATTTCCTCAGGCTCTTTTTCTATCTTTTCGTCGCCTTCCGTAAGCGTTATGTACAGGAATCCGTCCGTGTCGGACGATACCTCAAACGACGCCGACGACGCGGTCGTTTCCGCATTGAACTCGGTTACCTCCGGCGCTCCGTTGTTTGTCGTGAAGTAGGAGCTCTTTGAGGAGATTCCCGTTCCGTCGGAGTATTCGAGCGAGTTTGCGATTACCGCAACGAAATATTTGGTGTTCGCGTCAAGCGGCTTTTTGGGCGTGAGCGTTATGGTCTTGTTGTCGGCGCTTATCGCCGCCTCGCATTCTATCTTTGTTCCGCCCGACGTGCCCTTTCTGATTTCGGCAACGTTGTTTGCTATAAACGCGTCGGTTGCGTCGGTGCCGCCCGCACGGTAAACCGCGCTTGCAAATTCAATAACCACCGTCGGCGAGCAGGATATTCCGGTAGACGCGTTTGCGGGCGTTATCGTGCTGTTTCTCGAAACGGTCTCGGCCGTTGTGAACACCGCAAAGTACATTGCGTTTTCGTTTCCGGCGTTGTCTTCGAGCGACGCTCTTCTTATCATTACGAAGTAATCGGTGTTTCCTTCAAGCTTTGTAGACGGCTTTACGGTTATCGTCTGCTTGTCGGAGCTCAGCGTTACCGAATATGAAACGTTTTCTCCGTCCGCGTCTTCTTTGCGCAGCTCGACCACGTTGTTCTTGATATACGTCGTCGTCAGCTCGTTTCCGCCTATCGCGTACATCTTTCTGTCAAACGTAATCTGTATGCTCGTGCCTACGTCGACGTCCTTTTCCTTGTTGTAGGGTAGGAAGTCGGGCGCTCCGGAAAGTCCCGTCTTGAACGTGCTCGACGCGCTCGTGTTGGCTTTGCCCGCCGCATTGTAAAGCGTGCTCTTTGCTACCGAAATATAGTAGGTGCTGTTGGACGAAAGCGGCGCGTTGGGGATTATTCTTATCGTCTTGCCGTCGCTTGAAATCTTTGTCGTGTATTTAACCGCCGAAGCGCTGCCCGACGTGCCCTTCTTGAACGTTATTACCTTTTCCTTGAGATATTCTTCCGTAAGCGTTTCCTTCTTGTTTGAAGCGAACACCTCTTCGGTGAACTTAATCGTGATTTCGGTGTCGGTCGACACGTCATCGCTCGCGTTTGCAGGCGTTATCGCGGGCGCCATGGAAGCCGCCGTCGTAAAGGACGACGTGAATTTCTTGTTTGTCGTGCCGTTCTTGTTCGCTATCTTGTCGGCAAGCACGGTTACGTAATATTTCGTGCCCGCTTCAAGCTCGTCGGGAATGATTTTTACCGTCTTTCTGTCGGAGCTTATAACCACCGTAAAGTCGATCTTGGTTCCCGTGGAGTAGGATTTTCTGAGTTCAAGCGCGTTTTCGGCAAGGTAGCTTGTCGTGATGTTGGAGCCTGACGGACGGTAGATTTCCGCGTTGAACACGAGATTTATCATCTCGTCGGGAGATATGCCCGTCGCATTGTTCGCCGGCGTTACCGTAAGGTCGAGCGTGTCCGCCGTCGTAAAGTAGCTGCTTTCGGAAGCAACCGACGTTCCGTTCGAATATTCGAGTTTATTTGAAAGAATTGCAACGTAATACTTGGTGTTCGGCTTCAGAACCTCGTCGGGTATAATCGTTACAACCTTTTTCGTGGAATTTACGCTTACCGCGAACGCAATCTTCGTTCCGCTCGCCGAGCCCTCTCTGAGCGAGAATGCGTCTTTTGCGTTGGCGTTTGTGATCGCCGTGCCGTCTTTAAGCTTTACCGCGTCGGAGAAGGTTATCTTGATTTCACCCGACGGGCTTACGTCCTCGGCCGCCTTCTTGGGCGAGAACGAAGCGCTCTGCTTTTCCGCTTCTGCCGTCTCGAACATGAATTCAACCTCGGCGTTCTTGCTGCCGGTCGAATCGTATACGCTTCCCGCCTTTACGAGAACGTAGTACGCCGTGTCGTTCGCAAGGTCCTTTTCGGGAGTTACCGCAATACTCTTTCCTCCGACAACCCTTGCGTAGAACGCAATCTTCGTTCCGCTCGCAGAGCCTCTTCTCAGCTCAATGCAGTCGGAAAGATATTCTGTCGTCAGGTCGCCGCCGTTCTTTGCGTAAATCGCTCTCGGGAAGTTGATCATTATGTCGGCGGATACCGAAACGTTCGTCGCGTTCTTTGCGGGCGACGTCGACGACGCATTGAATTCACCCGTTTCGGTCTTGTCATCGGGTTCCTTTTCGTCCGTCGAATCGGGACGCTTCGTGTACGTTACGCCCGAGGCTCTCTCGGTCGCCTTTATGATTTTTCCGTTGCCTCTGAACGCGCTCGGCGCGTAAACCACAAGGTCCTGAACGGTTACCTCGTCTCCGAGCGTGATTATGCTGTCCTTCGCAAGACTGCCGACGGACATGTTCTTTATATTTCCGCCCTGAACGACGAGCGCCGCGGGTGAAGTTATTTCGAGCGATTCAAGGTCTTTTGCCTTTATTACCGCGTCGGTCATGATTTTAAGGCTCTTGGGGGACGCGCCGAATTCCGTAACGCCCGACACGAGGTCGCCCGACACGAGATAAACGGTGCCGTAGCCGTTTCCGTTGACTGTCGACGGGCTCTTTATCGTAAGAAAATCAACCTTTGCGCCGTTCTTTGCGTTTACCTTCGCGCCCTTGCCGGAAACTATCATATCCGAAACGTTCGAGTCGGAAATTTCGACGTCGGACGTGTTTTCGGTATTTACAAGCACCCTTCCGAGAACGCGGCATCCGTCAAGCGAAAGGCTTGCTTCCTTTGCCTTTGACTCGAAAATTACGTCGTCGGTGAATATCGTCTCGGAGAGAAGCGCGTCATCAAGCGACACCTTATAGTCGCCGTTGCAGACGTTTTCTTCCGTTACGAGCATATACATGAGTTTTGCCGCCTGGCCTCTCGTAAGGTTGCCCTTCGGGTTGAGTTTCTTGTTTTCGTCGCCCGTCATGTAGCCCTTGGAGTAGACGAAAATCATATAATCCTTCGCCCAGTCGGCGATATCCGCCTCGTCCGCCGCCGCAGACAGATTTTTTGTCGTTTCGGGGCGCGTCGCTATTCTCGAAAGCATTGCCGCCGCTTCCTGGCGCGTGATGAAGTTGGTCGCGATAAACGCTCCGTTTTCGTAACCGCTTATATATCCCGCATATACGGCTTTCCGGACGTCGGAATAGAACCAGTCCGTCTCCTCAACGTCAAAAAACGGCATTTCGGAGGTTTTCGTGATTTTCAGCGCGCTGTTTATCATTTTGGAAAACTCCGCGCGCGTAACGTTCACGTCGGGCTTGAAGGTGGCGTCGGCGTATCCGTTTATGTAGCCCTGCTCCACGCCGAATTCAATATATTCTTCGGCCCAGTGTCCGGATATGTCCGTAAGCTCGACCGCCTGCGCCGCGAGGGCTGCAAGTGCGAACGCCGTGAAAACCGCCGCGATGATTTTTAAGATTTTTGCTGCCTTTCTCAAGTACAATCATCCTTTCCGGGTATATATTACGTCATATTTTTTATTAATCATACTATAAATAGAGTTCTACAGATATATCATACACTATATTTTGATTTTTCTCAATAGTTTTTTGAAAAAATAACAGAAAATTAATTATTTTTTGTTAAAATTTTTCTTTTGCTCCAAAAAAGGCGCAAAAAAACGCCGACCTTTAAAGGTTGACGTTTCTTTTATTACCGTTGTTCCGTGTTTTTCGTTTTATTTTTTTACTTTGTTCCTTATAAGCACCGCCGCCGATGCAAAAACGCATAATACTGCGTCGAAAACCACGAATTTCAAAAGAAAATCCCCGTTCATCAAAGTATTCAGATAGTAAAACGGCGGAAGGAGGTATTTCGGCAGCTGTACGAAGTTTGCGGAAAGTATTACCGGGCACAGCACCATCATAACCGTCATGACTATCGGCGTTACCGCGCCGAGCGTAATTTCGCTGCGGCATAATATCCGCAGTATTTCACAAAACGCCGAAACTGCGATAACGTAAAGCAGCATATTCGGAATTTCGATTAAAAAGCCCGCCCACAGACCGCAAAAGTACAGTGCGGCAAGGCTTACCGCAGCCGCGGGTAAAACCGCCGTTATATGGCAGAAAATCGGTACGAACGCGCGCTTCTTTCCCTTCAGACGTTCAAAAATCCCCTGCTGCTCCTCTCTGCACGCCGTCATGCACGACGCAAGCGCCGCAAGAAGAATAATCATTGCAAGAAGCCCTCTCACGGGCGCCGTCAGAAGACCGCTCGTCTCCTTTTTCGTGCCGTCGACGTAATAATAATCGACAAGAGCCGTCGTCCTTGCTTTTGAATCGAAATATGCGCGCAAATCCTCTTCTGGCAGCGGTCCGTCGGTTGACAGGTCGTTGAGAAAATCGCTGTACGCGCCGTATGCAACGTACGGAATCATCGCTATGCACAGGCACTCCTCCGAAAGGGAGAGAATCGCGCTGTTTTCGCGTTCCACGACGGTAACGGCGGGTTCGCTGCTCCTGCCCGACGCGAATTTTGCCGCCTGTACGCCCGCGTCTTCCCTGAAAATCCATGCCGCGTCGCATTTTCCCGACGAGACAAGGCTTACCGCTTCTTCTTCCGTGTCGCAGACAACGTATTTCAGCACGCTGTTTCCGTTCGCAAGGCGGTCGACCGTTTCGACGGAAAAATCGTCGTTTCCGAGGCGCGCAAGCGCAATCGAAAGCAGTCCTCCGTTATCGGACGGCATAAGACGGATTGCAAAAACCGTAAGCGGAATCAGCAAAAGAATCGCAATATATATTTTCTGTTTGAGTATCCGTTTTGTAAGAATACCGTACCAGAGGAACAGCCGTTTCAGCTTTTTCATGACTGCGTCTCCTCTCTCGTAATCAGGCGGTGCCGTAGATATACCGAGAAGCCGAAGAACAGCGCCGCATACAAAACCGTCTCAACGACGCTTTGCGTCGTCGTTTCTCCGAGAAGCCGCACCGCTGCTCCCACCGGAAGATGCGCCGTGAAAGCGCGCACCTGTTCGGGAAAGAAGGAAATCGGATAAAAGCATCCGCAGATATACCCCTGCACGATTGCAACCAGAAACTGCAAAACCGGCGCGCTTACTCCGTCGTTCGAAAGCTCGTATAAAAACTGCTGCATAAGGCATATCATGACCGCGCACAGAAAATACTGCGCGACAAACCGCCCCGACAGCAAAACCGCAAATTCGCCGAGGTCGGCGTGGAAAAGCGCCGACGCCGCCTTTGCTATACCGAATACCGGAAGCGTGCAAAGCGCCATAAGAATTATATATGCGCCCGCCTCTCCCGCTATCTGCCGCGCGGCTCCGAGTTTTTTGGACGCAAGCATCCGCGACAGCTCGCCGTTTTTGTGAAACAGCGGACTGCAGCTTACTCCCCAGAACAAAAGATATTCTATCATTATTCCGCAAAGCATATAGGTTATAAGCGAAAAATGCCCCAATATGCCCAGCGTTTTCACTTCATACGTGTCGTGTCTTGTCAGCATAAGCGCCGCGAGTTTTTCGAAAAGCCTGTCTCCCGCGTCGGAGGGCTTCATCTGCGTAAAGCGGTCCTTCACGTAATTCTGGGCTCCGTAAATCGCGTTCGTGGTTTCAAGCCCCGCCTTTGCCGTGTTGTCGACGATTTCGCCGACAAGCGTCATTCCGAGGCTCGTCGAACTGCTGTCCGTTACGAATTTTAAGCTCGTGTCCCTGCCGTAGTACATGTCGCGCGCATAATTTTCGGGCACGACGATATACCCGCTTATCATTCCTTTGACAAGCAGGTCCTTCGCTCCGTCTTCGGTCAGTTTTACCGCTTTTATGGCGAAATTCAGGGAATCGTAGCTGTTTATGGCGTTTACGCACACGTCGATAAGTCTGTCGTCGGGAGCGCCCGCAATTCCGACGGTAACAAGGCTTTCCGCCTTTTTTGCCGCGGCGTCGGCGTATATCGCGTAGCCCGCCGCGCCGAGCGATACAAGCAGCGCAAGAGTCAAAGCAAGCACGCGCGGAAACATCTTCATCTTCCGCTTTATTTGTAAAAGAAAATAAACGAAACCCCTATTTTTCATGAGATTCCGGCTTCTTCATCAGGGTTTGTCCGTCTATATCCTCAACGGCCGACAAAACGCCGTCGCAGAGGAGATAACATCTGTCGCACTCCTTTAATTCCTGCACGTCGTGAGTAACTAAAACGGCCGCTCCTCCGCGCTTTACAAAATCGCCGACAAACGCTTTCATCTTCTCCTTTGCAACAAGGTCGAGCGCCGCCGTCGGCTCGTCGAGAAGCATAATCTCGGGGTCGTTCGCAATGGAACAGCCTACGGAAAGGCGTTTTCGCATTCCGCCCGACAGTTTTTTCGCCGGTTTTTTCAAAAATTCGCCGACTCCCAGCTCCTTTAACATTCCGCTTTCAAGCGACTTTTTCAGCGCGTCCTTTTCGTACCAGAGCCGCAGATTGTCGTATGCGCTCAATTCCTCTATGAGCGGCGTGCCCTGCGGCACGTACGCAACCCTGTTTCCCGCGCCGCGGGAAAGAAGGTCGACTCCGTCTGAGAGAAACCGGCCTTCATCCGCCTTTATCACGCCGGCAAGGATGCGAAGCAGCGTGGATTTGCCGCTGCCGTTCGCACCTATTATGCCTATCGCCTCGCCCCCGTTTATCGGAAACGAAACGCCGCGTAAAATTTGATTTTTACCGTATTTTTTAGAAATATTTAAAACTTCACCGTTCATACGCCGAGCTTACCAACCCCAGTCGTCATCGTCGTCGTAATCGTAGTCGTCGTCATAGTAATAGTCGTCATCGTCTTCAAGATATTCGGCAGGTACGCCCGCTCTCTTTAACGAATCAAAGAGCTTATCCTGCGCAGCGTCGGTGTCCATGGTGTCAAGCCACGTTTCCGTGTCGACTCTGTCGCTTTCGCTCACGTTCGGAACCCTCGCGCCGCCGTTTGCCCTGCTCGTAATCCTTACCGTCGCGACATTCTGACTTTCGTTCAAAATCGATACCGTCGCGTCGAGCTTGCCGGATTCGGAAGAAATATCAATCCTGAAGCGGAATCCCGCAAGTACGGGGCTCATGCCGTTGTCGTCGATATAGTCCTTTTCGGGCGTTACCGTAAAGGTTCCGTATATCTTTCCGTCCTTCGCCGCCTTCTTGTCGAAGTTTTCAACGTCCACCGTCGCAGCAAGCGAATCTCCCGAGCGAATCGTAAAGCTTCCGCTCAACTTGTTTCCGGAGCGCGTGCCGCTGCCGGTAAAGCTCATTGAGTCGAGGTCTCCCTCGCATGCAAAGTCGTTTCCGTTCCATGCAACGAGATAATACGTCGGCTTTTTGCTGCCGTCCGCGGGTACGAAGCGGCGTCCCCATTCCTCGCCGTCCTTATCGACGTACACAGTAAGCGTGCCGACAAAGTCGTTTCCGCTTTCTCCGCCGGGCTCTTTCGCTTTGTCAAGCTCATTTAAGAAATCGGCGTACGCCGCGTCGGGATCCTCGTCCGCACTTTCCGCGGCGGAGCGGATTAAGTTTTCAAGGTCGCGGTCAACGCGCGCCTCGTCCGAAATTGCGCTTGCGACAGCCGCTTTCGTCTCGGCGTCAATATTTACGGTGAGCACGTCGTACTCCGTTGAATATGCGCCGACGTATACCGTCTCGCTCGTCTTTTCAACCTTGTTGAGCTTTCCGATTACAATCTCTCCGTAGTGGTTTATAACCCTGCTTAAAGCGTCCATGTCTATGCCGGAAGCGCCGACAAGACTCTCAACCGAGTCGTTCGAGTCCATGTAGGCGTATTTGCTCGAGAAATCGGGCAGATGAAACAGCATTTCCTTGTTTGAGGAGTCAAGAAGCAGGTCAAACGAAATAATTTTCGTGTTGTTAAGGTTTAGCGTGCCCGACTCGTACGTCTTCGTACCGTCCTTGCCCGAGCCGATGTCGAGGGAAAGGGATTTCAGCCAGTCGAGGTCCATACCGCCGGCAGAATCGACCAAAAGGTCCCTTCCGCCGTCGTCAAGCGTTATTTCTATCGTCGCGTCCGCGCCGCCGCGTCCGGTCCATACGCCCGTGTTCGACGTAAACGCCGTCATCATAGCAACGTTCGACTTTTCAATGCTCTGATAGTATACGTCGGGTTCGGCGTCTTTCATTATCTTGACGCTGCTTCCGCCGCCTGCGCCGCCGAAACCGCCTCCGATACCGCCGCCCGAAAGCATCCTGAAAAGGAAGAATCCGCCGACGGCAAGCAGTGCAAGAACCGCGATTACCGCGATAATCACAGGCGCCTTGCTCTTTTTCTTGGGCATCGCCGCGCCGTATCCGTAAGGCGCGCCGTACGGAGCCTGAGGAGCGTTGTACTGCTGCGGCTGCTGATACTGCTGCGGCTGTTGATACTGCTGCTGATACTGCGGCTGCTGATACTGCGGCGGCTGATACTGCGGCTGATTATACTGCGGAGCCGCCTGCGGTCCGTTGTACTGCTGCGAGCCGAACTGCTGCGGCTGTTGATTATACTGAGGCTGTTGATACTGTGTCTGAGGCTGAGGCTGAGGATTTACAAACTGAGAAGCTGCTTCCCGAGGAGCTGTTTCCTGCGGGATATTTTCTTTCGGTGCGCTTTCCTGCTGCTCTGTATTTTGCGCCTGCTCGTCAAGCGGTGCGCCGCAAAAACGGCAGAATTTTCCGCTGACGCCCTCGGCGCCGCATTTTTTACAATACACAATGATTCCTCCGTTCATATATGATATATAATATATTTATTATCCCAAACTTGATTATAGCATGCCGCACATTTAATGTCAACCGCTTTTCGCCGTGTCGGGAGCCAAATAATGAAGAATTAATAATGAATAGTGAATAATTGAGGTGAAAAGCCGTAAACTTGCTCAAAGTTTACGGCTTTTTTCATTGTTTGAAATTATTTCGGGTTTGTGGTATAATGAAAAAAAGGAATTTGCGGAAAGGGCGGTAAATATGGAAAACTACACGAGAGAAGAGCTTGAAAAAATGCTTGAAAAGGCGAAAAAGGATTTGCGCGAAGCTATGGAAAAGCTTTCGCCCGAAGAGCGCGCCGAAGCGGAAGAGCGGGCGCGTAAAATGATAGCCGACGACGAGGCCGAGAGAAAGAGACTGCTCGAAAACGCTTCGCAGATTCTCGAAAAACCCGCTCAACCGGAAACGCTTAAGCCGAAATTCTGTAAGAACTGCGGCGCCCCCGCGGGAAGCGGAAAATTCTGCGAATATTGCGGACAGCTGCTGTAAAAAGCATTGTCTGTGCGCACAAAAGCCGCAAAAAGCCGTCGAAACGACGGCTTTTCTTAATTAAAAGTACAAAACCGCAAACGCGGTTTTGCTCCTTAATTATTCATTATTCATTCTTCATTATTCATTTTCTTTTTTCTTTTCCGCCTTCTTAAGGTTCAAATCCTTCCATTTTCATGCAAAAAAATATCCTCCCACCTATCGCGAGGGATAAAGCCTCAAAAGCCCGACAGCCTTGCCGCGAAATTGCCTGTCGAGGCTCTCGATTGCCTGTCGGGGCTCCCGACTAAGGTTCGAATCTCTTAATACATAGTTTATCGCGAGGGATAAAACCGCAAAGTCCGACAGCCTTGATGCGGGTTTGCGTGTCGAGGCTCCTTTTCGCTTATAATGCCGTTAATATTTCTCCGCGAGAATTAAAGTATAAAAATGCAAGAGCCTTGACGCGTAATTGCCCGTCGGGGCTCCTTTTCGCTTATAATACCGTTAATATTTCTCCGCGAGAATTAAAGTATAAAAAAGCGAGAGCCTTGACGCGTAATTGCCCGTCGGGGCTCCCGACCAAAAAAATATCCTCCCGCGTTGCGAGAGGATATTTTTTTGGTCGGAGTGAGAGGATTCGAACCTCCGGCCTCTTGGTCCCGAACCAAGCACTCTACCAAACTGAGCCACACCCCGATCAGATACGGGAAGAGTATATCACACTTTGCTTTTTTTGTCAAGTGTTTTGTTATTTTTTCGTACTTTTTTCCTCCCTTTTCCATATAATAAAGCAAAGACCGCAATTTATACGCTCTACTATATATAAAAGGAGGAAAAACGATGAAAATAAACGCTTTTTCCGAAGAAAAAATCCCGAAATTCCCGCTTTCGCACCCCCGCGCACGCCCGTTTGTGTCGTTTCCGGAAAAATCGGCTTCTCCCCCGCTTACGCCGACCGACGTTTACGCCGCATACGGCACGGATTTGAGCGAAAGCCCCGGAAAAAACGTAAAAATCGCGCTTATCGAGGCTTTCGGCTCCGACAGCGCGAAAAGCGATTTTGAAAAATTCGGCAAAGCGTATTCCCTGCCCGAAAACAGCCTTGAAATTGAATATCCGTTCGGTGCAAGCGCACTCTGCGACAGCAAATGGGCTGCGGAAATACATGCGGACAGCCAGTGGGCGTACGCAATTGCTCCGTACGCCGAAATAGTCTGCGTCGTCGCGAAAAACGCAGATTTGTCATCACTTGCGCTCGCCGCAGAATACGCGGTGCGAGAACTTCGCGCCGACGTGATTTCCATGAGCTTCGGCGCAGAAGAATATTCCGCTCAGCTTGAAATTGACCGCCTTTTTGCGCAGAACAAGGCGGTATACGTCGCGTCGTCGGGAGACGTCGGCTCGACCGTGTTCTATCCGTCGTCGTCTTCGCACGTCATAAGCGCGGGCGGCTGCGTTCTTCACACGAACGTAGCCGGGAAGTCCTTTGAAAGAAGTGCGTGGCCGCACGGCGGCGGCGGACCGAGCAGATACACGGGGATACCCGTATGGCAGCGCCGTTTCAAAGGGCTTTCGTCCCTTTCGGGACGTGCCCGCGCGACTCCGGACGTATCTCTCAACGCCGCGGACGTTCCGGGATATTCCGTTTACATATCGGGCATGGGCGGTTTTACGTCGGTCGGCGGTACAAGCGTCAGTGCGCCCGTTTTTGCGGGCATGTGCGCAAGAATTATCCAAAAAAGTACGGATTACAAAAATTATAACAGCATGTCGGAATACTTATACGCCCGTGCGGGAAAAACGCATTACGCAAACCCGCAGTATGCGTTTTACGACGTGCACACCGGAAACAGTGGAAAATACAAGGCCCTCTTCGGATACGACTTTTGCACCGGACTCGGCGCGCCGAACATAAGCGCGCTTGAAAAATGAAAAGACGGCGGAAAATCCGCCGTCTTTTTTTAACGTTTCACGTGAAACATCAATAGTTATAAAGTATTTCGAGCTGTTCTCCCGCCATGTACGGAAGCGGGTCAACCGTCGAGCCGTTGATTATTATCTCAAAGTGAACGTGTACGCCCGTCGCGTTGCCCGTCGAGCCGAGAGTCGCTATCTGCGAGCCCTGCGCGACGCTGTCGCCCACTTCAACGAGAATTTCGTCGCAGTGCGCGTATCTTGTTACGGTGTCCTCGTCGTGCCGTATAAGCACGTAATTTCCGTATCCTCTCGTTACCCCGACGTCAATGACTTCTCCCGCGTCTGCGGCAACGACCGGATCGCCTTTCGGTCCGCATATATCGAGTCCCTGGTGGAAATTGTAGCTTCCTCCGAAAACGCGCCAGCCGTAAAGGCTCGTAATGCGTCCTTTGTACGGATAAATGTACGTTCCCGTCGGCAGATATGCGTCTTCTTCGCCCTCAACCGGCTCTCTTGTTCCCACGCGCACGATTTTGTTTACGGGTTCTTTCGTGATTTCCTCGCCGATAACTTCGACCTTGACTTTCTTTCCTTTCATATAGGTAACTCTGCTCGTTACCGTCTTTTCGCCGTTCTCGCCGGGCGTTTTGAGCCTTCGCAGACCCTTTCGCATGTTCGGATCGTCGACCGTTACCGTCTCGTACGGAATTGCTATCTTTTCGACTTCGTTTCTCGCGAAAACGATGTCAACCGACACGTTTTCGCCTCCCGACGGAGCCATTGCGCTTACAACGCCGTTCCCGCCGCCGTCTCCGTTCTGCGCGCCGAGCACGTTGTTGTAGTCTATCGAGTAGTTGAAGCTTACTTTTTCGGAAGCGCGACGCTCAAAGTTTTCCCAATCTATAAAATGTAAGTGCCGCTCTTTTATTGAATCGTCGTCCTCGTCGCTGAAAACCGGAAGCGAAAACAGTTCTCTTATTTCCGTTCTCGACAGGAAGAAATCGCTCGGATATTTGTCGGAAATAATCGTAATATTGTTGTTTAACAGAATTTCGTCCTCGCCCGCCGCGTTTACGCTGTAGTAGTTGAAAAAGGAGCGCTTCTGTTCTTCAAGGAAATCGTCCACGGCGGATTTGAGCCATATTTCCGTATCGGTTACGGCGGCGAGCTTTCCGTCGATGTACAGTCCGTATCCGTCTTTAATATAATTCTGAAGATACCCGTCGAAAATCGACGTGTCGCCGGGCAGGATAACGCGGTCCTTGTCTGCTTTTTCGGGAACGAAATCAATATTGCATTTAAGCACCGCCTGCGCGCCGAACCTCTCGGTCAGCTTTTTCTCATAGGTGCGTTTTATCGAGAGAACCTCGTTTACGTTTTCCGTACAGCCGACGTATTCACCGTCGACGTATACTCCCACGGCGTAGTCTCTGTTTACTCCCGACGCTACGGCAAAAGCCGTGTAAGCGATGATTGCCGCGGCAAAAAGCGGCAGTACGGCGCCGCTGAAGAGTCTTTTAAGTATTCTGAAGGCTTTGTGCGAGCTGTCCAGATTTGCGGGAATTCTTGCGATTTTTCCTATCGTCGAAACAAATTTTCTGTACGTTTTCTTTACGCCCTGCGACAAAGCGTGCGTAAAATTCATCGTTGCAAGAGAGAATCCCCAGAAATTCTTCTTGTGCGTTTTCTTTTTGTCAGACGCCCATTCGTGAGGATGTTCCGGCACCGACTTATATTTTTTCTTTATCGCTTTTTCGGAGGCCTCGTACTTATTATGGCAAAGAACGTAATAAGCGTTATAAGCGCTTTCAAAGCGCTTGAGCCCGCCGTTTCTGAAAAGACGGTAAAGCTTTGCGAAATTTGTGCCCGAAAGAATTGTTTCACGTGAAACAATTTCTTTTCTCAGCTCTTCTTCGGTCTGAAAAGCGTCTTCTTTTTCGCCAAAAAGCGACACGTTTTTGCGCCTGCTCTCGCCGTTCATAAGCACTTCCCCTCCTTTTTTCAAGATTTTGGCGGAATTGGAAATATTCCGACATTTTGATATTATACACCAAAACTTTCAAAAAATCAAGTCCTGCGCTTTTTTGCGTTTTTTGTGAATATTTTTTCCGTTTGCGGCAAAAATAAAAATGCGATACGCAAATATTTATTGGAGGTAATTTTATGTCGCCGAAAGAACTTCTTTATATCGAAGACGCGCTCTCTCACCAGAAGGAAATGAGGGATTTGTGCGCGTCTTTCGCTCCTCAGATTTCCGACCCCGAGCTCAAAACCTTCGTTCAAAGCCTTGAAGCAAAATATACCGACGGCTATACGAAGCTGTACGGCGTGCTTTCTTCCGCAGCATGCTGACCGTATCAAATAAAGCGAAAGGATGATTATTATGGACGACAAACTTATCATGAGCAATATCTTGAGCAGCGCCAAAGGCGCGTGCGACCTCTTTATGCACGGTGCGATAGAGTCCGCGACGCCCGCCGTTCATTCGGCTTTCGCCGCCGCCTTCAACGACACGCTCTGCGCACAAAACGACATCTACAACAAGATGAGCGCAAAGGGCTGGTATCCCGAGGCAAAGGCGGATGCGCAGAAAATCGACGCCGCAAAACAGAAGTACGGCTCTTTTTAATCAAAACAAACGAAAATCACGGCAACCGCCGTGATTTTCTCTTTTTGTATTTGGTTTACATAATTATTGACGCAAGGAAGGGATTCAATATTTCCTGTTGAGTATCATAAAAGCGACAAGGTACACTATGAGCATTCCGTAAAGCACGTAAAAACACGTCTGTGCGGCTTCGTCAAGCCCGAAGCCGCGAAGTATAAGCGACGCGACGGCAACGCCGAGTATGGTAACATAATATGCCCACGATTTTGCCTTTGACGAAATGAAAATTATTCTCTCGTCCTTCTGCTCAACGTCGATTTTTTTCGCGTACTTCTCATCTTTTCTGTATTTTACGCCGAGAAACAGCCGTATCGCGCCTACTCCCGCAAGACCGCCTCCGAGGCCGCCCCAAAAGTTTTCGAGAACCTCAAACACCGACAAAAGTACAAGCGCCACGCCTGCCGCCGTTAAAATACCGTAATATATCATTCTTTTTGTGCTGTACATGATTATTCCTCCTCAAATACGAATATTTCTTCTATCGCGCGCCCGAACGCCGACGCGATTTTGTGCGCAAGGGGCAGCGACGGGCTGTATTTTCCGCTCTCGAGCGAAATTATCGTCTGGCGCGAGACGAAAAGCTTATCGGCAAGCTCCTGCTGCGTGATTTTCTGCTCCTTGCGCAGCTCTGCTATTCTGTTTTGCATTTTTGCACCTCCGAACGTGATGTAAAGTTTGCTTTACATTTTTATTATAGCACGTTTTTTGAAAATGTCAAGTACCCTTTACATTTTTTTGCAATTTTTTTGACCTTGAAATATTTTTTCGTTTGTGTTATCATAAGGGCGGACAAAACGAAAAACAATTTGACCCGAAACGGAGGCTTTTTAATTGAAAAAAGGTGTTTTGTGCGTAAAAATCGCGCTTCTTTTGGTGTCGGCGGCTCTTATGTTTTCCGGCTGCGCGAAAATCACGGACCTTCTTCCGGGCACAGGCTCGGGTGAAGAGACGGCGGCGAAAAATCCATACGGCTTCGTATCCGAATTTGAAGAAAGTTCCGGCGAGAGCGAACAGCTTAAAAACTATCCCGAAATAAAGGAGCAGTTGCTCAATCTCGAGCAGATTGTCCTCGAAAACGACTTAAGAATAAAAGACGTCTTTTTCAACGGCTGGGGAAAGGACGTAACATTTAACCTTGAGGATGGGGCAGGAAAAATTTTTCTTGAATTCGACAAGGACGACGATTCGGGAGAACACTATTTTTACGCGCTGTATGCGCGCATATTCGAAGAATCCGAGTTCGTTCCCGCGGTATCGTCGCTGCTTTCGTTCATAAGTCTTTCTGACGAGGAAGCGCAGCTCGTCATGGATATGACGGTTAACGACGAAGTTCAGACAATGGACTACGTAATCTTTTACAACGAGGGCGAGGAGGAGCAGGCGCCCGATTTTTCGGAAATAACCTCCGAGGAAGACATAGACAAGATTATGGAAGAAGCGCAAAACGCGCCGAAGAAGCCTTACTTTGAGCTTGAAATACTGTATTCGCCCGCGCAGAACGAAAGATATACAAACCTTTACAAGAAACAGCGCGAGGAACGCAAGCCGAAGGCGGAAGGCGGCATAAACGTCGACGAATACGGACTTTCGTTCTACGTACCCGAAGCACTCAACCCAAACCCGTACAACGGAATGCTTTACGTCTGGGAATTCTACACCGGCGACTACACGTCGAGCGGATATCCCGAGGGAATAGACGTAACGCTGAACGTCCGCGGTCTTGAAGAAGGCGTCGACGCCGACACCTACATAAGAAACAATTCGCGTCCCGCAAACTCAAGCGGCGTTACTCCTTTTGAGATAAAGGAAATCAACGGCGCAGACTGGTACACCTGCAATAACGGACTGATTTACTACTACGGCGCGGAATACGGCGGAAACGTGTTTGAAATCGAGATAAGAAACGGCAAGGTAATCGACGGAGTAACGCTTGAATCCGTTTTCGACATGCTCGAAAAGACTCTTTACTTCGAATAATTGCGATAATACTGCATTTCCGGGGATAACCGACGGTTATCCCCTTTTTGTGTAATATCGGTTGAAATTGCCGTTTTTTTGTGATACAATATAATAAATAGGTACAGGCAGAGGGGAAAAGGAAAATGGTCGGAATTATAAGCATAGGGCAGATAGAGCTTTGTCCGTTCGTAAAAAAATACGTATCCGCGCTTGAAAAAGAAAACGTTCCGTACGAAATCGTCCACTGGAACAGAAGCGCCGAAAAAGGTGAAAACGACGATAAGAACGTAACTTTTTCCGCGCCTCTTTCGAGATATACCTCTCTTTTTTCCAAATTCATTCCGTTTTTGAAATTCCGCTCTTTTGCCAAGCGCACGATAAAGAGGAAAAAATACGACAAGCTCATAATTTTAACCACGCAGACCGCAATTCTCTTTCCGTTTTTCTTAAAAAGGCGGTATAAGGGAAAATACGTTTTCGATTACAGAGACGCGTCGTACGAATATATAAAGCCGTACGGGGCGATAGTGCGCATGATAGCGAAAAACGCGTTTTTCACGTGCGTTTCGTCGCCGAAATTCGCAAGCGTGATAAAAAGCAAAAGAGAGCTGTTCATATCGCACAATTTTTCCGACGAAAACTATAAAAACAGGGTTCTTTCCTGCAAAAAGAACGCGTCGGGAAAGATTGTCATGGGTTACGTCGGATACCTGCGCGAATACGAATACTTAACGCAGCTCTGCTCTCTTTTCGGAAACGACGAAAGGTTTGCTTTTGAGATTTACGGCTCGGGCGACTGCGTGGAAAAGCTTAAAAATTTCTGCGAACGGTTTGAAAACGTTACCGTTTACGGCGCGTACGACGAAAAGGACAAGATGAAAATCGTCGACTCCTTCGATATGATTTGCTATAATTACCCGAAAAGCTTCGTAAACACCCCCGCCCTTGCAAACAAGTTTTACGACGGGCTTACGAGAAAAAAGCCGATGTTCGCAAACGAAGAGACCTTCTCGGGAGAGCTCATAAAATCGCGCGGCCTCGGAATAAGCCTTGCGCAGGACGACAAGAGCGCGGCGGACAAAATTTACGGATATTACGAAAACTTCAACCCGGAGGAATTTTCGCATAACTGCGAAAGCTTCCTTGACGAAGTAATAAAGCAGGACGCGCTTTACGTCTCGCAAATCGAAAAATTCATAAAAGAGTAGGGAAGAGAAATGCAATCACCCGAAATAAGCATTATCGTGCCTGTTTATCAGGCAAAAAAATACATAACCGACTGCGTAAACAGCGTGCTTGAGCAGGATTTTTCGGACTTTGAGCTTGTTCTGGTTGACGACGGCTCGACCGACGGAAGCGAAAAACTTCTTGACCTTTTTGCGCGCAACGCGCGCGTTAAAGTCATCCACAAGCAAAACGGCGGCCCCGTGAGTGCAAGAAAAGCGGGAATTACGGCGGCGACGGGCAGATATGTTATGAACCTCGACAGCGACGACACGCTTGAAAAGGGCGCGCTTTGCGCGCTTCACGAATATATTTCGCGTTTTCCCGCCGACGTATACTGTTTCGGCTTTTATTTCGTAACAAACGGAAAAAAGGAGCTTGTTCTGCCGAATTTCGACGAGGGCTTTTACGATGAAAAGCAGAAAACAAGCACAATTCTGCCGTCCTTCATTTACGACAAAAAAAGGCCGTTCTACGCGTTCGGAATTTATCCGAGCATATGGTCGAAAATAGTAAAACGCGAGCTTTACATGCCCTGCCAGCTCTCAATTAACGACGCGCTTGTTATAGGCGAGGATTTCGCGCTCTCGTTTCTCATCATGCACAAGGCACAGTCGGTTTACATAATCAAAAAACCGTTTTATAATTACAAGGTGCTCCCTTCGTCTTTAAGCCGCAACATCTCGGTGGACAACTGGGCCGTAAAGGCGCAGGTTTTGCGGGAATTTGAAGGCTCGCGCCATTATGCCGGCGTTTCGGAAGGCGTAAAAACACAGCTCGGCGCGTACCTTACCGAAATGCTTTACGATTATCTCGTCGTTTCGGCGAAAAAATCGGCTTCTTACGCCGAATTTGCGCAAAAAGAAAAAAGCATTGACGAAATTATCCATAAATATACGGACTTTTGTAAATACAATTTCCATTCTCCGAGAGGGCTTGTCGTTGTATTTCTGATAAAGCACAGAATGCGCCGCTTGTTGTGGCTTATGGCTAAAATACGGCCTTACAGGATTAAAGACGTGGGAAACAAATAAATTATTAAAACGCGGGAAAACGTATGAATCACAGAAAACAGATTACAATCAACATTTTTGCGCAGGTTTTGTCGTTTGCCGTTTCCCTTGCAATAAATTTTTTCCTCGTGCCGCTCACGGTGGGGAAGATAGGCAAGGAGGTTTACGGCTTTTTCGGGCTTGCGAACAATTTCCTTGAATACGCGGCGGTTATCACCGTTGCCGTCAACGGCATGGCGAACCGCTTTATTACCGTCGCATACTCGAAGGGCGACGCTGCGGAAGCGAAAAGATATTTTTCGTCGGTAACGGCGGCAAACGTCTTTCTGACGGTGGTTTTGTCCGTTCCCGCCTGTCTTGCCGTAGTTTTTCTCGACAAATTCACGTCTGTGCCCGCCTCTCACGCGCTCGACATAAAAGCGCTGTGGGCGCTCGTTTTTCTCATGTTTTTCGTGAATCTGATTTTTTCGAGATACGACTCGGCAACCTTTGCGAAAAACAGGCTTGAAATATCGTCCCTCATAAACGTTTTGTCAATTCTTGTCAAAGCGGTGATAATCGTCGCGGCGTATTTCTTTTTCAAGCCGTACCTCTTTTACGTCGGTGTCGCGGCGCTTGCAAGCGCGCTTCTGTCGGCGGTTCTGAAGGTTATTGCAAAGAAAAAGCTTGCGCCCGACCTTTCGTTTGACGCAAAGCTGTTTGATTTTTCCGCGGTAAAAACGCTTCTCTCCGTCGGAATATGGAACTCGGCAAGCCAGCTCAGCCAGATCCTTTTCACCGGGCTTGACCTGCTTCTGGCAAACCTCTTTATCAGCGCGTACGGCATGAGCCTGCTTTCGGTCGCGAAAACCCTGCCGCTTATGATAATAAGCTTTGTGGGCGTCGTCGCAAGCGCGTTTTATCCGGCCATGACGATAAGCTATTCAACGCAGCCGAAAGAAGAGCTGCTGAAAGAAACGAGATTTGCGATGTCGCTGTGCGGACTTATATGCAGCGTGCCGGTTATGGGAATCATAGTTTTCGGCAAAAGCTTTTTTGCGCTGTGGCTGCCGTCCATGACGGCAGGCGAAATCTCGGTAATTCAGATTTTATCGGTACTGACGCTTCTTCCGCAGACGTTAAGCATCTATATTTTCCCGCTTTATCAGATAAACACCGTAACGTGCAAGGTTAAGGTGCCCGCGCTCGTCGACTGCGCCATCGGCGCGCTTAATATCGGCGCGGTATTTCTGCTTCTTAAACACACGTCTTTGGGTCTTTACGCGATAGCCGGGGTAAGCTCGCTGCTTCTCCTTCTCAGAATTGCCCTTTTCGTGCCGATGTACGCGTCGTCGAACCTCGCCGTCTCAAAGCTCTCCTTTTATCCCGTTTTGCTAAAGGGCGTTCTGCTAAATCTCGTGATGTTCTTTGCTTTTTACGGAATAAAGAGCCTTTTTGAAATAAATTCCTGGGCAATTCTCATTCTCTGCGCCGCAATATGCGCCGCTTTGGGCTACGCGTTCGGCTTTATCGTGCTGTTTTCGAGAGAGGAAAAGCAAAAGGCGTACCGCTTTTTTGCCGACAAAATTTCAGGGAAAAACCGAGAGGGATAATATGAACATAAGACTTACGGGATATTTTGACAAAAACTTCGGCGACGACCTCATGCAGCGCATTCTGGTAAAAAATCTGCCGGAATACGACTTTTTCCCCGACTGCGGAAAAAAGGAACTGCTGCTGCACTTAAAGGACCTTTCAAACGTGCGCCCGTACGACGAAAACGCGTCTTTCGACGCGCTGGTAAACGTCATCGGCACGGGATTCAAGTACGACTCGAAATTGAATATTGCGCAAAAGCTGCTGTCCATTCCGAAAGAAAAGAAAATAAAAGAAAAAAAGGCGGGCGTCGTCGGCTGCAGCGTCGACAAATCGGAAAGAGGGCTTGAAAACGCACTCATAAAGCGGGAGCTTGGCAAATACGGCTTTATTTCGTGCAGGGACGAAACGTCATACGGAATAATAAAAAAAGCTTCTCCGAAAAAAATAATAAAACTCCATTCCGATTTGGTTTTCGCGCTCGGAAACGAAGACGTTTACGAAAAAACAGGCGAAAACCTTCTCGGAATAATTCCCACGCAGAAGAACTTTTCGGCGGAAAATTATCCTTATTTCGAGGCGCTTGCGCGCTTCTGCGACGATTTTGCCGAAAAAGAGGGCAAAAAAGTGCTTCTTTTCGCGTTCGACGGCGGCACGGAAAACGACGCGTTTGCCGTAAACGGAATAAAAAGTCTGATGAAGCATGCGGAGCATGCGGAAATCATAAGCTACAACTCAGATCCCGCGTATATTATGAAAAACGTCGCGCGCTGCGGAAAAATAGTGTCTTCGCGCTTCCACGGCATAGTTTCGGCTCTGCTTTCGGGCATAGACAAGGTTTATGCCGTTTCGGACGCGTCGAAAGTAAAGATTCTGTGCGAAAAACACAGAATTCCGTATATGAAAAAGACCGGGATAACTTATGAAGCGCTGTCCGAAACGGCGGCAAAAACGACGTCCGTCGTTTTTGCGCCCGAAAGCGAAAAACAAAGCGCGCTTATGCATATATCCGACTTAAAAGAATACCTGGAGAGCGAAAATGACTGACGTTTCGGTAATCGTTCCTGTTTATAACGGAGAAAAGACAATAAAAGCCTGCATAGACTCGCTTCTTTCGCAGACGCTTCCGGGTCTCGAGATAATCGTCGTAAACGACGGCTCGACCGACGGCACCGCGCAGATTTTAGCGGAATACGGCGATAAAATTGCGGTTTTTTCGCAGGAAAACGCGGGGCAGGGAAGCGCGAGAAACGCGGGACTGCGGAATGCTCACGGCGAATACGTCGGCTTTGCGGACGCAGACGATACGTGTGAGAAGGAAATGTTCGGAAAAATGCTCGCGCGCGCGAAAGAAAGCGGCGCCGAAGTCGTTCAGTGCGGAATAAGGGATATATTCGAGGACGGAAAAGAAAACGTGCGCGCAAGCTTTGACGAAAATATCGAAATTTCCGACAGAGCGGAATATATTTTCAACTGTTTTTATAAGCTGAAGCATACCAACGAGGTGTGCAATAAACTCATAAAAAAGAGTTTCCTCAATGAAACCGGGCTTTTGTTCGGGGACTCGAAAAAATTTTTCAGCGAAGACTTCAAATTCAATATGGATATGCTTTTGTATCTCAAAAAAATATCGTTTGTAAGCGGCGTTTATTATAATTACAACATAAAATCCTCCGGCTACTGCCGCGCGGACGAAACGCAGCTTTCGAGAATTCCGAAAATAAAACGCGCGTTTTCAGACGCGCTTGAAAAAGATTTTGACGAAAACTCGAAAAAGGCGCTTATCTGCGTCGGCGCGCTTACGCTTCTTAACTACTGCGCTTTTGCTTTGCGCGTCCCCGGAAACGAATCTTTCGTTTCGGATTTTCTCGACGATAAGGATTTCAGAAAATACGTTTCCGTATCCATGCTATATAAAAGTAATTTAATGCACTTTGCGCTGTACTTTCTCATGCTGTACGCGCCGAAAAAAATAAGACTCAAACTGCTCAAAAAGCACTTTGTTTTCGACAAATAAGACAATTTCTATATTAATATTTTATAAAAACCGCAGGGCCAACCCTTCGGTTTTCGTTTTTTTCTACAAGATTTTATGAGAAATTTTGTTAATGTTGCAAAATTGAAAATAGTATGTTATAATAAGTTAATAAATAAAATGGAATAAGTGTTTTTTTGCACGGATTTGAAAGAAGGGATACCGTTGAACAAAAGCAAACCGTTTTTCTTTGTAAGAATCATTGAATTTTTCGGAGATATTTTTCTCGAGGCTCTGGGGCTGTTTTTCGCACTGAAAGCTTCGGGCTTTTCCGACGTGTTCACTCAGAAAAACTATCAGCTTCTTGCGGTATATCTTTTGATGTTTTTGTTCTTCTTCTATCTTTTCGATCTGTTCAAGGATAAAGCCCGCGCAAAAGACGAAGTAATTCTTTCCGTGCTGTTTTCGACGACCGCGTCGGTCTTCGGAGCGCTTGCCGTAAGCCTTCTTGCAGGTTGGGAGTACACCTTTTTCTCGACGTGGATTTATCTGTTTTTGTTCACGCTGCTTCTTCTTGAGGCGTGGAGAATGTTCACAACGGTTCTTCTCAACAGATTCAAGAAAAAAGAACGCACGGTCATTCTGGAGTCAATAAAGAGCGATACGGCTCTTGCGCGCAAGCTCAAATATTCGTCCCCGAACATTGACGGCTCATGGTATTACATGATAGACGACGAAAACGAAGAAGAGGTCGACTCCTTCATAAAAACCATTCTTCCGTTAAACGACGCCGTCGTTATTTCGCCGAAAATAAACAAGGATGCGAGCGACAAAATCCTTGCCGGCTCTCTGCTTCTTCACAAGCAGGTAAGCATTCCCGCGCAGATAAACGATATTTACACGATGAACGCAAAAATAAGCCAGTTCGGCGACACCGTTCTTATCGTGAAAAACGGCATTGTAATATCAACGTTTGAAAAATTCATAAAAAGACTTTTCGATATCGCGGCGTCCTTGATTTCGCTTGTCATTCTCTCGCCGCTGTTTCTTGTCTGCGCGCTTTGGATAAAAAGGGATTCAAAGGGCCCCGTGATTTATAAACAGGAAAGGTATACGATAGGCAAGAAAAGGTTTAATTTATATAAGTTCCGCACCATGTACGAAAACGCCGAAAAGGACGGCGCACAACTGTCGCAGAAAGACGACGCGCGGATTACGCGCGCGGGAAAAATTCTGCGCTCGCTGCGGCTCGACGAGCTTCCGCAGCTTGTAAACATACTCCGCGGAGAGATGTCTTTCATCGGACCGCGCCCCGAAAGACCCGTTTTTGCCGACGTTTACAGTAAAACCGTTAAAAACTACGACCTGCGGTATCTTGTAAAGGCGGGACTTTCCGGTTATGCGCAGGTTTACGGAAAATACAACACAAAAGCCGAGGATAAGATACTTATGGACCTTATTTACGAGGTAAACTTCTCCCTTATGCTCGACTTCAAGATTATAATGCTCACCTTCAAGACAGTTTTCACGACCTCCGCGACGGAAGGCTTCGACGAGGAGACGGAAAATATGCGCAATACCGAAGAAAAAGAGATGCGCAGGGCGGAGTATTCCAATCTGCTTGCGAAGGGAACGTTAAGCTCCTCGTCCGAGACGGAAAAAGCGCTTTCTCGCGTGTCGGTAATAGTTCCCGTCTATAACCGCGAGCAATACGTGGAAAGATGCATCGATTCGCTGCTTGAGCAAAACTACCCGAACGTCGAAATTGTCGCGGTAAACGACGGCTCGACCGACGGCAGCCTTGAAAAACTGAAAAAATACGGGGATAAAATAAAACTCGTTGACCCGGGACAAAACCTCGGCGTTGCGAACGCGAGAAATCTCGGGCTTGAAAACGCGACGGGCGACCTCATCTTGTTCGTCGACTCCGACGACTCGCTTGTGCCCAATTCCATCCCCGACCTTGTGAGATTCCACGAGGAAACGCAGACAGACATAGTTCATTTCGCATATAAAATCATAAAGGACAACGGAGAGGTCTCGTTTTCCGAAAACCTATTCCGCACGGACGGTACCGTGGAAAAGGAACGCTTCAAAAAAGAGGTTTATCCCTGCTTTATAACGGGAATAAGCTTAAACAGCGTGTGCTGTGCAATGTACAGCAGAAACTGCCTTGAAGGGCTCCGTTTTCCGACGGGAATGAAGACGGCGGAGGACGCGATTTTCAACGTGCGCGCGTTTTCAAAAGCGCGCAGCGTATCTTCCATAAGCATTCCCTATTACTGCTACTATCAGCACGAAAAGAGCCTCACCAATACGGGCCTTTCCGTAAGAGAAAAGGCGAAATACAACAAAATTCTCGCAAAAGAAATTAAAACGCACCTGAAAGAGTGGAAAATGAACAACCTTTACTGGCGGCTTAAAATCGCTTTCCGCCCCGTCGTTATTTTGTTCGACAAAATAATGAGAAAAATATGATAAAAGGAGGAAACGTATGGCTCCGGCACAAATACCGAAACAAAAAAGCAAAATAAGCATCGACTGCATTCTTGCCGGACTGTATTTTTTCTGCCTGCCGTTTACGGTGGTTGAAACGCCGTTCGGCTCGCTTCTCAAAGTGGTGTCGATTCCCATTATCATAATTTTGCTCGCGCGTCTTTTCATGGGAAAAAGCGAGATTTCCTTAAACGGCGTGCACTTGACGTACGCGCTTTACATACTGTATTCGTTTGCGTGCCTGCTCACGCTGTTTACACCCGAAGCGTATACGATAGTAAAGGATATGCTTCTCGGATTTGCGACGCTCATGCTTATAAGCATGAGGGTTTACACAAAAGAGGAGCGGGAGTTTCTGGAATGGGTCTGGCTGATAATAGGCGCTGTGTGTATTCTGATCGTGCTGTTCAGCCGCGAGGTTGTCGACGAAAGAGCGGTAATAAGAGTGCTCGGATACGTTGAGGACCAGAACCAGTTCTGCGCGTACTTCATAATTGCGTCGCTTTTGTGCATAAAGCGCCTTTTTGAACGAAGAAAACTGTATTTCATTTATCTTATAATACTTATACTGTGCTTTTACGCAATACTGCGGACGGGCTCGCGCGGCGGCCTTCTCGGAATTCTTGCGGGAATCGCCGCATACATAATAGCGGGAATACAGAGCAAGAAAGCAAAATTTGCCGTAATCGCGGCGGGGCTTGCCATCATATTGATTGTCGTTTTCGTGATATTCCCGATGCTTCCCGAAACAATACAGGCAAGATATACGTTTGACGACGTCGTAGAGACGGGCGGAAGCGGCCGCGTCGCAATTTGGGAAAGCCTTTTAAAATACACGTTCCGGGAGCCGGAAAGAATAATTTTCGGGTCGGGAATTTTATCCTCGTTCGACATTCTCGAAAACGACCCGAACATTCAAAGAGGAAGCATGGCTCACAACAGCTTTATTCAGATTTTCAGCGACCAGGGCGCGCTCGGTCTGCTGTTTTTCCTCTTTGTAATCGCGTTTTGCATAATAAAACCGTGGAAAACCGAAAGAATATATTCCTGCGCGTTTATTTCGCTTCTTGCGTTTTCAATGTCGCTTACGTTTTATACGTTCAAACCGTATTTAAATATAATGATGATGTGCGCCATGTCGTTTGAGGACTCATTGTCTGTGCGCGAAAAACAACTTTAACTCAAAAGGAGAAAAAATGATGGCTTTTTTGAACAACTTTCTGCTTCGGCTTTTCAAGCTCAAATACGTTATCTTTCTGCTCTGCGCGGCAATATTGCTTGCGGGCGGGTCGGTCGCTTACAACTACTTCGTAAGAAGCAAGCTCATAACCATGACGATAGAGCTTAACTACCCCGGCTCGGAAAAGGGTCTCAACCCCGACGGAAGCTTTTTCGACGTAACGGAGCTCCAGTCGTCCGAGCTTATCGACAAGGCGAAAAAAGGGCTTAAAATCGAAAAGGAAGACACCGAATTTCTGAAAACAAGACTTTCGTTTACGACAAACGTGTCTCCCGACTCGTTCGACAAGGTGGTAGCCTCCGTCGAAGCCGGGGAAATGAATGTCTATATGCCGACGACCTATTTTCTGTATTATTCGCAGAAAAACAAATTCGACAAAAACGAGACGTCGGCTTTTATAAACAACCTTGCCGACGCGTACAGAGAGTATTTTTACGATAAATATACCCTGAAGAACGATTTGCTCGTATTTGACAAAAATACATATAATTTTGCGGCCGCAGACTATCTGGAAAGCTACGACCTCCTCTATAAAAAGACGACGTCGATGATTTCGCTTGTCGAAAGCCACGAATCCAGAAACAACACCTTCAAATCGTCCGACGGATATAACCTCGGCATGATATGCGATATGCTGAGGCAGTTCAAGGACGTAAACCTTGAAAACTATTACGCTTTCATAACGCAGAACGGCGTTTCGAAAAACAATTCCGACTTTGTGGAACGCGTTTCCTTCTTAATAGAAAACAAGTCGCTTGATTACGACATTTTCAACGAGGAAGCGAACATAAAGAAAAACGTGCTTTCCGACTATAACGGAAGCATTACGGCAAACGCGTTTATCCCTGCGATAAACGCGGAAAAAGACTATTACATGAACCGCACGAAGACGGGTCTCGACTACGTTACGGACGAGGCGCAGACGGCGCAGATAAGGGCAAAAGCGCTGTTGAAGGAAATAGACGTGCTGAACAACTACAAAAACAAGTTCGGAGCACATTATTTTTCCTCGAAGGAAAACACGAAAAAAGCGGATCTCATGCTTGACACGCTTGTTGAAATACTTTCGGAGATTTCAAGCGCCGCAAAGAAGACGGATGACGAATATCTCGAATACGAGACGAAGGATTACTTCAAATTCAAGGTGTACGAAAACAGCCTGTTCGGCTGGTCGACGGCTCTAAAAACAGCGCTTCTCGGAACGATTGTACTTGCTGTCTTTATAATTCTTTACGATATTTTCAAGGAAGACCTTTACGAAAGAACGAGACAAAAAGAACGCATGGCCATAGACAACGCAAAAAAGAATCTTCAGATATGAAAACAAATTAAATTTTGTTAAGGGAGAAAAAAATGAAACTTACTATATGGGATTTATTCCGCTTTTTGCTTAAAGGGAAATGGGTAATAATTTCAATAACGATTATTACTTTTCTTGCTGCCATGTTCTACGTAAACAGAAAACAGACGTATACGGCAAACGTTATAATAAAATACGAGGACAGCTGCATTTCCCGCGGACAAACGCTTAAAGGTACTTCTTTCGACGTTGAGGAAATAATTTCACCCGACGTAATGCTTCGCGTAATAGAAGATACGGGTCTTTCCTCACAGAAAATGGACTCTATAAGAAACAAAATCACCATTACTCCGATTGAAGACACCGCCCAAATCAAACTCAAGGAAGCAAACCAGAAAAACGGTATAGAATATGAGTATTATCCGAACGCTTTCTGCGTATCCTACGACGGCTCGTCCTCCTTCGAGCAGACAAGGTCGATTCTTAACAGCGTTATAAACAATTATTTCGACTATTACGCGAATGAGTATCTGTACCTTGCTTCAATAAAGGAAGTCGATTATACCCTTAACAGCAAGGACTTCGACTATATCGAGCAGGCGGAGCTTATAGAGAAAAACGTGAAGAATACCGTTTCGTCGCTCAGCAGCTATTCGCGCGACAGCAATAATTACGTATCTCCGTCAAACGGCATTTCGTTCAATATGCTTATAAACAATTTCGAGCAGATGGATACGTATCTTATCCCGCAGATATTCGAAAAGATTTATAACGGAAAAATTACCAAAAACAAACCTCTGCTCATAAACAAATATACCGAAAGAAAAGAAAGTTATCTTCGCGTAAAGGATAACGAAGAATTTCTCGCGTCAAAGACAAAGGAAAAGATGGACGCATACGTTGAGGCAAACCTCGACGTGCCGAACGCGTACCATGAATCCGGCTCTTACACCCAGGATGAGCTCGGCGTAATAAAAGACGTCGACGAGTCCTTCAGGGTGGTAATAGGAAGAACGTCGTACGACTCTTTGTTCCGCGACTACGCGGACAGCCTTACGTCGGCGAAAACCAATCTTATTCTGGCAGGCAACTGCGACAACGTAATCGGTAAATTTGAAAACGATACCGTTTCGCAGGGCGGCTCGGAAAAAGTTGTTGAGGCGATGATAAAGCAGTGTCTTGAAGAGCTTCGACCGCTTTACGCGGAAACGTTCGACGTAATAGAGGACTACAATTCGTACCTTTTGCCGAAACACGTAACAAAACTCTGCGATATATGCTATTTCCCGAATCTCAGCTATAAGGTATACGGCTTTATAGGCGCCGTTTTAGGCCTCGGCCTTTCGTGCATTGCGGTTATCGCATTTGAAATTTACGATTTGTTCAAAAAAACGGAAAAGAAAAAGAACGGCGCACAGGTGTAATAAAAGGAAGCTTGAATTTTGAAAAAGAAAATTCTTATCGCGAACAACAATCTGCATATAGGCGGAATACAAAAATCGCTTCTCAATCTGCTGAACGAGATAAAGGACGACTACGACGTAACGCTTTATCTCTCGTATTTTGCGGGCGAATGGAAAAACGAGATTCCGGACGGCGTAAAGGTAGTTACGGGCAATAAATATACGCAGATAATGGGCATGGAATTTTCCGAAGCGAAAAAAAGCGGCTTTTCCGCGCTTTCAAAGCGCGTCCTGTACACCGTCATCACCAAAATTTTCGGCTTTGACGAGGTTTATAAGCATCTGTCGAAAAAACAGACTCTCGACGGGCATTACGACGCGGCGATTTCCTTTATGCAGAACAGCAACGGACACTATTTTTACGGCGGAATAAATTATATAGTGCTCGGAAGCGTAAACGCCTCCGAAAAAATAACGTTCGTGCACTGCGATTTTGAAAATTACGACGGAAACAACGAGATAAACAGAGAACAGTACAAACAGTTCGACAAAATCGCGTGCGTGTCGGACAGCACGGCAAAAAAATTCATACATGCCGTTCCCGACGTTGAAAATAAGGTTTACACCGTATATAACTGCTATAACGTCGAAGAAATAAAAGAGCTTGCAAAAGAGGAAATAAGCGAAAAATTCGAAAAAGACCTCATAAATATATTTTCGGCGGCAAGAATAAGCCCAGAAAAAGGCATTTCGAGAATGATTCCGATATTGAAAAAGTTAAGGGACGAGGGCTTTCGCTTTGCGTGGTATGTTGCCGGCAAAAACGGCGCGGATTACGAAAAAACGAAAACTCTTATAAAGGAAAACGGCATGGAGGACTGCGTTTTTCTCTTGGGAAGCAAAAAAAACCCGTACCCCTATTTCAAAGAAGCGGACCTCGTACTCGTGCCGTCGTATAACGAGGCGGCTCCGATGGTTTTCGGCGAAGCGGAGATACTCGGAACGAAGGTGCTCTCAACAGACACAACCTCGGCAAAAGAACTCGTCGAGGACAGAAACATCGGCTTTGTTTGCGAAAACACCGAAAAAGGCATATACGAAAAACTTAAATTTCTGCTTGAAAACAAAGAGCTTCTCGCCCACTACGAGTCAAAGCTTGACAACAATAAAGCAAAAGAGCAGTTTCGCGCGCTGATATACGAAAAATAAATTTTATTAAGAGGAAAAACCTATGAAAAAAACCGCTGTCGTTTACTATTCGATGTCGGGAAATACCGATTACGTTTCAAAGAAAATATGTGAACTCACGGGAGCAGAGCTTATAAGAATAAATCCCGTAAAGGAATATCCGTCAAAAGGCTTTAAAAAATTCCTTTGGGGCGGAAAAAGCGCGGTAATGAAGGAAACGCCGGCTCTTGAAAAGTATTCGTTCGACGCAAAGGAATACGACCTTGTCGTTCTCGGCTCGCCTGTCTGGGCAGGCACCTTTTCGCCGCCCGTGCGCACGTTTGTAAAAGAGAACAAGGATAAGCTTCAGAATAAGAAAATCGCTTCATTTTTCTGCAGCAGCGGCGGAGACGCCTCCAAAGCTGCCGAAAAATTAAAGAATTTTATCGGAATTTCAGATTTTGAGGACGTTCTGACGCTTGTCGACCCGAAGGACAGGGAAAAAGGCGGCGACCTTGAAAAAATATCGAGCTTCTGCAAAAAAATAACAGACAGCGACGAATGATATTATTAATTTAAATTTAAAAAAGCCGAAAGAAAATCTTTCGGCTTTTTTGACGTTTTTTTATAAAGAATTTTTGCGTTTCAATAGACAAATTTTTGTTATTGTGGTATAATGAAAATGGGTTTTTGTATAGAGTGGAAACTCTTGCAAAAAACGGGGTTTTGTGATATAATTATATGATATTTAATAATAATAAATATGAGGGAAAAAATATGGCTGAAAACAATTCTTTCGCTCTGCCGCTCGAAAATCTCGCGTCAAAATTCAGAAGCCTTCCGGGAATAGGAAAAAAGACGGCGTACCGCCTTGCGTTCGCGCTGCTCGACTTTCCGGAGGAAAAAGCTCTGGATTTTGCAAACGCGATAATCGAGGCAAAAAAGAAAATCACCAAATGTAAAATCTGCGGCAATATTTCGGATTCCGAAATATGCCCCGTCTGCGCCGACAAAAAGAGAAAGCAAAAAATTATCTGCGTCGTCGAAGACCCGAGGGACGTCGCGGCAATTCTTAAAATTTCGGAATACGAAGGCGTTTTTCACGTGCTGGGCGGACTTTTGTCCCCGCTTGACGGAAAGACTCCCGAAAAACTCAACATAAAAAGCCTTCTTTCGAGAATAGACGGACTTTTAAAAACCGAAAAGCCCGAAGATATCGAAATCATCATTGCGACAAACCCGAGCGTCGAGGGAGATGCGACGGCGATGTACCTTTCGAGGCTTATTAAAAATTTCGGAATAAAGGTTACGCGCCTTGCGTACGGAATTCCCGTCGGAGGCGACCTTGAATACGCCGACGAGGTTACCCTCTCAAGAGCGCTGTCCGGAAGAAACGAAATGTAACTTATCAACAAAGTAACAATGATTTATCAACAGCGTTGTTGAAATTTCACGAAAAATTTTCAACATTTTTCCGACACCTTTTCAACGAAAACAGCCTGTCTTTTCAACAGGAAAAAGACGGATACTTCAAAGTTTTTTTCCACTTTTCCACATTTTGAACAGGGACTACTACTACTTTCTTTCTGTATAAAAATATTTATATAAAAAAACGGAGGAACAAAAAATGATTTTCAGAGTGAACAAGCAGGAATTCGAAAAAGCAATAACGCCGGTAAGCATAATCGCACAGAGCAAAAGCGCCGAGTCCGCACTCAACGGAGTATACATAGAAGCAAGGGGTAAAAACGTAGTCTTGTACTGCTACGATATCGAAAAGGGAATAAAGACGACGGTTGACGCCGAAATCGAAGAAGAAGGCAGAGTAGTTGCCGATTCCCAGATAGTTCCGATTATTCACAGCATGCCGGACGGCGAAATAAAAGTTGTCGTTTCGGAAAACAATATAATAAATCTTACGTCGGGAGAAGCCGATTTCCAGATACTCGGAAGAAGCTCGGACGGATATCCCGCAATTCCCGAAATAAAGGGACATACTGCTTTTTCGATTTCAAAAAAGCAGATGAAAAACCTCATAAACAAGACGATTTTCTCGGTATGCAAGGACGACACGAACCCGCTTCTCAAAGGCTCGCTTTTCGAGATAAAGGATAATTATCTCACCGTAAGCTCCATTGACGGCTTCCGCTTTGCGGTAAGAAAAGAAAAAAGCTCGGTTGACAATCAGAATCTCGACGTCTCCTTCATCATTCCCGGAAGAGCACAGCTTAACCTTCTTCGCATAATGGAGGACAACGACGGCGAAATAAGCCTTGAGCTTGCAAACAAGCACATAATAATTATGACGGATAACCTCTATTTTGTAGTAAGACTTATAGAAGGCGATTTTCCGAAATACGAAAAATACATTCCCGAATATACGTCCACCGCGGTCGTAAACAGGGACGAACTTATAAGAAGTCTTGAAAGAGTGGCGCTTGTAAACGAAAAAATGCACAGCAGCGCAAAACTGAATTTTGCGGGAGATACCCTTAAAATATCCTGCGAGACGGAAAGCGGAAAAATAAACGACGCGATAGGCGTTGAGACGAGCGGAGAGGAAAAAGAGGTACTTTTCAATCAGTCGTTTCTTATCGACGCGCTCAGATGCTGTGAAAACGAAAAGGTGCTGCTGCGCCTTGCCGAAAACGGAAAAGGAATGGTAATAAAGGCAAGAGACGAGGACGAGGTTGAGGATTCGTACTATCTCTACCTCGTAATGCCCATAAGAAGCAGATAAAATTTTTGGAAAGAGAAAATAAATGGCGGAAAGAAAAACGAGAAAAAAACAGGCAAAAACGGAAGAATTTGATTTGAAAAACGCGGTAATCACCGACGAGGGCATTGTCGAAACGTTAAAGAAAAACTATATGCCCTACGCCATGAGCGTTATCATTTCAAGAGCTATTCCCGAAATAGACGGCTTCAAGCCCGCCCACAGAAAGCTTCTTTATACCATGTACAATATGGGGCTGCTTAAGGGCGAGAGGACCAAGTCCTCGAATATCGTGGGCGCGACGATGAAGCTTAATCCGCACGGAGACGCGGCGATTTACGATACCATGGTAAGACTCACCAGGGGAAACGAGGCGCTGCTTCATCCCTTCGTCGATTCAAAGGGCTCGTTCGGAAAACAGTATTCCGATATGGTCTGCGCGGCGCCGAGATACACCGAGGCGAAGCTTGACGAGTTCTGCAATACGATTTTTTCGGGAATAGACAAGGACGCGGTCGATTTCGTCGACAACTACGACGGAACGGTAAAGGAACCGGTGCTTCTGCCGACGGCGTTTCCGAACATTCTCGTGTCCCCGAACACGGGCATTGCGGTCGGAATGGCGTCGAATATATGCTCTTTCAACCTCGGCGAAGTGTGCGACGCGGTCTGCGAGTATATAAAGAACGAAAACGTCGATTTTCTCGATATAATAAAGGCGCCCGACTTTTCCACGGGAGCGTATCTGCTTTACGACAGGGAGCAGATGTCGGAGATTTACCGCAGCGGAAAAGGCTCCTTCAAAATGCGGGCGAAATACGAATACAACAAAAAGGACAACTGCATCGAAATAACCGAAATTCCCTACACGGCAAAGGTCGAGGCGATAATCGACAAGACGGCGCTGCTCGTCAAGGAAAAGAAAATTACCGAAATATCCGATATAAGAGACGAAACGGGACTTTCGGGACTTAAAATCGCAATAGACTTAAAGCGCGGCGCCGACAGCGAAAAGCTCATGAACAAGCTTTACCGCCTTACCCCTCTCGAAGACAGCTTTTCGTGCAATTTCAACGTGCTCATAGAGGGCACGCCGAAAATCATGGGAGTGGGCGAAATTATCGACGAGTGGCTTGCATGGCGCACGGAGTGCGTAAAAAGGGAGCTTTACTTTGATTTGTCAAAGATGAAGGAAAAGCTTCATCTGCTTTACGGACTTGAAAAACTGCTGCTCGACATCGACAAGGCGATAAGCATAATCAGAAAGACGGAAAACGAAAAGGACGTAATTCCCAACCTCATGCGCGGCTTTGACGTCGACGAAACGCAGGCGGAATACATTGCCGAAATAAAACTGCGCAACCTCAACAAAGAATATATAATAAAGAGAATAAGCGAAAAAGAGGAGCTTGAAAAGAAAATTTCGGAAACCGACGAAATTCTGCACAGCGAAAGAAAGGTTAAAAGCCTCATTTCAAAACAGCTTTCCGAAATCAAGAAAAAATACGCGCGCGCAAGAAAAACCGAAATCGTATATGAGTACGAGGAACATGAGATACCCTCCCGCGAGCCCGAAAAATATCCGGTAACGGTGCTTCTCACAAACGAAGGCTATTTCAAGAAGCTTCTGCCGGCAAAGGGCGACAAAAAAGCGACCGACGACCAGACGTTAAAGGCGGGAGACGCGATAAAATGCACGCTCGACATATCAAACGAGTATGATATTCTGTTCTTTACCGACGAAGGAAACGTGTATAAGGCGAAGGCGGACGATTTCGACGTGGTAAAGCCGTCGTCGCTCGGCGAATATATTCCGGTAAAGCTCGGCTTTGCCGAAAACGAAAAGACGGTGAGCATGCTTGCAACGGCGGATTACAAGGGAGACGCGGCGATCTTCTTTGAAAACGGAAAGGCGCTGTCAATACCGCTTGCCGTATACGAAACGAAGACCAACAGGAAAAAGCTTACGAACGGATTTTTCAAGGGCTCGAAGGCCGCGGGAATATTTTTTGTTCCCGAGCATACGGGGCGCGGATTTTACACCGAATACATTCTCAAATCGTCGGCGGGCAAATATATTATAATGAACTCGTCGCAGCTCACCAAAAAGGTTACGAGAACGTCGTCGGGAGCGACGGTATTTACGCTCAAAAAAGGGCATAAGGTCGAAAGCGTAAAGGAATTTTACGACGACGGCTCGGAAGAAATGAAAAACTTCTCGAAATTCAGAAAATCAAAGCTTCCGAGCGCCGGTACCGGCGTCGGAAAGGACGACCAGGAAAGCTTGTTCTGAAAAGGGAAACGAAATGACGTTTGATTTTGAAAAATCGCTTTATGAGAACAAAAATATAAAGAGCGAACGCGTTTGCGGCGTAGACGAGGCGGGCCGCGGCCCGCTTGCGGGAAGGGTATACGCCGCGGCGGTTATCCTTCCCGAAAACGCGTGCGGCATAGAAGAGCTTTCCAATCTTAACGACTCAAAGAAACTCAGCGAAAAAAAGAGGGAGGCGCTCGCGCAGAGCATAAAAAAATACGCGATCTCTTACTGCGTTGCGTTTGCCGAAAAGGACGAAATTGAGGAAATTAACATATTAAACGCCGCGCTGCTCGCGATGAACAGGGCGATTTCGGGGCTTGACAAAAAGGCGGAATTTGCGATTATTGACGGAAATTCCAACAAAAATATACGTATTCCGTCGACAGCGGTCGTCGGCGGAGACGCAAAATGCCCGTCGGTTGCGGCGGCGTCCATTCTTGCCAAAACCGAAAGGGACAAATACTGCGTAGAATATCTCGACAGGGAGTTTCCCGAGTATAATTTTGCAAAACATAAGGGCTACGGCACGAAAGAGCACTACGCGGCGGTGGATAAGTACGGGCTGTGCAAGGAGCACAGAGAGAGCTTTTTCAAAAAATATTTCGAGAGCAAAAACGGAAAATGAGCACGAGAAATAAGGGCGATTTCGGCGAAAGCCTTGCCGAAAACTATCTGAAAAAGAACGGATACAGGATAATCTGCCGCAATTACGTCGGGAAAAACGGAGAAATCGACATTATTTCCGAAAAAGAAGGACTTATCGTTTTTACCGAGGTAAAACTGCGCGAAACCGACGGATGGGATCCCGCAAAAGCCGTAAATCAGACAAAGAGAAACAGAATAATCGCCACGGCAAACGAGTTTCTTAAAGAATATCAAAACACCGGGTACGTGTCGTCGCTTGACACAAGATTCGACGTTGCGTGCGTGGGCGGACAAGACGAAAAACCGTACGTAAAATATATAAAAAACGCATTTTGCTGAATTTTGCGAAAACGCAGAATTTCCGGAGAAAGACTGATATTTATGAATTATTTTGATTTGCACTGCGATACCGCGTTCGAAATGTATCATAAAAAAAGAGAGCTTGCGCAAAACGACCTTGCTTTCGACCTTGAAAGCGTTGACGGATACGAAAAAAAGGCGCAGGTTTTCGCGATTTGGTCGGATAACAGTAAGGAAGAATCGGAAAATTACGGAGAATTTTTCGAGATTTTCGGATATATGCAGAACGAAATCGCAAAAAACGAGGATAAGGCCGTGCTGTGCACCGACGCGGACACGCTGGAAAAAGAGGACGGCAGACTTAAAATCATTCCCGCGGTCGAGGGAGCAAGGCTCATCGAAAAGGATATTTCGAGAATCGCGATACTCCGCGAATACGGCGTGAGGATTTTAACGCTTGCGCACGAAGGAGTAAACGCCGTATGCGGCGCGTATGATACCGACGAGGGCTTTTCCGATTTCGGATTTGACGTCGTAAAGGAATGCGAAAAGCAGGGAATAATAATCGACGTGTCGCACATGTCGGAAAAGAGCTTCTGGGACTTTGCAAACGTCGCGCAAAAGCCTTTTTTGGCGTCCCACTCGAATTCCTTTACCGTATGCGCACACCCGAGAAACATAACCGACACGCAGCTGCGTACCGTAATTGCCCGCGGCGGAATAGTCGGAGTCGATTTTGTGAAAAAACACCTTGCAAAAGTGTTCGCCGAAAAGAAAGAGGCGCTTTACAGCAAGGAATTCGTTTACGACACCGTAGTAAAGCACATAGTGCATTTTATAGAAAAGGGCAGCGACAAAAACGTATGCTTCGGCTCCGATTTTGACGGAACGGAAAAGATAAAGGGACTTGAAAAGGCGTCTAAAACCGCGCTTCTCGGGGAATACCTCGAAAAAAACGGAGCGCAAAGCGCGCTTGTTGAAGACCTTTTCTATAACAACGCGTACAATTTCTTTGTAAAAAATCTGTAATTAACCCGAAAAGGACGGAATAAAAATGAACTATTACAGCACGAGAAGTGCGAAAAAGGAAAACGCAAAAACGGCGGCTGAGGTTATAATAAAGGGGCTTTCCGACGACGGCGGACTGTATATGCCCGAAAGAATACCGAAAATTGACGGAAAATTTCTGCAAAAGCTCCGTACTCTTAAATATTACGAGAGGGCGTCGGAGGTGCTTTCGCTTTTTCTGACCGATTATACGAAGGAAACCCTTCTTGACTGCGCCGACAAGGCGTATAACTATACGTTTGACGGAGAAAACGCAAAGGTTTCGGCGCTGAAAGATGAAAATATAAGCATGCTCGAGCTGTGGCACGGGCCGACCTGCGCGTTCAAGGACATGGCGCTTCAGATAATGCCGCGCCTGCTCTCAAAGGCGCTCGAAATGACGGGCGAAAAAAAGACGGCAAAGATACTCGTCGCAACGTCGGGAGACACCGGAAAAGCCGCGCTTGAGGGCTATCGCGACGTAAAAGGCGTAAAAATCGCCGTCTTCTATCCTCAGAACGGCGTGAGCAGAATGCAGAAAATGCAGATGGCGACGCAGGAGGGAGAAAACGTTGCGGTCTTTGCGATAAAAGGCAACTTTGACGACGCGCAGACGGGGGTAAAGAACATTTTCTCGTCGGCGGACATCAAGGAAAAATTATTGAAGAAAAACACGTTTCTGTCCAGCGCAAACTCGATAAATTTCGGACGGCTCGCACCGCAGATAGTGTACTATTTCTCGGCGTACTGCGATATGCTTGATAAAAACGGGATAACTCCCGGCGAAAAGGTAAATATTACCGTCCCGACGGGCAATTTCGGCAATATTTTCGCGGCCTACATCGCAAAACTCATGGGACTTCCCGTAAACAAGCTTGTCTGCGCGTCCAACAGCAACAATATTCTGACCGACTTTATTTCGACGGGCGTTTACGACAGAAACCGAAAGTTTTACACGACGATGTCGCCGTCTATGGATATTCTCATATCGTCAAACCTCGAAAGACTGCTGTATCTCGTGTGCGGCCCCGAAAAAACCGCGTTTTACATGAAAGAATTGTCGGAAAAGGGAAGATATGAAATTGAAAAGGACGAACTTGAACGGATAAAAGAGAATTTTTGCGCGTATTTCGCAACCGAAAAGGAGTGCGCCGACACGATAAGACAAACTTTTGAAAAGCAAAACTACCTTTGCGACACGCATACGGCGGTGGCTCTGTGCGCCGCAAGAAAGTTCGAAAAAGACGAAGGCGCGGGACTTAAAAACATAGTCGTTTCCACCGCAAGTCCGTACAAATTCGCGCCCGACGTGCTTTCGTCGCTCGGAAGGAGCGCAAAAAATCCGGACGACGACAAAGACGTGATAAACGCACTGTCGGAATACACGAAAACGGCGGTTCCGAAGCCCATTTCCGAACTTTTCGGAAAGAAAATCAGGTTTGATACGGTGCTTGACAAGACGGAAATGGCAAAAGCCGTTCTCGAATTCTGATTATTATACAAAACAGCTCCGAAAGGATAGTAAACATGCCCGAAACACCTTATTTCAACGAGAAATTAAGACTTTATAAGGAATTCTTAAAAGGAAAAACGGCGTCGGTAATCGGCGTCGGAATAAGCAATATTCCGCTTATCTCTTTCCTTCTGGAAAACGGCGCAGAGGTTGTCGCAAGGGACAAAAAGACCAAAGAAGCGCTTTCCGAAAACAAAAATCTCAATATTGAAAAGCTCGAAAAAGACGGAGTGAAGTTTATTACGGGCGAAAACTATCTTGATGACATACGCGAGGAAATCGTCTACAAAAGCCCCGGGGTGCGCTTTGACAAGCCCGAAATAATGAAGGCTTACCAAAACGGCGCGCTCATAACGTCGGAAATGGAAGCTTTTCTGTCGCTGTGCCCGTCGAAAATCATAGTTGTTACGGGAAGCAACGGCAAGACGACGACCACGACGCTTACGTCGGAGATATTAAAACGCGCGGGGCACAAGGTGTGGCTCGGCGGAAACATCGGAAACCCGCTTTTGAGAGTTGTTGACGAAATTGCGCCCGAAGATTTCACGGTGCTTGAGCTTTCAAGCTTTCAGCTTCACACCATAAACAGATTTGAAAACAAGGGACTGCCTTTTGCGCACGTAATCTTTCCCGACGTGGGAGTTATCACGAACATTTCGCCAAACCACCTCGACTGGCATACCGATATGGACGAATACGCAAACGCAAAAAAAGCGGTGTTCTCGCACGCAAACGTCGGGGCAAAGCTTGTGATAAACAGGAGGAGCGATGAGTACGTAAAGGCGTTTGCGACAGAAGCAAGAGCGCAAGACCTTTTCGTTTCGGACTTTTCGGCGTACGACGGAAAAACGGAATCGGGCGCGTCGCTTGAGGGCGGAAACATTTATATAGACGGAGAAAAATATTTTTCGAGGGACGATATTTTGATTCCCGGACTTCACAACGTCGAAAACTACATGGCGGCAATTCTCGCGACAAAGGATTTTGCGGCAAAAACCGACGCCGAAAATACCGCAAAAACGTTTACGGGCGTGCATCACAGGCTTGAACTCATAAAAGAAAAAGACGGTGTTAAGTTTTATAACAGCTCCATCGATTCCTCTCCGTCGAGAACTGCGGCGGCGCTTTCGTGCTTTTCGGAAGCGTACGACGGAAAAATAAATATCATTCTCGGCGGATACGACAAGCACATACCGTTCGACGAGCTTGCAAAGCCGCTGTGCGAAAAGAACTGCACGCTGTACGTTGCGGGACACACGGCGCAGAAGATTTACGACGCCGTAACGAAAAGCGGGTATTTTAAAAAGAATCCCGTGAAAATAAATATGTGCGAAAATTTTGACAGCGCGGTAAGGCTTGCGAAAAAGAACGCAAAAAGCGGAGAAATCGTGCTTTTGTCGCCCGCCTGCGCGTCGTTTGACGAATTTGCGAACTTCGAGAAGCGCGGAGAACGCTTTGCATACCTTGTGAACGAGCAGTAAATCGAGAAAACGTACAAAGCGGGTGAAAACATGGCCGAGAACAATGCAAGAAGGACAAAGCACCAGAAAACGGTGCTTGACTGCTTAAAGGAAAACAGCAGCCGGCATCTGACGGCAAAAGAGATAGTTTCCCTTTTACAAAACGAAAAAAAGGACGTTTCGACCGCAACGGTTTACCGGCAGCTCGAAAAGCTGACGGCGTGCGGCGAAATAAGAAAATATATAACGTCTGCGCAGGAGAGCGCATGCTTCCAGTATGCGGGAAAATCGAAAAAAAGCGAATGCGAAACGCATTTTCACCTTAAATGCACGTCCTGCGGCAAGCTTTTTCACGTAAGCTGCGAGTATCTCGAAAACCTTGAAGCGCACGTAAAAGAGCACCATAATTTTGACGTCGACAACACGAGAACCGTGCTTTACGGGGTCTGCGGCGAATGCAAAAACAGGAAAAAATAAGCAAAAAACGGGGAAAAACATGAACGAGGAAAGAAAACAGATAGTAAAAAAACTGCTTGCGGTGCTTTTGGTAATAGTTTATGTTGCGGTTCTTTTGCTTATAACGATATATTTTGCCGTAAATTTCAGAGAAATCAGCTCCGCCGAGAGCTTCCGCGACTACGTGCTGTCTTTCGGCGCAAGGGGCGTTCTCGTCGGGCTCGGACTACAGCTGCTGCAGATATTCGTCGCTTTTATTCCGGGAGAAATAATCGAAGTCGGACTCGGATACGCGTTCGGCGCGATAATGGGAACGGCCATATGCTATATAGGGGTCGCGATTGCAAGCGCATTGATGTTTCTTCTCATAAAGAAATACGGAATGAAGGCGATAGACCTTTTTGACGCAAAGGACAAGCTTGACAACCTGAAATTTGTGCGCAAATACGTAAACGACCACGACAAGCTGCGCACGATAACATTTATACTGTTCTTTATTCCGGGAACGCCGAAGGATTTGTTCACTTACTTCTTTGCGCTCACGCCTCTGACTCTCGGGGAGTTTCTCGCAATATCGCTTATCGCGAGAATCCCGTCGGTCGTGTCGTCCACCGTCGGAGGAATGCTCATACATAACGAAAATTATATCGCGGCGACGGTGCTTTTTGTCGTAACCGCGGTTTTGAGCGCGATAGGCTGGCTCGGATACGAAAAATACGTAAAGAAAAAGAATGCGGACAAAGAGGACGCAAAAGAAAACGGCGAAACGGAAACAAGCGATAAAAGCGAACAATAAACGGCAAAAAAACAAAAAAGGAGGCGCGCAGATGAAAAAACCGACGAAAAAAATAAAAGCGCTCGTGCTTTCGGCGCTGATCTTTGCCGCCGCCTTTTCGGGAAACGTAAAAAGCGCGCAGTACAACGACGCGAAGTTCGCAAATTACGTGAACATGAACAACGAAAGCGACAGCTCCCGTATTTACGTCGTCCCCAACCTTTACCGGCAGGACGCGTCGTATAAAAACGTAAAGAATTTTCCGCTCGTCGTGATGAATTCCGTCGAATACGTGCCCCTCGAGATTTTCGCGATGTATTCGTATATAGAGGTCGTTTACAGTAAGCTTTCGTTCGGGTTTTATATAAACAACACGAATACGAACAACTATATCGCCTTCGACCTCGAAACCGGAACGACGACGACCGCCGAACAGACGGTCGACGCGGCGGTGCAGATGTGCTACAGAACCTACTACGTGCCGGCAAAGACGGTGTGCGACGCCGTGGGACTGAAATTCGAAAGCTACGACAATGCCTCCGACGGAATACACGCCGCGCGCGTATCGGACAGCAAGGCGAAATACACGCTGCCCGAACTTATAGATATGTACAGCCCGAAAAAGAATGAAGACACGAATACGGATCAGACTCCGCCCGACACGCAGGGCGAAAACGGAAGCACGCAGGGCGGACAGACGACCGTGCCTCCGGACAACGACCCGTACAAAAACGTGCTGTCGAGAAACATATATCTTACGTTTGAAAACTGCCCCGACGAATATACCGAAAGCGTGCTCGACGTCCTTTCCTCTTATAACTGCAAGGCGACCTTCTTTATGACGGAGGAGAAAATCCTCGAAAGCCCCGAAACCGCAAGGAGAATCCTCGTTGAGGGACATAACGTAGGAATTTACGCGCAGACGGCGTCTTCTTATACCGAGGGTTTTTCGGCATCGGACGAGGCGCAGAATATTCTTTCGGAGATAAAGAGCGCAAACGAGGCTCTGAAGCTTGTAACAAAGAAAACGGCGAGATTCGTGAGAATCAAAGGAGCGAACGCAAGGGAGCTCAAGGAAAACGGAATTGAAAAACTGCTCAAAGACAACGGGTACTCGGTATACGGATATACGTTCGACGCGTCGGTTTACGCAAGAACCCAGAGCGCGTACGACGCTCTCGTGCGGGAAATTGCCGAAAAGAACGAAGGCCGCGCCGCGACGCATCACGTATCTTTTTCAAACGGAGCACTCACGCCCGGAATTCTTTCGAGGTTTCTCGAATTTTGCGGAAAATACAGTCAGTTCAGGACGGTAAAGGCGGACGAATATACGGTCTTCCCGTCGCTGTAAAAAGAAAGGAAAACTGCCGTGGAAGCTAAAAAAAAGAAAATCCTCATAGTTGAGGACGAAAAAAACATTGCGGATATTATTGAATACAACATAAGGAAGCAGGGATACGACACCGACGTTGCAAACGACGGCGAAAAGGGCCTTGCGTATGCGCTTTCGGGAAAATACGACCTCGTGCTTCTTGACGTGATGCTTCCAAAGATGGACGGCTTTGAAATATGCCGCAGAATAAGGGAACGGCTTGACACGCCGATAATCATGCTCACGGCAAGAGAGGAAGAGCGCGACAAGGTGATGGGGCTTGAACTCGGAGCCGACGACTATATGACAAAGCCTTTCAGCAACGCGGAGCTGCTTTCGAGAATAAGGGCAAACATAAGGAGATACTCCGGCGAAAACGTGCAGAAGGCGAACAACGAGCGCGAAAACGATGAAATCATCGACCTTGACGGGCTTATAATAAACTGCACGACGCTTACCGTAAAAAAGAACAGCGAGGAAGTGTCGCTTTCAAAGCAGCAGTACGATTTACTTGAATTCCTCGCGAAAAACCGCGGCAGGAAATACAATCAGGAAGCGCTTTTAGAGCAGGTCTGGGGATACAATGAGTTTTACGGCGACATAAGAACCGTGGACGTTACAGTAGCAAGACTCAGAAAGCAGATAGAGGACAACCCGTCCGAGCCGAAGTACATCAAAAACAAGCGCGGCGTGGGTTACTATATAGAATAAATATACCGGAAAACATTGCGAAAAAAAGAAACGTCGCAACGGAGGAAAAAACGTGTATAAGACGCTGAATTCCAAGCTGGTTCTTATATTCATAGTATTCATAATCACGGTAATGGCGACGGTGGGAATATTTCTTACCAACAGTATATACGAATACTATAAGAACGATTTTGTAAACAGAATAGACGACGCGCTTGAAGGAGCGGCGCTTGTCAGAATAAACGACGTAATCGACAGCGAGGACTACCCCGAAAAGATAAAGGAGGTAATGCTCGCGTATTCGTCGTCGTTCGGACTTGACAACTACCGTAATTTCTACGTTCTCGACAGAAACGCAAACACGCTTTCGTCAAGCGTTGAGAACGCAAAGGAAGTAAAGCTTACCGAAAACGTTCTTTCGGCGATGAACGGAAGACAAGGAAAGGAGCAGTCCTTCGGAGCGGACGTGTTTGACTATGCGTTCTGCGTCGAGGGAGAAAAGAACGGCTGCATAGTGTATATAATCGACGACATGACGGAAATGCAGATGTTGTCGTTCACGCTGTTTTCGATTATAATAAAGGCGCTCATAATAGGCCTTGTAATCGCGTTTATAATGGCGTTCTTCCTTGCGAAAGCGATAACGCTGCCGATACAGAACATAACCAAGGGCGCGCAGAAAATCGCGTCGGGCGACTACTCGGAGCGCCTTACAAACCGCTCGAGAGACGAGATAGGTACGCTGACGCGCAACTTCAACTCAATGGCGCAGTTTATTGAAAACAACCTCGACGCCGTGTCGGGCGAGAGGGAGAAACTAAACAATATCGTAAACAGACTCGAAGCGGGCGTCGCGGCGTTTGACGAAAAGGGACAGCCGCTGCACTTAAATCCGAATTCTTTGAAAATGCTTTCGCTTCCCGAACACACAAAGCCCACTTTCAGCGAGCTTACGGCGGCAATGGGAGTTGCGGACGTAACCATGAAGAAGTTAAAGAGCGAAAAACAGCTTCACATCGCGGAGCATACGTTAAGCGACGTAAAGACGAGAGAACTCGTCGTAAGCGTAGACTTTTCGACGTTTGATTACGAAAACGGAACCAAAACGGGTTATATAGTCGTTATGCAGGACATAACCGACGGCGCGGTGCTTGAAAAGAGCAGGCGCGAATTTATAGCGAACGTCTCCCACGAGCTGCGCACGCCTCTTACGAGTATAAAAGGCGCGACCGAGACGGTGCTCGAGGACGACGAAATGCCGCGGGAGGTCAGAAAGAAGTTTCTTGAAATCGTCGACAACGAATCCGACAGAATGACGAGAATCGTAAACGACCTGCTCGTGCTGTCAAGGCTCGACAACAGACGCATGACGTGGAGCCCGTCCACCTTTGACATAGGCGAAACGCTTGACAGAATGTGCGCTTCTTTGCAGCCGGAAGCAAAGGTGCACGGCCACACGCTTTCCTATGAAAGCGGTTTTTCGGAAAAATGCGCGATATACGCCGACAAGGAAAGAATCGAGCAGGTTATCGCGAATATCATAGGAAACGCCATAAAATACACGCCTGACGGAGGAAAAATAAAAGTTCTTCTTTCAAAGAGCGGAAGAAAGGGATACGAAATTGCCGTTACAGACAACGGAATCGGTATCCCCGAGGAAGATATAGAGCACCTTTTCGAAAGGTTTTACAGAGTCGATAAGTCCCGTTCCGTGCAGGCGGGAGGCACGGGACTCGGGCTTTCCATAGCAAAAGAGATAATAGACGCGCATAACGGAAAAATTTCCGTTTCAAGTAAAGAGGGAGAAGGTACCGAGGTTAAAATCTTTCTTCCGGCAGACACGCGCGTCGGAGAAGACGGAGAGGGAAAACAGAGTTAAGGTCTATACCGCAAGCTTGTTTTTCAAGCGCAGGTTGTCCGAAACAAGCGCGATAAATTCGCTGTTCGTGGGCTTTCCGCGGGCGCTCTGCACGGTGTAGCCGAAATATGAGTTTATAATGTCTATGTCCCCTCTGTCCCACGCAACCTCTATCGCGTGCCGAATCGCGCGCTCCACTCTTGAAGAGGTCGTGGAGAACTCCTTTGCGACGGAGGGATATAATTCCTTGGTAACGGAATTTATAAGATCGGGATTTCTGACCGTCATCATTATCGCACATCGCAGATACTGATAACCCTTTATGTGCGCGGGAACGCCGATCTGATGAATTACGGAGGTAACCTCCGATTCGAGATCGCGCAAGGGAAAGAGCTCTTTTTGCGACGCGTTTTTGAGAAACGCTTTCTGAAGGCGCGAAATAATCGACGAATACTCGCACGGCTTCATGAAGCAGTAATCGGCGCCGGCGGAGAGTACTTCCGAAAAGACGGCGGGATTGGAGACGGAGCTTGCGACGATAAAAACGGGAGAATAGTCGAAGGACAGGGATTTGATTCTCGAAATCATCTCCGCACCGTCGATTCGCGGCAGGAGCACGTCCGAAATAATCGCGTCGGGGCGGAATTTTTCAGCCTTTGCAACCGCGCTTTCCCCGTCGGCGCACACACAGATAACGTCAAAACCCGCGCTGTTCAGAGCGTCCGACAGGCCGGATGCAAAATCGCCGCATGCGTCGGCGACGATAATTTTCTTTTTTTGAGTTGAAAAAGCCATCATTATCACCTTTCGTTTTTTTGAGAAATTTCTCGCGTTAAATTTATTTTTTTGCGCAAAAAGATATTATCACACAAAAAACGGGTAATCAAGGCATTTTCTGCCGAAAAAACTTTTTGATTCAATCTGAAACTTTTTTGAAAAAATATATTTTTGAAAATGTGTATTTTGTCAAAAACCGAACGGAAATTTTGCAAAAATCGCAGCGATTTTTCAGTTTTTTGAAAAACCGTCAATTATTCGTTAAAAAATACCGTTCATATAATGAGAAAACGAAAAAATATTGCATGGTTTTCGACAAACGGTTAATAAAAAATCCAAAAAAGGAACGAGAAAGAGGATGAAAGAAGGAGAAAAGACAGCGGGCGCGCCTTATGCGGCGATTTTGCTCTGCGTGCCCGTCGTGATTTATCTTTGCGTTATCGGAAAAGTGAACGCGGGAACGGCGATTGCGTTTGCCGTGATTTCTTCTGTTTTCTTTGCCTTTTTTCGCAAAAAAGCGGCGGGAAACGCGTTTCTTTTGGTTTTGCTTCTTGCCGCCGCCGTTGTAAGAGGCGCTGCGTTTAATTACAGCGTAAACGTAAAAACCGAAGAATTCATAAAAGAATACGGAAACGAAAAAGTGCTGTTTTGTGCGGAGATAAGAAAAGATTCCGCGTCAAACGGAACGGAAGCGGAAATTACGGGCGTTGCCGGCGGTAAAGCCGAAAGAATAAAGGTTTATATAAAGCACGGCGCGGATACAAGCTTTTTTGAAGGCACGAAAATCGAATTTTACGGCACGGTGCGCCGTATTGAAGAGGTCGGAAACCCGTCTTTTACGAAAAACCTGCTAAAGAAAGGAATAAAATGCGTCGTTTCTGACGCCGAAATAATAAGCACGGGCTTTGAAAAGCAGAATTACGTATTTGATTTTCAGAAAACGCTTTATAACTATTTTTCCGAAAAAATAGACAAAAGTCTGAATTTTATTTCCGACAAAACGGAATATAACCGCGCAAGAGCACTTGCTTTCGCGCTTATCCTGGGAGACAAAACCAAATTTTCAAAGGAAGATTACAATAAATTCGGCGCAAGCGGAATAACGCATATTCTGTGTATTTCGGGAATGCATTTTTCCGTCATTATGGCGCTTCTGCTATACGCAATGAACGCGCTGGGAGCGTTTAAGAAAAGCCCGGTAAAAGTCAGGTATGCGGTATTTGCGGCGGGCGCGGCGTTTTATCTTTTTACGTCGGCTTTTGCACTTTCGGCGGTGAGAGCGGCGATAATGGCGGTGTTCATGCTTTATTCGGCAGGCCGCAAAGCAAGATACGGATGCACGGAAAGGCTTGTCGAGGCGTTTGACTTTATAATTCTCGTTTCGCCGAGGGCGGTGTTTGACGCGGGACTTCATCTTTCGTTCCTGTCCTGCGCAGGAATACTGCTTTCACTTTATTTTTTCGAAATCTTTGAAAAAAGATACGGGAAAAACGTTATTTTATGCACAGTTGCGGGAATGTTTGCCATAAGCTTTTCGGCATTTGCGTTTTCGTCCTTCTATATAGCCGCGCTTTACGGCGGAATAACGCCGGTCGGCATTGCCGCAAGCTTCTTTTCGGGACTTCCGGCGGCAATCGCTCTTTGCGGAGCGTGGATAATAGCCGTATTTCCGTGGAATTATTTGGGAATTTTCGGAAAAATCGCCGTATACGCATACTCGTTCTGCGCGCAGATTCTTTATAAAATCGCGGACTTTTTCTCAAAATTTTCTTTTACAAACATAAAAATCGATATGGCGGAACTCTCTCTTATAGTATTTTTCATCGGGGCTTTTCTTTGCGTTGCCGCGGCGGGAAAGAGAACGAGGGGCGCCAAAATATACGCGGCGGTGTGCGGATTTGCCGTCTTTCTCGGCGCGGGAGCGTTTATAAGACCGTAAAACCAAGCACAATTGATTTTTTAAGGAGAACCTATGGCAAAAACGGAGTATAAGCCGAAAAAAGAAGACGTTTACGCCTCGAACCTTTCGGTTTTAAGGGACAGAATCAAAAACGCGGACCTTTCGGGCTCGTACGTTTTCTACGGCGAAGAGGAATACCTGAAAAATTACTATTACGACGAACTTGCAAAAGCGTGCGGCGAAAAGGAGCTTAACGTAAAGGCGCTTTACGGCGCGGATTTTACTCTTGACGGCTTTTTTGACGCCTGCGACACCTCGCCGGTTCTGATGAGCGCAAGCCTTTTCGGAAACGACGAAAAAGCGGATTCCTCCGACGGATACCGCCTCGTAAAACTTGTTTTTCCCAAGCTCGACGTGCTCTCAAAAAGCGAGGAAAAGCAGTTTCTGTCAAAGCTCTCATCGCTTCCCGAGGGCGTTATCACCGTGTTCTTCCTTTATAACGACGAGGAAGAAAAAATATCGAAGGGTATTTACAAAAGTATATGCGACGCCTCTCTTACCGTAAATTTCAGGCACGAAAGCGCGGGAAGCCCGAGGCTGCTCTCGTGGATACAAAAACATTTCGTAAAGGCACAAATCGACGTTCCGAGAAACGTTCTTTCATATTTCGCAAACTACGTCGGAAACGATATGCTGACGCTGAAAAACGAAATCGATAACTGCATAATGTATCTAAAACACGAAAACAAAACGGAGCTTACCGAAAACGACGTCGAAAAGCTGTGTAAAAAGAGCACCGACGCAAAGGTTTTCGACATCTCCTCAAACGCGCTTAAAGGCAGATATAAAGAGGCGATGAAAGCGTTTACGGTCTTCAAAAATGCGCTCGACGACGAAATATTTCTGTGCGCGACCGTATCAAAGGCCGTCGCCGACCTGTGCGCCGTCGATAAAATGTATAAAAAAGGCGAAACTCTTCCCGAAATTCAGAAAAAAACGGGACTGCGCGATTTTGTGATAAGGAATTATGTAAACTTAATCAACACGCGGGACAAAGAGTTTTCGGGCGGCGGAAGCTACGCAAAATATGCGTCGGACGTGTGCTTAAAGTACGATATGCTGCTTAAAAGCTCGAAAACGGACGGATACGCGCTGATAGAGGAAATGATATTCAAACTTGCGGTCGTAAACGGATAAAATCTGCGGAAATCGTGAAAAAATCTTGATTTTGAAAAAATATTATTTTATAATATAATAAATTATTTTATATAAGGAGTGTTGAATATGAGCGACAACAAAAGACCCGAAACCATGGAGAGAATTACGACGGAAAGCGCGGCGCAGAAGTTTATTGACGAACAGATAGAGGCTCTGCGTGCGCAGATAAAGGATAAAAAGGTGCTGCTTGCACTTTCGGGAGGCGTTGACAGCTCGGTTGTCGCGGCGCTTCTTATAAAGGCGATAGGAAAAAACCTCGTGTGTGTGCACGTAAACCACGGACTTTTGCGCAAAGGCGAGCCGGAGCAGGTTATAGAGGTTTTCCGCAATCAGATGAAGGCAAACCTCGTTTACGTTGACGCGACGGACAGATTTTTAGATAAGCTTGCGGGTATATCGGACCCCGAAACAAAGAGAAAGACCATCGGCGCGGAATTTATCCGCGTGTTTGAGGAAGAGGCGAGAAAGCTTGAAAACATCGAATTTCTCGCGCAGGGAACCATTTATCCCGACATACTCGAAAGCGACGTCGGCGTAAAGGCGCATCATAACGTGGGAGGACTTCCCGAAGACCTCAAATTCGAGCTTGTTGAACCGCTCAAATTCCTCTTCAAAGACGAAGTGAGAGTAGTCGGAAAGACGCTGGGCCTTCCCGACGGCATGGTATACCGCCAGCCGTTCCCCGGCCCCGGACTCGGAGTGAGATGCCTCGGCGCGATAACGCGCGACAGACTGAATTCGCTTCGTGAAAGCGACGCGATACTTCGCGAGGAATTCGCGAAAAACGGACTTGCGGGCAAGGTATGGCAGTACTTCACGATAGTGCCCGACTTCAAATCGACGGGCATAAAGGACGGAAAACGCACGTTTGCATATCCCGTAATAATCCGCGCCGTAAACACAAGGGACGCAATGACCGCAACGGTCGAGAACGTGCCGTTCGAGCTTCTTGAACATATAACTCAGAGAATCACGTCGGAAGTGGAAAACGTGAACAGAGTGCTGTTCGACCTCACGCCGAAACCTAGCGCAACGATTGAGTGGGAATAATATTTATCTGATTTCGGAGCTTACTGATTTTTTAATCGGTCGGCTCTTTTTAATATTTTATAAAATTTTGCAAAAACTATTGACAAACCTGAGATTTTGTAATACAATGTAATACAAGAGGTGAAGCGATATGACAATTTCTTTGAGATTATCGGATGACGATACAATGCTTATCAAAAAATATGCGGAAATAAACAAGATGTCGGTTTCGGATTTAATCAGACAATCTGTTTTAGAGCGTATTGAAAACGAATACGACCTTGAAACGTTTGATAAAGCCGTGGCAGAATACAAAGCAAACCCGGTTACCTATTCGCTTGATGAAGCAGAAAAGGAACTGGGATTAAAGTAATGTATAAAGTTGAGTTTACGCAGCGCGCATTAAAGGATTTGAAAAAGCTTGACAAGCAGACAGCCGCGCTTATTCTGGGATGGGTGCGCAAAAATCTTGAAGGCTGTGAAAATCCGAGACAGCACGGAAAAGCCCTTACCGCAAACAGAAGCGGCGGATGGAGGTTCCGCGTGGGAGATTACAGGCTGCTCGCCGAAATAAAGGACGACGTAGTAACGATTCTTATTCTCAACGTCGGACACAGAAGCGACGTTTATAACAAGTAATAATTTCAAAAAACAGCAAAACCCTTTTGGAAATTTCAAATTCCAAAGGGTTTTTTGCGTACATGCGGGCGCAAAATCTCCTTGAAATTTTGTATCCGTTGTGATATTATATAATTGTATAGGTAGAAAAGTGCTAAAACCGGAAAAAGGGGATGAATTTTATGAAGAGACTTATAATAATTGCGGCGCTGACGCTCGTTTTCGCTTTTAT
>JAEESG010000123.1 GCA_016286245.1 Clostridiales bacterium | reverse complement strand
GGTTTTCTACGTTGTAGGTAGCGCCCTGGTTATAGAAGAAAGGCCAAGCACCTGTTGCAGTTACGGCAGTCGTACGAGAATACGTTCTCCATTCGTCTCTGTTTGCGTTTGCGCCGCTGTTTGCAGCAGATGCGAGAGGAGCGTCCGTCGAATATGCATAGTCTCCGTTATCGTTATAGAAGGTTCTTGTCGAACCGCCGGGGCTATTATTCGGAAGGTCGGATTTAACCATAACCTTCAGTTTGATGGTCTGCTTACCTGTAGGCCATTCGGGAAGCGTTGTGTTATTGGCGTCTTTAAGAATTCCGAAGGAGCCAACAACGCCCGTGTCGGGTGTGAGATAGAGGTCAACGCACTTTGTGGGATATCTTGCGTCGTCAGCCGGGCCAACGAGAGCAGTATCCGGAACTGCGGACTTAATCTTTATTGCATATTTTGCCCATGTCGGGTAATGGAAATCAGCGTTGTCGAAGTTGAAGAACGCTGCGAGTTCGCCGAGAGTTTCGTCAACCTTAACTGCGGGCGGATCCGTAGGAAGAATAACAACTACGTTTCCTGCGCAAGGAACGAACGTCTTTCCGAGAACGTTGGAAGCGGAGGTTTCATCGCCTGCCTGGAATACGAGAGAACCGTCTGTCCAAGCGGTGAGAGTCTGCTCGCCTGCAAAAGTAGTTGAAACTACAGGGAACGTATACGTTTCGCCGCTTACGAGCACCATCTTAGCATTGTCAGAGTCAGCTGCCTGTCTGAGGATGAGACCGTTGGACGGATAGCACCAGAATTCAACGTCGTCGATAATATCATAAGAATTTGCATAGGTGAAGAACTGCCAAGCGGTGATAGTTCTTGCAGCCGTGTCCGTACGAGAATACTGCTTCCATGTGTCTCTGTCAGCGTTTGCGCCTGCAGTCGTTGCAGCGGGCGTCCAGTCTATAAAGTCGCCGTTGCCGTTGAAGTAGGTTCTAAGAGTTGAATCCGGAACGGCATCTCCCGTCGTGGGGTCAACAGAAGGAACCATGATCTTGAATCTGATAGAGTTGATACCGGTGGGCATATTCTGAAGTGTGAATACACCGCCTATGCCGGCTTCAGTCTGGAGGCTCGGAATGAATACTATGCCGCCGAGTCCTTCAGCCGTTCCGTCATGAAGAGCGCTGTCAAGGCCGTAAACGTACTTTGTACCTACAACCGCATAGCCCATATTGGTGGACTTATAGGTCGGGAGGTAATTGAAATGCCAGCCGTTGCCAAGCGAATCATATTCTGCGTTGTAATCATCGAAATTGAAATATGCCATGAGTTCGCCGAGGTCGTCGTCAATGTGAGCAGGAGTAGGTGTACCTGCCGAAAGCGTTGCGACAACACCGTTTTCTGCCGGCGCTTCAACTTTCGCTACTTCAACTGCTCCTACGGGGATCAGTGCAACGATCATCAAAACAGCCAGCACAAGTGCAAGTTTTTTCATTGTTTTTTTCTCCTTTTTGTCTTGCTAAAATTATAAAAAATCAGCAAAAATTTTGAATATTTTGGTAGAAATATCCTGTCTACATTATAATGACTTATAATTGTTTTTTCAAGTCGTATTATTGAATATTTACAAATAATTAAAAATTTAACACAAAATTATACTAAAATGAAATTTAAAAAAAGTTTTCGCGATTTATATATATAATAGGTAAAAAACCGCACGAAAATCGTGCGGTTTTTTCATATTTATTATTTCATGTACTTTTTCGCGAAAAAGTATCAAAAAGGAATTTTTCTGTTCTTTTCCCTCGTAGGAAAAGAACGAAAAGTACGTTTACTTTCTCTCGCGAGAGAAAGTAAAATCAAAGAGAGCTTGCCGTCGAAAAAATCGAGCAGCCGAAACACAATAAAAACAAACAGAATATGTGCAGCCAAGCAGATTTTTTTCGACGGGTGCAAACTTCAAGTACATGCGCGTCGTGCACACGTATCAAAAGTTTCACTTTTGAAGTAAAGCCGCACACAAAGCAAAACGGTTTATTTCCGCCCGAGGGCAGAAAGAAACCGTCCCGCTTTCGCGGGACGGTCCCTTCTATTTTTTATAATTCAGCAATTATAAGAGATTATGCGTTGTTATACGAGGTTTCAACCGTCTTACCGTACAGCATGTGTCCCTGAACTACCATGAATGCTCTAACGAGAATCGTTTCGTCAAGCATATCGTCCGGAATGTTATACGCTACGAGGCTGAACGTCGTCTTCTTCGCGGTTTCCTCAAAGATTATCTGCTTTGTCGAATCGAACGCGATTGCTTCCTTATAGTACTTAACGCCGCCGCTTACCGCGTTGTGGTCAAGTACGTTCGTTCCGCATTTATCAAGCAGAATTTCCGTCGATACGAGGAATCCGAATTTTTCCATTGCTTCTCTCTGAGCCGTCGTTACGGATGCCTTGAATCTTACAGCCGCCGTCATGAGATAATCGGTTGCTTCGGGATTGCCTTCATTCTTCGGTGCGCCGATCGTATCTTCGCCCGGATAGAAGGTTTTGCCGATGATATCAGAAGCTTCTACCGTGTCGCCTTCATCGTATGCCTGGATTCCGTCGGTCCACTTAACTTCGGTGGAGGTCGGGAATACGTCTGCTACTGACGGGAACGTGAAGGTTGCAGTCGTGCAATGGAGAACCATGAAGTTATCGGAGTCCTTAGCGTCTTCAACGATATAAGCGTCGTCCGTGAATACCCAGATTTCAACGTCGTCGATGATTTCCGTCGTGCCGTCGATGAATTCCCAAGAAGCTGCGTTCTTGCCTTCCGCCGTTACGCATACTTCCTTCCACGTGCCCTTATTTGCGTTTGCTTCGGCCGCAACGTCTACTGCTGCTTCGTTATTGAACTTAACCTTCAGCGTTGAGTCTGCTCCGTCTGCCGGAACAAAGATCTTGAATTTAATGGACTGCTTACCTGTCGGCCATGCCGTTCTGCCTGCCGCGGAGGTTTCGCTCGAATGTGTATCGCCTATCTTGAGGCTGCCGCCGTTGAGTGAAGGCATTGCAGCGTTGCTTACCACAACGTCGTCTGTTCCAACCGTACCGAATGCTGCGATATAGTCGTCAGCCGTGTCGTTTACAAGGCGGATGCCTGCTTCCCAATATGACGGGTATTTATTCGTTCTGCCTGTCTTAAACGTATCGAAGTTAAAGAACGCGATCATTTCGCCGAGTTCCTTGCTGTCCTTCATTGCGGGAACGGGCGTCGGGTTGTACTTACTGAGCTCTTCGCCGCCGTATACGTATATAATCTTGCCGTGGAGCTGAGATGCCGTAACAACGTCGCCTGCGTTATACAGGTTCGAGCCGTCCGTCCATACGGTTCCTGTTGCCGATGCGAACGTATCTGCTACTGCCGGAATCGTATAGTCCGTTCCGTCTGCGCATCTTACCATTACGCCGTCGTCAGAACCGAGCTCGGGTCTGAGAATGAAGCCGTCTTCCGGGTATACCCAGATTTCTACGTCGTCTATGAGTTCTGTGCTTTCAGCAAAGAAGTCCCAACGGAAGAGTCCCATTGCGGTTACCGTACGGGAGTAATTCTTCCACGTGCCTTTTTCTGCGTTTGCTCCGGTGGATCCGGGAGCGGTATTTTCCCAGTCGATATAGTCGCCGTTA
>JAEESG010000122.1 GCA_016286245.1 Clostridiales bacterium | reverse complement strand
GATGGAAGAACTTAAAAAAGAACTCGAAACAGTAAAATCAGAACTCGAAACAGTAAAATCAGAACTAAGTCTCATAGGGCTTGAGCTCGGAAACATCACAACGATATACAACAAAGCTGACGATATACCCGACTGGGCGCGGCCGACAATAGAGAAGCTCATCGGAAAAGGATACATCAAAGGCGACGAGGACGGAAATCTCGGCCTCGATATGAACATGGTTCGGCTTCTCGTGATAAACGACAGAGCCGGTCTTTACAAGGAGTGAAACGTATGAAGAATTTGCAGAAGCTCATTGACGTAAAAAGTATTGTAACTTTGGTACTTACCGTTACTTTCGTCATTCTTTCGGTGCTCGGAGTAATTTCCGGAGACAAATTCTTTGAGATATACATCATGATTATTTCGTTCTATTTCGGAACGCAGTATCAGAAAAACGAAAACGATAAAGATAAAAGCAATTCCGAAAAGGACAACGCACAACGTTAAATTCGGCAGTAGCAACTGCCTATAAGAGACTTTCAGGCGTTTACGAGGGAATATCACTCCCAAAGAATAAAACGCCATACAACGCAATTAAAACGCAAATAAAGGAGTGAATTATTATGGCATACAACCCGTACGCGCACGTAAACGCGATATATAATCTTAAAGGCCAGTGGGACCGCGCAAACAAGGAAGGCAACGTAAAAGAAATGCAGAAAGCGGAATCAGATGCCGCAGAATATTATAGGCGACTGACAGACAACGGCTACAGCGACGTAGCCGACGCGCTCCATGCGTCGAATTACGAACAGGCAAAGTCCATAAACGACAAGTGGGCGAAGATGAACAAAACGCCCACGAGAGATTATTTTTACTCGCTCGGTAAGTCGAGAGGGATGTCGAAGGCCGACGTTGACAGTCTCATAAGCTGGGACGACCTCACAGGAGAAGTATCGTTCGGCGGCAAAAAGATAGGCAGGCCCGATGCTGTTGTCGACGGTGTTTCTTATTGGGAAGATACATCGAAGCTCGACAACGCTTTCAACGATTACGTTAACAGAAGCGGCACGGTACGCACCGCATCAAATGCAGTAAACCAGGAGAACGAAAAGCTCTTCCAAAAGTACATGCAGGAATACGACGACCTGAAGAATACAAATCCTTTTGACACCGAAACGGCAAAAGCGATTATGGCAAAATACGACCTTGCAGGACTGCAGGGCAGAGATAACGCCGCCGCAAGCGGATCGGCTTCGAACGGCGGCAACATAGACAGTTACGCCGCAGCAAATGCACTCCGTCAGCAGGCGGCTCTTACTAACAAGGGACAGATGGCCGTGCTCGACGCGTACAATCAGCAGCTCGAACACGCGAGGGCGCTTCTTTCGGATATAGGCGTAAACATTGACCGCGTATTCAACGAAGACGAGACGGCAAAGAACAACGACGTATCGAGAAAGTCGCAGATTGCTTCCGTTACAGGATACACTCCCAACGAGTGGGTAAACGAAAGCAATCCCTATCTGAACGCAGACGGTACGATTAAAGACGAGTTCAAAGATACGGACTTCTCGGAAATCATGGCGAAAGCAAAAGAAAGCGGAAACGAAGCGGCCTACAACAACGCGGCGGCGGCACGGTACTACAAAATAATGAACGATTACGGCACGTACGGACAGTATGACGACGGCAATTACATCGTTCCGGGACAGCAGAAAACGGAAGCAGCAAGACAGTTTGACGATAATCTTGCAGCCGGAATGATGATGAATACCGCAAGCAATACCGCAAAATCAACCTCTTCAAAATCGAGCGGCGGTTCTTCCTCAAAGTCGGGTTCAAAGATAACCTTTGCACAGTCTAAATCTTTGATTGAAGACGGTGATTATACTCAGGATGTGCTTGACGTATACAATGACGGACTTGGTCGTAAAGGGGAAGACAGGTATACGCTCGATAATCCTCCGCCTATAGCAAACAAGAACGTAAAAAGCGAAAAGGCCGACTTGACCGCAAAAGAGGTGCAAGAGTGGGTTGACTATCTGAATAATGCTATCTCGGAAAAATATCCGGGATATTATGCCATAACAGAAACAGGAAAGAACCAATACCATTATACCGACGCAGCGCTCGATTACATAATTATCAACGTGTTGAGCTCGGACGATTTGACTACCGGTCAGCAAATGTATCTGCTTAACAAGTTCGGTATAGGTGCCGAAGAGATAAAAAGAGTAAAAAGCGACAGACACTACAAGTAAGGAGAAAAATAGTATGGCAAATTGGAGAGAGAATGCGGAAATAATTCTTAGGGAAAATAAAGCGAAAACCGAAAAAAATTCCGATGAGACCATAAAAAATAAAAAGACCGAAGCAAAGAGCTCCGGCAACTGGCGCGAAAACGCAAACGCAATCCTGGAATCGCAGGGCTATATTGCGCCTGCTTACGACGTTCAGAAATATACAAAAACAAACAAAGCAGAAACAAAGACGGAAGAACCTTCGCCTGCTGTTGAAGAAAAGAAAACCGCAGGCGAGGGCAGAAATCCTTTTGCTCGTGAAAACACTTCCGATAAGTTTGTATCTTTGATGTCGACGCTGAAAGAGAACGCGCCGAAAGAGGAGAGCGGAAAAGTAACAAATATCGTCTCTGATTACGTTCCCGGAAAAAACAACTTGACGAGAAGAGAGTATGTTCAGCTGCAGCATTCGAATCCCGACATGCCTGAATTTGGCAGTTATCAGTATTTCAAAAACCGCGAGGAACAGCTGAGACCTATCCTTGAAGAAATCGAAAAAGACGGAGACAGAACAGACGAGACTTACAGAGCATGGGCTGAAAACTATGAGAAAGATAACAACTGGCAAAAAGATAAAAACCCTGCGCTCAACAAGCGCGCAAAAGACTTATATGAAAAATTCAAGTACCAGGATTCTGTCCGTGAGGAATATGAAAATATCAATGAACAGTTAAGCAAATTTGAGCAGAACGATGAAAACTCTTCGGATAGAATGAAATATATAAAAAATGCCGACACCGCCACAGAAAGCGAGATGGTTTCGGAATATGAGAAAAATGCCGAGGAAGCAAGAAATAAGTACATTGAGGGCAGGGCGAATAATGCAAAAAGAGTACTTGAGCGTTACAATATAGACCCGGATAATTTTTCAAATAAAGATTTGATGCAGTGGGCGACGAAACACGGATTCAAACTTGATATTACTGCAAACGGTTCCACATGGCGTGATTATAATGCTACAAAGCAGGAAAAAGAAGATTTTGAGGTTTTGAAAGCATTATCAGCAAACAATGCAAGAAAAGAAATAGCTGAAAGGGATTTAGGCCCTGTTGTTTCCGGTATTTTAGGATTTGAAAGCGGAATCACTTTTGGAGTTTTAGATAAGGTAAACGAAGGAATAACCAAACGCAAATATGAATCATCGGGGCTTAATCCTGATGATTATATGAGCACAAGCGGAGAGACTGCAAAAACAATAAATCAAAATAAGATTTCCTATACTTTAGGCGATATAGTAGGAAGCATTCCGGCATATATTGTTGCCGGAGGAGCTATTGAAGAAGGATTATTAAAAATTCCAAAGTATGCTGAAATCGCAGCTGATGCCGCAAAAGGTTTTACTGCCGCGCAAAAAACAAAAAGA
>JAEESG010000022.1 GCA_016286245.1 Clostridiales bacterium | reverse complement strand
CGTAAGCAAGGAAGTCGTGGGCGAGGAAGTAATCGTGCAGTCCGAAAACGGCAAGGCCGAATACGGCGTAGGCGGAACGTACGTTACGCCGGGCGGCGACGAGATAAAATATTCCTACAAGAGATATATGGAAGCGACGGCGTATACCTATATGCCTGGATACACCACCATGACGACGGCGACGGGCGCGACGCTCGCAAAGGGAATCGTGGCGGTTGACCCGAGGGATATACCCATGCACACCAAGATGTATATAACGTCCGACACCGTCGATTACGGCTACGGAGTGGCAGAGGACACGGGCGGAGTCATAAAGGGCAACATAATTGACCTTGCGTATATGTCGTACACCGAGTGCATAAATTTCGGCAGACGCTATATGTGGGTATATTTTCTTGAAGAATAAATTTCGAAAAAACTATTGCAATTTTTGAAATAGTATGTTATAATGCGTATAGAGGAAATATGGATGTTAAGGAGCGGCGATACACACCGCTCCTTAATGTTTAACAAGACTGAAAGGAAAAGCGGTTGATATAAATGGCGGAAAAGAAAACGAATATCGCAAATAAAGTAAAAGGGCTTGTCAAAGACGCGGTAGAGGAATGCGGATGTACGCTGTGGGACGTGGAATTCGTAAAAGAAGGCGCTGAGCATAACCTGATAATATATATAGATAAACCCGGAGGCGTGTCGCTTACCGACTGCGAAATGGTAAACGACGCGGTTGAGCCGATAATTGACGAGGCTGATCCGATAGAAGAAAGCTATTGTCTCGAAATATCGTCTCCGGGAATTGAAAGGGAGCTGAAGACGCCGGAACAAATAAAGGCGTTTGAGGGAAGCAAAGCGGTAATTAAACTTTTTGCCGCCGAAAACGGAAAAAAAACATACACGGGAACGCTTTGCCGATACGATACAGAAAAAGATACGGTTGAAATTGAGGAAGAAAACGGAACGAGGACGGAATTTGCGCGAAAGGGATGCGCGCAGATAAAGACGGTGTTCGATTTTTAATAAGTAATAATAATTTGGAGGATATAAAAGGAATGAACGCAGAATTTTTCAAAGCGCTTGATTTGCTTGAAAAGGAAAAGGGAATACCGAAGGACTATATGATAGAAAAGGTAGAAGCCGCGCTGCTCAGCGGTTTCAAAAAGGATAACGGATATGCGAACGTAAGGGTGGAACTCAATCCCGCAAAACAGGATATAAAGGTTTATAAGCAGCTTACGGTAATAGATCCCGACGCCGAGGAGGAAATTCCGCTGACCGCCGATTATAATTTCGACGATTTTGACGAAAAAACCGATAAAATCATAGAAATTGACGATACTACGCCTTACGGAGACGTTTTTGACAACGACGAAAGCGGAGCGAAGCCCGCAATTATCAGAAGAAAGCACAGATTCAACGAAAAGACGGAAATCACGCTCGAAGACGCAAAAAAAATCGCTAAAAAGTATAAAATAGGCGATATTGTTGAGATAGAAATAAAGCCGAAGAATTTCGGAAGAATTTCCGCCCAGACCGCAAAGCAGGTTATAATCCAGGGCATAAGAGAAGCCGAAAGAGACAGAATGGTAAAGGAATACGAGAGCAAAAAAGAGGAAATCGTAACCGTCATTGTGTCGAGAATAGACCCCGTTACGGGAAACGTGCAGGTTGAACTCGGAAGAAACGAGGTAACTCTCTTCAAGAACGAGCAGATACCCGGCGAATCGTTCACCGAAGGCGACAAAATAAAAGTGTACGTAACGGTCGTAAAGAAAGAGACCAAGGGACCGTCCATCGTGCTTTCGAGAAGACATCCCGGACTCGTCAAGAGACTGTTTGAACTTGAAGTGCCTGAAATACAGGACGGAACCGTTATTATTCACTCCATTGCGAGAGAAGCGGGCTCGAGAACCAAAATCGCCGTTTATTCGAGAGACGATAACGTCGACCCGATAGGCGCGTGCATCGGTCCCAAGGGGATAAGAAAGAACAGCATCACAAACGAAATACGCGGCGAAAAGATAGATATAATCAAATACAGCGAATCTCCCGAAAAGTTTATAAGAGCGGCGCTTGCACCCGCAACCGTGGTATCGGTTACCGAAACGGGAGACCGCTCGTGCAAGGTGCTTGTAGAAGACGACCAGCTTTCGCTTGCGATAGGTAAGGAAGGCCAGAACGCAAGACTTGCCGCAAGACTTACGGGATACAGCAAAATAGATATAAAGAGCGTTTCGTCTGCAAGGAGCGCGGCGTTCAACGATATAATAGAGGGAAGAAACCAGGCGGCAAGCTCGTTCGGCGAAAATCTCGCCCAAGCGCTCAAATCCGCGATGGAATCCGAAAAAGAGTAATTTTCCGCAAAGAAAAAAGCGTATTTTGCAATAGGAGGAAAGGCGTAATAACGCCGAGAGCAAATGCCACAAAAAAACAAAAAGGTACCGGAACGCAAATGCGTCGGATGCGGCGAAGTTAAAGCAAAAAAAGAACTCATCAGAATAGTCAGGACGCCGGGGGGCGAGATTTTGCTTGACGAAAGCGGAAAGCTTTCGGGAAGAGGCGCGTATATCTGCCCCAAAAAAGAATGCTTTGAAAAGGCAATGAAGGCGAGAAGACTTGAAAAGAGCCTGGAAACAGCCATATCCGAAGAAGTTTGCGAAACAATACGCAAAAAACTCCCGGAGGTAAATAATGACGAATGATTATTTGACCGAAAAGATAACGGGGGCAATAGGACTTGCGCTCAAAGCGGGAAAATGCGTATCGGGAACAAACGCATGCCTTGATAAAATAAGAGCGGGAAAAGGAAAACTTCTTATAATTGCGTGCGACGTGTCCGAAAATACGAAGGATAGACTCGAAAGCGCGGCAGGATACAGAAAAGTCCCGTTCATCACAATTCAAAAAGGCAAGCTTGAATTCTCAAAACTTGCGGGAAAAAGGTCCGATACGGCGTCTTTTCTCATAACTGACAGCGGATTTGTGAAAATAATCGAAAAACTCGGCATAGAGATACACTTAACAAACACGGAGGTGCTTAACTGATTATGGCAGAAAAATATAAAATCAGCAATTTGGCAAAGGACATAGAGAAAAAAGCGAAGGATATCGTAGAATTTTTGAAGAGCAGGGGAAAAGACGGAAAAACATCGTCTTCCGTGCTTGAAAACGACGAAATAAATGTCGTGCTCGAACATTACGTGTCGGGCAGTACCGTCGACGATATCAATAAGTATCTTTATGAAAATGCCGAAAAGAGAGCCAAAGCAAAGAAAAAGGAACAAGAACAACCGGCAAAAGAATCCGTAAAAAGCACCGCGGATGAAGTCAAAAAGCCGGAAAGTTCCGAAAAAACGGAGAAAACAAAGGAAAAACCCGAAGAAGTTAAGATCTCGGCCGAGGAAAAGCCCAAGGAACCCGTAAAAACAAAAACGCAGAGTACGTCAGGCGCATCCGAAAAGAAATCTTTCGCAAATAAACCGGATACCGCTTTTGAAAGCAGAAGCCGTACTCAGCTTACCGATAAACAGCTTGAAAGACAGATAAGCAAGATACAGCGCGAGGGCGCTCAGCTCTTAAAGCAGGAGGGCGTAAAGCAGGATATTTATCAGAAATTCGATAAAACCGAAAGATTCGATAAATACGCAAACGTCAAATTCACAAAAGACGGCTTCGTAAGCGAACCGTCAACTCAGCAGGCAAGACCGCAGAAGCCGAAATATCCGAAAAGCGGCACGTCCTCTTTCGGAAAAGATAAGGACGAGGATTCGCAGTCGGTACGCCAGCCGAGCTTGAAGCCCGTATTCGATAAGGACGGCAGAATAAAGAGCAGATACGCGGGCAAGAGAATAGAGGGAGCAACTCCCAATATAGACGCCGACGGCAGAGTAAGAATCGTCGATATAAGAACAAGCGAGGTTGACCTTTCCAAATACGACGAAAAGCTTGATAATCTTGCCGATATGATAGGAACCGAAGGCTCCTCCAAACAGGGAAAGAAAAAGAACGTTCAGAGCGGAATACAAAGAGGCGTCGGCGGAAGAATAAGCAGAAACGAATCGGCAGCGCGCGACACCATGGCGCAGACGCCGTACGTCAAAGGCAAAAAGGGAAAGAAAAAAGGACAGCAGACAGTCCCCGTCGAACCCGCAAAGAAGTTCACGGGCCCTATAACGCTGCCTGAGGATATAATGATAAGCGACCTTGCCGCAAAACTCAGAATTACGACGGGCGAGGTTATAAAGAGACTTATTTCCATGGGACTCGGAATGGACCAGGTCGGCGCAAATAAGATAGTCGATTACGATACGGCGTACCTTCTTGCCGACGAACTCGGCATCACCGCCGAAAAAGAGGTTGTCGTTTCCATAGAGGAAAAACTGTTCGCCGAAGAAGAGGCACAGGCCGCGGAAAATCTCGAACCCAGAAGCCCCGTCGTTGTGGTAATGGGACACGTTGACCACGGTAAGACGTCGCTTTTGGACGCAATAAGAAATACGAACGTAACCGCCGGAGAAGCGGGCGGAATCACGCAGCATATAGGCGCATATAAGGTAAGAATAAACGACAGGGACATAACCTTCCTCGATACGCCCGGACACGAGGCGTTTACCGCAATGAGAGCGAGAGGCGCCATGGCGACTGATATCGCAATACTCGTTGTCGCAGCCGACGACGGTATCATGCCTCAGACGGTTGAAGCGATAAATCACGCAAAGGCGGCGGGCGTTTCGATAATCGTCGCAATAAACAAAATCGATAAGGTCGGAGCAAACATAGATGCCGTAAAGCAGGCGCTCACCGCGTATGACCTCGTTCCGGAGGAATGGGGCGGCGACACGATTTGCGTGCCGGTGTCCGCGCTTAAAAAGCAGGGAATTGAGGAGCTTCTCGAAATGGTGCTTCTCGTTGCGGACATGAAGGAACTCAAAGCAAACTATAAGTGCCCCGCAAGAGGTATAGTAATAGAAGCAAAACTCGATAAGGGCAGAGGCCCCGTCGCAACGGTGCTCGTTCAGGCGGGTATACTTCACAGAGGCGATATGGTAATTGCCGGAACCGCGATAGGCAGGGTAAGGGCAATGAGCGACTATACGGGAAAGACCGTAAAGGAAGCGGGACCCTCGACGCCGGTTGAAATAACCGGCCTTTCGGAAGTACCCGAGGGCGGCGACGAAATGAGAACGGTTGCCAACGAAAAGATGGCAAAGGAACTCATCGAAAAGAGAAAGACGGAAGCCAAAGAAGAAGTCTTCAAGGCGAACGCAAAGGTATCGCTCGACGCGCTGTTCAACCAACTCAGCGAGGGAACAAAAGAGCTTGCGATAATAGTAAAAGCGGACGTTCAGGGCTCCGCGGAAGCCGTAAAGTCGTCGCTTGAAAAGATATCGAGCGAGGAAGTAAAAGTAAAGGTAATTCACTCGGCAGTCGGCGGAATTACCGAAGGCGACGTAATGCTTGCGTCGGCGTCAAACGCCATAATCGTCGGATTTAACGTAAGACCCGATAAAAACGCAATAGATACCGCCGAAGCGCAGAAGGTCGATATAAGAACTTACAGAGTAATTTACGAATGTATCGAAGAAATTACCGCTGCCATAAACGGAATGCTCGAACCCGAGTTCAAGGAAACCGTGCTCGGACACGCGGAAGTCAGAAAGACGATTCACGTTCCCGGAATCGGATTTGTTGCGGGCTCTTACGTTCAGGACGGAAAGATTACGAGAAATTCGAATATAAGAGTCGTGCGCGACGGCGTGGTTATCTACGAGGACAAAATCGCGTCTCTTAAACGCTTCAAGGACGACGTAAGGGAAGTCGCGAGCGGATATGAGTGCGGAATTGCGCTCGAGAGATTTAACGATATAAAGGAACTCGATGTTCTCGAAGCTTTCATTATGGAAGAGGTAAAGAGGGAAATATAAGAGGGATAAACCCCGGAAGGAGAAAAGATGCCGACAAAAAGGCCGCATTTTCATATAAACAGAGTAAATGAGGATATATCCAGAGAACTTACGTATATTCTGCGCGAGGTAAAGGACCCGAGAGTCGCAAAAAACTTTGTAAGCGTGATAAAGACGGACACCACACCCGATCTTAAGTACTGCAAGGTTTATTACAGCCATATGACGGGAATAGATAAAGAAGTAAAGGCAGGGCTTTATTCAGCGATGGGATATATAAAGAAGGAACTGTCGGCAAGGCTTTCCTTGCGCAACACGCCGGAAATCACGTTCGTAAAGGATAACGGCCTTGCGCACGGAGCAAGAATTTCCGAGCTTCTCAAGGAAATAGAATTGGAAAATAAGAATAACGACGCCGAAAATCCGTCCGAAGACAGGCAGGAAACGGCGGAGTAAACACATAACCGGAAAAATTAATAAAAGAGAGGTGCTTTTCGTGAAAAAAACAGGAAATATCGCAAATATAATTCTTGTGGTTTTGACGGGGGCACTTTTTGTTTTGATGCTCGTTCTGTGCGGAAAGTATATAGACCTTCGCGTGAACGGAATAAGCTCGTCGCACCCGAAAATGCCGGAAAACGATAAATGGGTGCTTTCAAACGAAGAATACGATACGAGATTTAACGCACTGTCGCTTGTATCCTTCACGTTTGCCGGATGCAGACTTGAAGACGGAAAAATGATAGCGGCCGCATACGACGCGGCGTCGAGAAAAGCGGTAGTTGATATGCTGATGAAATATCTTCCCTCTCTGTTAAAGGAAAAGCCCGAAAACGTGGAGTTTGAAAATAAGGAAAAAAGGGAAGAATTTATCGAAAACCTGACAAAAACGGGAAAATATATTTACGTTTCGCTGTATAACGAGCTTCCGTCGGCGGCAATACTGCTTTGTATAACGGGCAACGAAAAGAAAGAAAACGTAAACGAAAGCGTTTTTGTCAAGAATATATTCGTTTTGCCTGACGAAAGCGAAAAAGTGTGCGCTTTGTGCTTCGATAACGACGGAAACTGCAAAAAATTCATATCTTCCGAAGATATGCCGTATGACGACTCGGAGTTCATGGCATATACTGATATGCGGGGCTTTGCCGAATTTGAATTTGTAAAATCGGATAAACCGGAGACGGTTTTTTGTAAATCCTTTGACGTAGCCCCTCCGACGCTGTCAAAAACGTCCGACTTTTATAACTATTCCGTTCTTGACGCAAATACCGCAAATTTAATGCGCGTTTTCGACTTCAATCCCAATATGATAAAGAGCATAAAATCGGCGGATAAGGCGGTAAGCTACGTTTACGACGGAAAAGAACTGTATATAGACCCGAAAAATACAAAAATTACTTATTACGGATACGACAGCGGAATACACCTGTCGAAATTCTTAAAATATAATCCTTCGGATAAGGAATATTCGTTCTCCGATAAGGTGCTTTGCGTAAAATATCTCATAAATTCCTTTGACAGACACGTCGTGGGAGCGGACGCGCCGCCGTCGCTTGTTTATGTTGCCGAAAAAGACGGAATAATACTGTTCGCACTCAAATATATGTACGAGGGAATCCCGCTGCTCGATAAAAAGCCCGATATAACCGTCGAAATTGCGGGGAATTATGTAAACAAGATAGATATAAACGCGGTTTATTGCAATAAAACGGAGGAAAAAAAGGCGGTGCTGCCGCAGAATAAGGCAAATCTGCTGCTCGAAGAGGGAAACTACACCGATTACGGCGCAATGTACGTAAAGGAAAGCGGAACGAATCTGCTGAAATTTATATGGACTGCGGGAAAGGACGAAGGAAATGAACATTAAAAGAGTTTGTCTGTTTATGATAGCGGCATTTCTCGTCCTCGACGGCTTTCTGCTTTATATTTACTTAGGCGGCAGAAATAAGATGCTCAACGTCTCCGACCGCAGGATAGACGATATCGTGGAATATTTTACGTCAAGCGGCGTAAAAATAGAAAAAAAGGTAATTGAAACAAGAATTCCCGATAATCCGATTTATACGTTTTTAAACGACAATAACGCGTCCGTACCTGAGAATACGGCAAAAAAAATATCCGAAAACCTCGGAACCGATAATAATTACGGCTTCGTGGAAACGCCCGACGGAATCGTGTATACATTTTTTGATAAGGAAGGCAGTATAAATGCGAGCATAAAACTGTTTTCCGACGGATTTACGCTGGAATACGGCGTCGAAGGCTTTGATAAAACGGCGTTTGAAGATTTTGATTTCGATACGCCGCATGAAACCGGGACGGATCCGGACGCACTTTCCAAAAGCGCGGCGGAAAAATTCATAAAAAGCCTTGTTGCAAAATCAAATCCGTTTTTTTCGGTTCAAACCGTAAAAAATACCGATAACGCGGTTGTTTTGTCAGCCGTTCAGAACGTTGACGAAAAAAACGCGCTGGAAGGCTTTTATCTCAATATGATAGAAAAAGACGGCGAAATCGTTTACGCGTACGGTAAAATCGTCTGCGACGATTTCAAGGAATCTTACAGCGAAAAGCTTCTCGATTCCGTAAACGCGCTCAGACGGGTGGATATTGAAAAAACCAAGGAAATAACGTCCCAGAAAATAACCTACGTCCTCAGATATTCCGACAGCGGAGTGTATTACCTCATTCCGACCTGGAAAATCATATATATTGATGTACTGGGACAGCAAAATATACAATATGTTGATGCAATTTTGGAATAGTTCACAAAAATGTAATGATTTCATAATATACTGTTATTAATTATTGATTATCATATAATAGGTTATATATAGAAACGCAGACGGAGGCAAGCATAGATGGAAAAGATTGTCATAAAAGGCAATAAGCCATTGCACGGCAGTATAGAAGTAAGCGGAATGAAAAACGCGGCCGTGGCAATTGTTTTCGGAACAATTCTGGCGGAGGGAAAATGCACGCTCGGAAATATCCCTATGATAAGCGATATATCCGACGCGTTTGATATACTTACATCGGTCGGCGCCGTAATAAAGAGAATAGATAAAACCACGTATGAGATAGATACAACGAGAATAAAGCCGTGTTCGGCGCCGTATGACCTCGTAAAGAAAATGAGGGCGTCGTATTATATACTCGGAGCGGAGCTCGGCAGATTCGGAAAGGCAAGGGCGGCATACCCGGGAGGCTGCGACATAGGACTTCGTCCGATAGACCAGCATATAAAGGGCTTCCGCGCGCTCGGCGCAGACGTTGACGCGACAAATCCGGGAGGATACGTAAATATAACGACGGAAGACGGGAAACTGTACGGAGATTCCGTGTATCTCGATATAGTATCGGTAGGCGCGACGATAAATATCATGCTTGCGGCATGTAAGGCGGAAGGCACGACGGTAATCGATAACGCGGCAAGAGAACCGCACGTCGTTGACCTTGCAAACTTTCTGAACTCGTGCGGAGCGGATATATCAGGCGCCGGAACCGAAATGATAAAAATAAGAGGCGTAAGTAAACTGCACGGAGTGCATTACGATATAATTCCCGATATGATAGAGGCGGGAACGTATATGGTTGCGGCGGCGGCGACAAAAGGCGAGCTTACCGTAACAAACGTAATTCCGCGACACCTTGAGACCGTAACTGCAAAACTGCTCGAAATGGGAGCGGAAGTAGAGGAATACGACGATTCCGTCAGAGTTCGCGGAAAGGGCATGCAGATAAATGGTACGTACGTAAAAACCGCTCCGTATCCCGGATTTCCGACGGATATGAACCCTCAGATGGGCGCGCTTATGGCGATTGCCGAAGGACAGTCCATGATAAGAGAGGGCGTTTGGGATAACAGATTCAAATACGTCGACGAGCTTATAAGAATGGGCGCCGATATAAAGAGCGACTCCAAATCCGCAACGTTTACGGGTGTAAAAACGCTTCACGGAGCGCCGGTGAGCGCATGCGACTTAAGAGCGGGCGCGGCTCTTATAATTGCGGGACTTTCCGCTACGGGAAAGACTGAAATCGATAATATTCATCATATTCAGAGAGGATATGAGGATATCGTCGGAAAATTGAAAAAGGTCGGAGCGGATATCGAACTCAGATACGTTCCCGACGACGCGTCGGCGCTGAACAGCGTGGGATAAAACGCATAATTAAATGCTTCCGGATTTGCCCGGAAGCATTTTTGCTTTGTTTTTTTAAAAAGGTTGAATAATGAGAAAATATGTGCTATTATAAAGAAAATAATGCTTTTAACTGCGATTAACGGATAAAGGAGAAATAACTATGGCAAAATTCTGCGTAAACTGCGGTTCCCCACTGGATCCCGATATGAAATTCTGTACCTCGTGCGGTGCACCCGTCGAACAAAACACCGAAAAAAAGCCGGAACAGCCCGCACAACCTGTACAACCCGCACAGCCGACACCCGCACCGCAGGCGGCGGCATATCAAAGACCTGCCCAGATGCAGTATCAGAGACCGCCTATGCAGCAGGCACCCGGTAACAGACCTCCCGCACAGTATCAGAGAATTCAGCAGCCGACTCAGCCGCAGTACAGACCTCCGATGCAGCAGATGCAGTATCAAAGACCGCAGATGCCGCAGTATCAGCAGCCTCAGCAGACAAGACCGCCCGTATATCAGCAGCCGCAGCCGCAGTTCCAACAGCAAAAAAGTCAGGGCGGGCACGGCGGATGCCTTGCGGTGGTTGTTATACTCGTACTTGTTTTTGTCGGAGCCGTTTTGTATCTGGGATTTCGCGACGGCGGCTGGTTCAGACCGGGCGGATGGTTCGAACAGACGGAAATGATTAAGACCGCCGCGTCGAATTACATAGGCAGTATGTAACAGTGAAGATTTAATGTTGCATTTTGCGGAATTTAATGATATAATGTATTTAACCTATAGAGAGCGCGTGAGAGACAAGCTCGATGACCGCGCAGCAACCTGCTTTAAGGTAAGGTGCTAATGCTTGAATGATGGGGCTTTTTGATACGTACACAGGCAGTCTCATCAGACGATGGGACTGTTTTTTTGCGCTTTTTATGGGGTTTTCTTATAGAAAGCGCGATTTTTTTTGAGGAAAATCAAAAATTACAAAGGAGAAATAACTATGGGAAAAGGAACAGACTTGTTTATGCAAAATCCGTATTGGAAAGAAATTTACGACAACGCGCCGAGCGAAGAACTGAAAAAATACTACCGTATCAGCTTTGATTTTTTCTCGTTTTTAGAGGTTGACAAAGAACAGCAAAAACATGCGAAAGGGGAACTTGAAAAAATCTTTCTCTCGAAGGAGGACGTAAAATATTTAATGAGCGCTGCGGGCAGTAATATTGCAAAGATGTACTATCATAAAATTTTGAAGTTTTTTTCCGCCGAAAACGGAAAAACGGGCGTCCCCGCGTCAATGCTGATAGGCGAAATCCGCAATCCGTACTATAATAGCGGGAAAAAATAACCGATAGAAAATAGTTTTCAAAATAAATCCGCTTTTTATGAAGAAGAAACAGAAAAAACCGGCACAAAAAAGTCGAGAGCCAAAAAAGGCTCTTGACTTAAAAATCATGGCAAATACCAAAATCAATTTTATATTTTGCGAAAACGTTTACTATTTCATCAACTATTTCAAAATCCGTCTTTTTTTCATCTTTTATTATCTCCTGTATTTCCGCAAGAGCCATAATTGCCGTTGTGTCCGCTATTTCATCTGCATCGATTTCCGCATGCTCAAGTCCTTCTGCAACCGCGTCAAAAACAGCCCATTTTAAAAGTTCAAGTTTTAAGTGCATAATATCTCTCCTCAACAATCTTTATAAAATTATACCCTATATATAGGCAATTGTCAATGATAAAAGTATATTTTATTATGGAATAGGGTGATGAAAATGATTTCCTATGAGCCGTTCTATAATACTTTGAAGCAAAGAGGACTGTCAACATATAAACTGATAACCAAATATAACGTAAGCCGCGGACTTCTTGACAGATTAAAGCATAACAAACCGATTACCACGGTAACCTTGAACGATTTGTGTAGTATACTTGACTGTAACGTTGAAGACATAATGATATTCAAAAAAGACGTGTGATTTAAGTAAAAAGCGAAGAGTGAATAAGTAAAAAACGGCAGGACTGTCCTGCCGTTTTCAGCGGTTTTTATCAAATTGTTTACGAACTTGCACGTCGTGGCCCCCTGTGCGCCCGCAGGCGCTCTTTTAACCCAAAATACTGTAAAAATTTCTCCGCGGGAACAAATAGTATAAAAAAGAAGAGAACCCCGTACGCGTAATTGCGTGTCGAGGTTCTCGATTGGTGCGAGTGGTGTTATAGGATTTAATTTTAATTCACTGTAAAATCGCAAAAAGTTGGTAGCAAACCAAAGGCGTTATGAGTGCGTTTACAAACGAATAGCCGACGTTTGCGTGACTTTTTGCGAAAGAGGAGGAGCAAGGCAGCGGGCGTATGTTTTTCTGAAAAGAAAAACGGAGCAAAGCGAACTTTGCTCCGACGTGGTCTGAGTGGCGGGACTTGAACCCACGGCCTCTACCACCCCAAGGTAGCGCGCTACCAAACTGCGCCACACCCAGATAATATTTTTACTTTTGGACAGCGATAGAATTATAGCATACGGGCGCTTATTTGTCAAGACTTTTATCAAAAATAAAGATTATTTTTGATTTTTTCAACCGAATTTACACATGCAAAAACGCAATAAAACACTTGACAAACATGTGCGTTTGTGATATGATAAATAGGCTGTAACAGTAATGCGCCACTAGCTCAGTTGGATAGAGTGTTTGGCTACGAACCAAAAGGTCGAGGGTTCGAGTCCCCCGTGGCGCGCCAGTCGAGAGCCTTTTTACCGGTTCTCGACTTTTTTAAACTTTTTTCTCGCGGTAGGCTTATGCTGTAATTATGCAGATATATTCAATTCAGAGCCCCGACGGGCAAACACGCGTACGGGTTCTCGATTTTTAAATTTTACTTATTTTGAAAAGGAGAAGTATTATGAATATTCTTGCTATCGGAAACAGTTTTTCACACGACGGTACACGCTATCTTCACGGAATCGCGCGAAGCGACGGATTTGAAATAAACGTCGCAAATCTTGTCATAGGCGGATGCTCCGCCGATATGCATTTCAGAAACATGCTTATGGAAAGAGAAGCGTACGACCTGCACTACAACGGTGAAAGCACGGGCTTTCTCGTATCGCTGAAGGAGGCGCTTTTAAATCGCGCCTGGGATTACGTTACCGTTCAGCAGGCAAGCCATTTCAGTTTTAACTATGAAACTTATCAGCCTTATTTTGCCGAGCTCTGCGCTTACATAAGAAAACTCTGCCCGAAGGCGAAAATACTTGTTCATCAGACGTGGGCGTACGAGCAGGGAAGCGTGATGCTCGCAAACGCGAACTATTCAAAACGCGGCGATATGTTCAGTGATGTTGAGAAATCCTATGAGAGACTTGCAAAGGAAGTTGACGCAGAATTTACAATAAAATCAGGAAAGCTTATGCAGATGCTGCTTGAAAATGGCATTCCGTCGGTAAACCGCGACGGATACCACCTTTCATACGGGCTCGGACGCTATGCGGCGGCGCTTTTGTGGTATGCGCTCCTTTCAAAAAAGGACGTAACCGATAATAAATTCTGCGATTTTGACGAGGAAGTAAGCGAATCGGACGTGAAAATCATAAAAAAGTGCGTAAAAGAGCTTGTAAACGCGTAAAAAACCGTTAAAAACGCCCGCGGCATTTGCCGCGGGCGTTTTTGCCGAACAAAAGTGCAAAAATTCATTTTGACGAGCCGTCCGGGCTGATAAAAAGCGGAATATCCGGCGGAAATAAAGTAAAAATCACGTATAAACAGATAAGCGCAATATCAATAATCAGCAAAAGCGTATAAAAGTTTACGGCTTTGCGCGAAAGCGCCAGCTTGTAAACGATAAGGAAAGATAATATAACGCTGATATAGAATATCGATATATCAATAAAAGAAACGTGAAATCCCGCAATACCCGAATAGGTGTAATACGAAACGATTATAAATGATACGCCGGATAATATGCCCGAAGCCGCCGCGGATTTTATACCCGGATAATCTCTGCCGTTTTTTTTGCAGAGATATACACTGTATATCAACATCGGGAAAAAGAAAAGCTTCGTGTGTTCCCAGACGGATTCGTTGACAGAGGTAAAAAATCCGATAAAAAAATTGTTTCCCGACCATTTGTATAAGAATTGAAATAACGTTCCCAGAGCGGAAACGAAAATAATACCCGCGATAATATTTGATTTGAGACCTTTCATAAACATCACCGTTATATTTTTCCCGGGAAAGCGAAAAAATATAAATATATAAATGGAAATGAGAAAAATTGTTTTTTTTGCAAAAAAGAGCGCCGAACGGAAAGTTCGGCGCTCTTTGCAGAGTTTAATAAATTCAGCCGTTCGTCTTCATCGAATTTTCGGCGTTCATGATCATTTTCTTTACCATCTGTCCGCCAACCGAGCCGGCCTGCTTTGCTGTGAGGTCGCCGTTGTAACCCTTCTTGAGAGTAACGCCGACTTCGCTTGCTGCTTCCATCTTGAATCTGTCAAGAGCTTCTTTTGCATCGGGAACTAATTTCTTGTTATTCATAATTCATTCTCCTTATAGTTTTCAAAACAACAAAGTGCTTTGGACGAAAGCCTGAAAATTAATTTTCGGCTTTACAGTAATATTGTTTGCGCACGTTTTGTAATTATTACTGTAAATTAAAGGAAAAAACGGACAAAAAGGGCAAAAAGATACCGGCACGTTTTAACCGTGCCGGTATACTTGGAAGTTAAACTATTAATTATCCCCAAATTCCACCAAACATGTTGCTTGTGTCAACAACTACTTCTTTTGAGTCTTCGAGTACATTGTTGGCTTCAGCTTTTGTTATCTCGATTTCGGGAGTTAAATACTCTTTCATAGTCTACAATCCTTTCCACAAAAAATAATATTATTTTTCGGATACTTTCTACCATGCAATAGTATAATGGGCTGTTGTGAACTTGATATTAACTTTTTGTTAAAAATAATAAATTTTTTAACTATTGAAAAAAGGTGAAAAACAGGAATGCTGCCGGCGTATGTTGCGTGAGTAATTTCCGACAAAAAATACGTTTTTCCGAAAAATTTACCTTCACAAATATTGTATCACTAAAATATTGACATTGCAATAGGTAATATGATATAATTGCATAGATATAATTATTAATTTATAATAATATATACACGATCAGGGAAAGAAGAATACATAAATGTACAGGCATTTTTTTAAAAGGGCATTGGATATTGTTTTGTCGGTCTTGGCGCTGGTTTTATTATCATGGGCTTTTCTCATTATAGCCGTAATAATAAAAGCAGACGATCCGGGCCCCGTTTTCTTTTCACAGAAAAGAGTCGGAAAAGACAAAAAATATTTCAAGCTTTATAAATTCAGAACCATGAAGATGTCCACTCCGCACGATATGCCGACGCATCTTCTCGAAAATCCCGAGCAGTACATAACGAAGGTCGGTAAATTTCTTAGAAAAAGCAGCCTTGACGAATTGCCGCAGCTTCTTAATATATTTACCGGCAAAATATCGGTTATCGGTCCGCGCCCTGCGCTTTGGAATCAGGAAGATCTTATCGCGGAGCGCGACAAATACGGCGCAAACGATATAAAGCCGGGACTTACGGGCTGGGCGCAGATAAACGGACGCGACGAGCTTGAAATAGACGTGAAAGCAAAATTGGACGGAGAATACACAAAAATTTTGAAATCCGGCGGATTTAAAGCCTTTGCTTTTGACGTCCGCTGCTTTTTCGGAACGTTTTTTTCGGTTTTACGCGGCGACGGCGTTGTCGAGGGCGGTACCGGAGAAATAAAGAAACATGAGCAAGAGGTAGGGAAGAAATGAGTAAAACGGTAGCCGTGCTGTCAAGCCATACGCCGTCTCTTTTCTGGTTCCGCGTCGACATGATGCAGGAATTTGCGCGCAGGGGATATAAAGTCTATGCGCTCGGCAACGAACCGGAGGAAGAATGGACGGAAAAATTTGCCGAAAAAGGTATAAACTATCTGCAAATAAACGTAAAGCGAAACGGACTTAACCCTTTTCAGGACAGAAAAACGCTCAAATCCGTAAAAAAACTGCTGAAAGAGATAAAACCCGACAAAATCTTCACGTATCAGGCAAAAACCGTCATATACGGCACGCTTGCGGCAAGAAGCGCGGGAATAACCGAGGTTTATCCGCTTATCGCGGGCATGGGCTCGATGTTTTTGTCAAACAGCTTAAAATCGAGGATCGTGCGCTTTATCATGACTTTGCTTTACAGAAAGTCAATCGGAAAATGCCCGGCGGTGTTCTTTCAGAACCGCGACGACGAGCAGATTTTCAGAGACAGCGGAATAATAAAACGTCAAAAAGTAGTGCTTATCCACGGCTCAGGCGTAAATACCGAAAAATTCGAGGCAGCGCCTTTGCCCGAAAAGGCGGCGTTTTTGTGCATAAGCAGACTTATACGCGATAAGGGCGTGTATGAGTACCTCGAGGCGTGCAAGAAGATAAAATCCGAATATAACGACGTCAGATGCCTTCTCGTCGGCCCGTACGACACGAATCCCTCGGCGCTGAAGCCGGAGGAGGTACAGCCGTTTATCGACGCGGGAGTGGAATATTTCGGCGAGCAGGAAGACGTAAGACCGTATCTTGAGCAGTGTTCGGTGTTCGTGCTCCCGTCATACCGCGAGGGAACGCCGAAAACGAATCTTGAAGCCATGGCGTGCGCAAGGGCGGTAATAACGACGGACGCTCCGGGCTGTAAAGAGACGGTGACGGACGGAGAAAACGGATTTCTTGTGCCGGTAAAGGACGTTGACGCAATTTACGAAAAGATGAAGTACTGTATCGAACATCCCGAAGAGGTAAAGGCGATGGGCGAAAAGGGACGTGCGCTTGCAAAAGAGCTTTACGACGTTAAAAAAGTCAACGAGCAGATATGTTCAACCATGGGCATTTAATTTTTATATAAATTTTTACATATAAGGAGAATTGGTATGAGTCTTTACGAAAAAATCATTAACAAAGAAGAAAAAATCGCGCTTGTGGGACTGGGCTATGTTGGAATGCCTATTGCCGTAGAATTTGCAAAACACGTAAACGTAATCGGCTTTGACATCAACAAAGCGAAGATTGAAGCCTATAAGAGCGGAAAGGATCCGACGCTTGAAGTGGGCGACGAGGCGATAAAGGCGTCTTCCGTCGAATGGACGAGCGACGAGACTAAACTCAGAGAGGCAAAGTTCATAATCGTTGCGGTACCGACGCCGGTAAACGACGACACGACTCCGGACCTTACTCCCGTAATCGGTTCGAGTGAAATCGTCGGACGCAATCTCACAAAGGGAAGCATCGTCGTATACGAATCGACGGTGTATCCGGGCGTTACCGAAGAAACCTGCAAGCCGATACTCGAAAGAGAATCGGGTCTCAAATGCGGAGTTGACTTCAAAATCGGCTATTCTCCCGAGAGAATAAACCCCGGCGATAAGGTGCACAGACTTACTACGATAAAGAAAATAGTTTCCGGTATGGACGCAGAGTCTCTCGAAGAAATAGCAAACGTATATCAGATAGTCGTTGCCGCGGGCGTACATAAGGCGTCCTGCATAAAGGTTGCCGAAGCGGCAAAGGTTATCGAAAACAGCCAGAGAGACATCAATATCGCGTTTATGAATGAACTGGCGAAGGTATTTGACCGAATGGACATCGATACCAATGAGGTTGTGGACGGTATGAATACGAAGTGGAATGCACTTGGTTTCCGTCCCGGTCTGGTCGGTGGGCATTGCATCGGTGTGGATCCGTATTATTTTACATATGAGGCTGAGAAGCTGGGATATCACAGCCAGATTATTTTGAACGGGCGGATGGTTAACGATTCCATGGGCGTGTTCGTTGCGGACAAAGCCATTCAATTGATGATAGAAGCCGGACAGGCGCCGCAGAAGAGCAGAGTGATTATTCTCGGACTGACCTTTAAAGAGAACTGCCCGGATATCCGTAACAGCAAGGTGGGAGATATCATCAAACATCTTCGTGAATATGGAATGACGCCGGTTCTTGCAGATCCCTGGGCTGACCAGGCGGAGGCAGAGAAGGAATACGGCATTTCCATTACGCCGCTTAAGGAAGTACATGATGCCGACTGCATCATCATTGCGGTAGCACACAATGAGTTCCGAAGTCTTTCCGTTGA
>JAEESG010000121.1 GCA_016286245.1 Clostridiales bacterium | reverse complement strand
GGTCTTCGCCGGGAAGTCCGTTTATGAGATGCACGCAGACGGGAATATTTCTCTCTTTCAGCCTGTAAAAGCAGTCGAGAAATTCTGAGTACGTCGTCTGCCTGTTTATTGTCTCCCCCGTTGAATCAAAAATGCTCTGCAGCCCCAGTTCAACCGTTAAAAACACCCTTTTTCCGACGTCTTCAAGGTAATCGAGCACGTCGCTTTCAATGCAGTCCGGGCGGGTTGCGACGCTGAATGCGACGACGCCTTCCTTTTGCAGAGCGGGCTCGTAGAGGCTCTTTAATTTTTCAAGCGGCGCATAGGTGTTCGTTCCCGCCTGAAAATACGGCATATATTTTGTATTCTTCCACTTGGAAGCCATCGTTTTTTTGATTTTTTCAAACTGAACGTCGATGCTGTCAGCCGGATTTCCCGCAAATTCGCCGCTTAGGTTTTCGGAGCAGTATATACAGCCTCCGAAAGCTTTCGTGCCGTCCCTGTTCGGACAGGTAAAACCGCCGTTCAAGGTGATTTTTGCGACCTTGCAGCCGAATTTTTTCTTGCAAAACGAATCGAAGGAGTTATATCTCTTTTTTTCGTCAAAAAAATTATCCATATTATATAAAATGCTTATAAATCTCGTTTTTGGAGACGCCTCTGTCCTTTGCGCACGCTTTTATTGCGTTCATTTTGTCAAGTCCCTGTTTCATATAAAAACCGACGTGCTGTTCTATACTCAAGCCCTCAAAAAACGGCTTTTCGTCTTTTGCGCCCTCCAAAATCAGAACGTATTCCCCTTTCGGCGCGGTATTCTGCAATTTTCCGCAGAATTCGGAAAGAGGGATAACGCATATTTCCTCATTGAGCTTTGTAAGCTCCCTTGCAACGCATACCTTTCTGTCGCCTAAGATTTCGAGCAGAAGCTTTGCCGTCTCCTCTATTCTGTGTGGCGCCTCGTAAAAAATCACGGTTCTTTTTTCGTTTTTGTAAGACTTTATCACGTCAAGCTTTTCGCCCTTGTCCGCCGGCAGAAAGCCCTCGAAGCAGAACCGCCTCGAATCGAGTCCCGAAGCGCTCAGAGCCGTTACAAACGCACATGCGCCGACAAGCGGAACAACGGGAACGCCGTGCTCAAGGCAAAGGCGCACGAGGTCTTCTCCGGGGTCTGATATCGCGGGAGTGCCCGCGTCGGTAACAACGGATGCGCTTTCGCCGTTTTGCAGTCTTTTTAATATTTCTTCGCCCTGCTTTTTCTTATTATGCTCGTGATAACTGACAAGGCTGTTTTTTATATCAAAAAGCGAAAGTAATTTTCCGGTAACTCTCGTGTCCTCGCACGCGATAAAATCGACGTTTTTAAGCGTTTCGAGCGCGCGCGGAGTCATGTCCGCAAGATTTCCTATCGGCGTGGGCACAACGTACAGCGTGCCCTTTTGCACTTCAAATGCCATTATCCAAAAACCTTTCCTTACGTTTCGTTTGTCAAAACGTCGTCTTTTTCTTCAAGAGGGAGCTGTCCCGGCACGTGCGGCTCATGGCTTTCGCTCTTTTCCGACACCATAAGCTCGTTTTTCTTTTCCTCTATCTGCTTTGTGAAAAGCGCAAGCTCGGGAATTTCGTTTAATTTTTCAACCGATTCGAGCCCGAAAACGCGCAAAAAAGCGGGAGTCGTCGCATAGAGTATCGGCCGTCCGGGCGCGTCAAGTCTGCCGCTTTCTTCGATAAGTCCTTTGTCAAGCAGCGACATGATGACCGACGGGGACTCGATTCCCCTGACTTTATCCACAAAAGTTCTCGTTACGGGCTGATTGTATGCGATAATTGCAAGCACCTCGAGAGCCGCGCGTGAAAGGGGCATATTTTTTCTTATTTCAAGCGTATTTCTCACGATGTCGGCATACTCGTTCTTGGTGGCGAGCTGTGCGTAACCGTCAAGGATGAGAACCTCTATCGCGGATTCCCTGTATTTCGGGGACATTTCGCGTAAAATACGCGGAATATCCTTTACGTCGGCGCCTATTGCCTTTGCAAGTTTTTCAAAGCTTATCGGGCTTCCGAACGCAAACATTGCAGCTTCTGCGGCACGCATGAAATATTCTATATCGTAAAGCACTTCCGCGCCATACTCCGTTTCTTTTTGCAAGGCATTTTTCTCCTTATAATGTATTACAGTATATTTTAACACAAAAAAGTGCGTTTTTCAAGATGTTTTCATTATTTTATACATATTTTATATAATAAACCTCATACTTTTTTAACTCATTTTCACAATTTTACATAATATAAATCGGAGCTTTCAATTTTAATGCTCCCGAAAGGATGGTATAAATGAACAAAAGAGTAAAAAACGGCCTCGACGGCACGAAAACCATGGAAAATTTAAAAGCCGCCGCTTCCGGCGAGGCTATGGCATATACTAAGTATACGCTTTTTTCGCAAAAAGCGAAGGACGACGGATATGAGGAAATCGCCGACGTTTTCGAGCAGTTTGCGCACAACGAAAAGGAGCACGCCGAGCTGTGGCTTGAATATTTGGGCGAGCTTTCCGACACAAAGACGAATCTGAAAAACGCGGTGAGCGCAGAATCGTTTGAGAGCGGAAATTTCTACCCGGACGCATCAAGAACGGCGTATGAGGAGGGTTTTTCCGAGCTCGGCGACAAGTTTCGGATGACGGGAACGGTGGAAAAAAGCCATTCCAAAACATATAATACGCTTTCAAAGGAGCTGGACAACGGAAATATGTTTTCCGGCGGCTCCGAGACGAAATGGGTGTGTATGAACTGCGGCTATGAGGTCAAGGGAAACACGCCGCCCGACAGATGTCCGCTCTGCTCATACCCGAAAGGCTTTTTTACCAAAAACACCGAGTGCGTGCAGAAATATACGGATTAAAAAAAGCCCTCGCGAGTTGAAAAAGCGGGCGCGGTTGAAAGGATGCGGGTGGAAAAGTGCCGCAAAAAAACGCCGTACAGAAAAAGGAAAAAAGGCATAAAAAAACAGCCCTCGGAAAGAGGGCTGTTTTTTATTAAATCAATTATGCGTTAGCAAGCGTGTCGTAGCAGCCTGTAACTTCTGCGCCGTAGAACGTCTGATTTGCGAACGTGCAGAACGGTCTCGATACGAATACCGTTGCTGTCTTGTCAGCAGGGATAGAAGCGATTACGGAGTAAGTTCTTACGCCGTTATTATCTTCTGCGTAAATACGGTTATGAGTTGCGTCTACGCACATAGCTTCGATGTAGAGGTTCTGTCCGCTAACCTTTGTGTCGTGTGTGAGTTCGGTGAAACCGTTGTTAGCCATCGAATCAACTCTCGAAATGAGGAATCCGAGGGTATCGAACGTTCCGAAATCAGCCGACGTAGCCTTGAATCTGAGAGCAGCGTGTGTTCTGAGGTTCGTAGCTTCTGCTGCGATAGCTGTGGGAGCTGCGGGAGCAACCGTGCCAACTGTCGGGTAGAGCGACTTGCCGTAAAGCGAAGCAGCCGAAACTGTCGTATTTACGCCATAGAAGTTCGTTCCGTCTGTCCAGCCGTTTTCGCCGTTTGTAGCGGAAGCGGGAACGTCAGGCATTACATAGTCGCCCGTTGCGCGTTCCATAACGAGGTTAGTCGTATCGGATGCGGATTCTTTGAGTATGAAGCCGTCGGACGGATATACCCAGATTTCAATATCATCAAGTTTGTCTACGTTGTAGA
>JAEESG010000001.1 GCA_016286245.1 Clostridiales bacterium | reverse complement strand
TTTCTTGTTCTTTTCCCTCGTAGGAAAAGAACGAAAAGTACGTTTACTTTCTCTCGCGAGAGAAAGTAAAATCAAAGAGAGCGTGCCGTCGAAAAAATTGTGTAGCCGAAATGTAGAAATGACATACAAAACACGTGTAGCCGAGCAGATTTTTTTCGACGGGTGCAAAGTGAAACTTCGAAAAAAATGTGCTTTTGCAGCCGCCGAAAAACATCACGGCGCGGAATTTTCGCTGAAAGTTTTCTCTTTTCCAAAAACAGCGTCGGGTTTTTCGGCGTATTCTTTACCCCTCTTTCTTTTCAAGAAAGAGGGAGCACTTTTGGTACTTTTCTTGCGGGAGAAAAGTACGTAAAAAGATTTATTTTGCAAACAGCCGCACTTGTGCAGAGAAACCACACCTAAAACATAAAAATTTGAAAGTTCTTTGCCCCGCTTTCTTTCAAGAAAGCGGGAACTTTTTGGTACTTTTTCGCGAAAAAGTACCAGTAAAATCAATATATAATATTTAATATAATTATAATACCATATAATCGACAAACTTTGAATAAAATGTTAAAAGAAAAAGCGCCCTTTGCTTTCGCAAAGGGCGCTTTTTTATTATTTGTTTTCAACCGTTTTAATTCCGAGTTCCGCGAGCGTTTTTTCGTCAACGGGCGCGGGACACGAGGTCATCAGTTCCGATGCGTTCTGTACCTTCGGATACGCTATGACGTCGCGCAGGCTGTCGCACTCGAAAAGCTGCATGCAAAGCCTGTCAAGGCCGATTCCCATGCCTCCGTGCGGCGGCGCGCCGTACTTGAAAGCGTCGAGCAGGTAGCCGAATTTCTCGTACGCTTCCTCTTTGGAAAGCCCGAGCAGGTCGAAAATCCTGCTCTGAAGCTCGGGATTCGTAATTCTTATGGAGCCGCTGGAAAGCTCGATTCCGTTGAGCACGAGGTCGTACGCCTTTGCTCTGACCTTCGATTTGTCCGTCTCAAGATATTCGAGGCACTCGTCGAGCGGAGAAGTAAACGGGTGGTGCATGGCAACCCATTCTCCCGCCTCCTCGTCAAATTCGAAGAACGGGAACTCCGTTATCCACAAAAGGCCGATGCCCTTCTTTTCGACGCCGATTCTGTTTGACACTTCCGTTCTGAGCGCGCCGAGCTGGGACAGCGCCTTGTTTTTGTTGGTGTCGGCGATAATGAATACGACGTCGCCCTCTTTTGCGCCCGTCTTTTCGATTATTCCTTTCATTTCGTCTTCCGTCATGAACTTTGCAAACGACGACGAAACTCCCTCTTTCGTCCACCTTATATAAGCAAGCCCTTTTGCGCCTATGCCCTTTACGTATTCGGTGAGCTTGTCTATTTCTTTTCTCGTTAAGATTTCGGCGCAGTTTTCAGCCTTTATCGCCCTTACGGCGCCGTTTTGCGCAAGCGCCGACGTGAACACTCCGAAACCGCAGTCCTTCACTTCGTCCGCGATGTCGACGATTTCCATGCCGTATCTTATATCCGGCTTGTCGCTGCCGAATCTCTCCATTGCGTCCTTATAGGTAAGTCTCGGAAGCGGCAGCGTTATATCCTTATCCAGAATTTCCTTGAACACCGTCTTCATGTAGCCTTCGCCAACAGACAGCACGTCCTCCATTTCCACGAACGACATTTCAAGGTCTATCTGCGTAAATTCCGGCTGTCTGTCGGCCCTTAAATCTTCGTCGCGGAAGCACCTTGCAATCTGCATATATCTGTCGAATCCCGCAACCATGGAAAGCTGCTTATAAAGCTGCGGCGACTGCGGAAGCGCATAAAACGAGCCCTTATGCACGCGGCTTGGCACGAGGTAGTCTCTCGCGCCCTCGGGCGTGGACTTTATGAGAATCGGCGTTTCGATTTCGATAAATCCGTTTTTATCGAAATAATCGCGCGTAACCTTTGCGAGCTTATGGCGCATGAGAATATTTTTCATAAGGTCGGGGCGCCGCAGGTCGAGATAGCGGTATTTAAGCCTTAATTCCTCGTTCGCCTTGCAGTTTTCGACGATGTCGAACGGCGGCGTCTGGGACTCCGCGAGGATTTTGAGTTCGTTTACGTATATTTCGACGTTTCCCGTCGGGATATTCGCATTTTTACTGTCCCTCTCGCGAACGACTCCGCTTGCGCAAAGCACGTACTCGCTTCTCACCGTCGACGCCTTCTCAAACAGCGCTTTTTCGGTGTTTTCGTCGTACGCGAGCTGAACGATTCCCGTTCTGTCGCGCAAATCCGTGAAAATAAGGCTGCCGAGGTTTCTCGTCTTCTGTACCCAGCCCATTACGGTAACGTTTTTTCCTATATGTCCGTCGCGAACGTCTCCGCAGTAATCGGTCCTCTTTGAATTTCCCAAAAATTCCGCCATAATATCATATCCTTTCGATTATATCCGATATTTCGTCAAGTTTTATTATTCTGCGATCCTCTTTGTCCGCCATGTTTTTAAGCTCCGCGCTTCCTTCGTCAAGCTCGTTGTCTCCTATCACGAGAACGTATTTCGCACCCGTCTTGTCGGCATATTTCATCTGCGCTTTAAGACTTCTTTCGCAAAGGTCGCACTCGGCATATATGCCCTTTTTTCTCAGAACTTCCGTCATCCCCAGTGCAAACTGCGCCGCTCTTTCCCCCATTGAAGCGATATATATTTTCGGCGCTTTTGCCTTCGGAAGCGAAATTTTACCTTCCCGTTCCTTTGCTTTCAGCGCAAGAACAAGTCTTGTCAGTCCCATTCCGAAGCCTATTCCGCAAAGGTCGGGGCCTCCGAGCTCCGAAACAAGTCCGTCGTATCTTCCGCCTCCGCAGACGGTGCTCTGCGCGCCTATGTCGTCCGACACGAACTCAAACACCGTGCGCACGTAGTAGTCAAGGCCTCTTACTATTTTCGGGTTGACCGTGTATTTTATGTTCATAAGATTAAGCCCTGTTTTCAGGGTTTCAAAGTGCGTTTTGCAGTCTTCGCACAGAAAATCGACCGTTTTCGGCGCGTTTTCCGCAACGGCTTTGCAGACCTTGCTCTTGCAGTCAAGTATTCGAAGCGGATTGGTTTTGAGTCTTTCCTTACACGAGTCGCAAAGCTCGTCTTTTCTGCTCTCAAAATAGTCGCACAGCGCTTTTCTGTATTTCGGCCTGCATTCCTTACAGCCTATCGAATTTATATTGAGCTCCGAATCTATGCCGATTTTTTCGAGAACGTCCGCGGCAAGCGCAATTACCGACGCGTCGGCGCTTGCGCTCTGCGCGCCGAAAAGCTCCGTTCCGAACTGGTAAAATTCGCGGCTTCTGCCCGCCTGCGGTTTTTCGTATCTGAAAAACGGGCCTATATAATAAAGCTTGAGCGGCAGCGCCTCGTTGAAAAGTCCGTTCTCGACGACGCTTCTCACGACGCCCGCCGTTCCCTCGGGACGAAGGCACATTTCAACGTTGTCGCCCTTGTCGTACAGCGTGAACATCTCCTTCTGCACGATGTCGGTCGTCGCGCCCACGCCTCTTTTATACACGCCCGCAAGCTCGAACGTGGGGATTCTTATTTCATTAAAGCCCGCGTTTTCGCATGCCTTTCTTATTGTTTCCTCCATGCTTTGCCACAAGGCGGTTTCCTCAGGAAGGATATCAAGCGTTCCTTTCGGTTTCTGAAACATATTTTTCTCCTTTTCGATTATTACAGGCTCTTGTTCAAAAGAAAATCGATAAAATCGTATACCGTTTTCTGCTGGCTCGACGAAAGATTATCGTACATTTCCTGTATGTTAAACGATTTCTTTTTGACGCTTTCGCTTTTTTCGCCATTCCCGTACCCTGCCGCGAGCAGGTAGTCCTCAAGCTCGATTCCGCCGGCGCTGTTGTTGGCAAGCTTTGTCATAAGTTTTATTCCCGGCGCGTTTTCCTGATTTGAAAGCTCGAGCTTGTGAAGCTGAACGTAGCTTATTTTACAGTCGTTTGCGAATTGCTTTGTCGTGCGCTCGCCCTTTGCTTTTTCGATGAGCAGCGCGAATATTTTTTTATTGAAATTCTTCGTTTTTTTCATTTTTTCCTCCGCAAAACGATGCCTCACTTTTTAATCAAAATATTATATCATATATATATTTATTTTTCAACAACTTCATTGGTCAAAATTTATTATTGCGCGGGCTGCGTCATTATTTTTCCGTTATTTTCATATATTGTAAAAAACAAAAAGGATGCGTGCTATGCAAAACGAATATTTTACGGTAAAATACCCGTCCGTCTATCTTTATACCTATCCCGATTCAAAAAGCGAACTCGCCGACGAGCTTCTTTACGGCACGAAATTCAGGCTTATCTCCGAAAAGACGCACGATTCCTTCTACCGCTGCGAAACCTCCTACGGATATTCCGGCTACATAAGGGACAAAAGCGTGTCGCGCGAAGATTCCGACGACTGCATTTTCACATACGTCGTGTCGTCATGCGCCTGCGACGTGCTCCCCTTTCCCGAATACAAAAGGCGCCCCATAACAACGCTGCCCAAAGGAAGCCTCGTGTTTTCAAATCACAAAAAAGTCGAAAACGACAGATTTCTGTGCGTTTCCTTCAACAAACGCAGATGCTACGTTCCGTCATCTTGCGTAAGGCCGTATAATACGTATAAAAGTTCTTCCGGAATAATAAAAAACAAATCCGCGGCAAGAAAACGGATTTGCGACGACGCGCTTTCCTACGTCGGAACGCCGTACCGCTGGGGCGGAAAATCGCCGTGCGGCATAGACTGTTCGGGACTGTGCTTTATGTCGTATTTTATGAACGGCATTACGATTTTCAGGGATTCCTTCCCCGACTCGCGCTATGTCTCGGAAATAGGAAAAAGCGAGCTGCTTCCCGCCGACCTTATATATTTCAAGGGGCACATGGGACTTTATATCGGCGACGGGGAATTCGTGCACGCAAGCGCCTCCTGCGGATACGTTACCGTATCAAGCCTCGAAAAGACGAGCATTATCTACAAAAAGTCCCTTGCCGACTCCGTTTCGTGTTTTGCGAGAAGCGTGCTTTTGTAAATTATCTTATCTCGATGTCTTCGTCGTCGGTTCCCTTTATTATTTCAAGAATCTTTACGTAATAGCTGTACTGCGGATTTACCTCGATTTTTACCCTGTCTCCCTTTTTGTGCCCGAGAAGCGCCTTTCCTGCGGGGGATTCTCCGCTTATCCGGCCGTCCATGGCGTCGGCGCGCATTGTCGTTACTATCCTGTACGTTTCCTCTGTATCGTCTTCCTCTACAAGAACCTTTACGGTATCGAAAAGCCCTAAAATATTTTCGTTTTCGGTAAGCTCCACAACCTCCGCCGTCTTTATCATATTCTGCAAAAACCTTATTCTTCTGTCGTTTGCGTTCTTTTCCTGCTTTGCTATATGGTATTCGGCGTTTTCGCTAAGGTCGCCGAAGGCGCGCGTGCGCACGACCTCCTTTAACAGCTGAGGTCTTAACACCGTTATTCTGTATTCGATTTCGTCCTTCATCTTTTTGATGTCGACTTGCGTTAACTGATTAAACACTTGTTTCTCCCCTTAAAAGTCCGAAAGGTTTCCGAGGTCAAATCTTATAAAATTTTTCCCGTAAGTATTTCCCGCCGATTTTTCGTACGCTTTTTCATCCGTAAAAATTCCGAACACGGCGGACCCGCTTCCCGTCATCATCGCCCTCGCACCGTCTTGCGAAAGGCTTTCGCGCGCTTTTTTTATACCCGCGCATTTTTTCTCGCAGATATTTTGAAAATCGTTTGTCATAAACGATAAAATTTCGTGCGCGCCCGCGCCCGTTTTCAACGCGCGCGCCGTTTTGTCGGACAAATCCTTTGAATAGTCGTCGGCGTTTTCGCCGTCGTACTGCGCGTAAATTCCCTTTGTTATCAGCGGCTCGGACGGAAAAATCACCGAAAGAAAGGCGTTTTCAAGAGGCGGAAGCTCGCTCATTATTTCGCCTCTGCCCGTACACAGCGCGCATTTTGACTTTGCAAGGCAGAACGGCACGTCGCTTCCGAGTGAAAGCGCGATATCGAAAAGCTCCTTTTCGCAAAGCGTGCCGAGAGCGTCATACAAGCCCCCGATTACCGCCGAAGCGTCGGCGCTTCCGCCCGCAAGTCCCGCTCCCGACGGAATTTTTTTGGTAAGTTCAATAAATATTTCCACGTGCTTTCCCGTCTTCTGCGAATATTTTTCAAGATACGCGTCCGCCGCCTTATATGCAAGGTTATCCTTTATTTCGCAGTCGATTTTATTGCCGAGCGTGCGAAGATTTACTTTATTTTCGTCCGAAAGCGTATTTACGCTTATTTCCAGCTCGTCGCAGAGCGGAATTTTATGCATGACCGACGATATGTCGTGGTAGCCGTCGCCGCGCCTTGTTCCCAGAATTTCGAGCGTGAGGTTTATTTTCGCGTACGCCTTCTTTTTTACGATAATTTCCGATGCCGTCATATCATTTTCCACTTTCGTCAAAATTCTTGTTTTCAAGCATTTTCACCGCAAGCTCTGCGTTAAATCTCGCCTTTTCGAAAAGAATATTTTTCTTTTCGGCAAGCTCGGACGCGATTTTTTCCCTGTTAGTTGCTATTTCGTCGATATATTTTTCAATTTTTTCAACGTCGATATTTTCAACGTCGGTATACCGCCTCTGGCCTATGTATTCGAGAAATCCCGAAACCTTAGCGTCGTAAATGAGTCCTATTACCGGCACCTCGGAAGACGCCGCGTAAATAAGCGTGTGAAGCCGCATTCCGAGCACCGCCGCGCATTTTTTGACAATACCCATGACCTCCGGTGCGTCGTACATGTTCTTTATCATAAAGCACGGCGCGCCCTTTTCTTTTATTTTTTCAAGTATGCTTTCGGAAATCTCCACGTCGTGCGGAAATCTCATGGGAAGAAGAAGCGGGGTCAGCGAATATTTTTCATACGCGTAAATAGCCGCGCTTGCGATTTTTTCCTTGAATTTCTCATCGTTTTTCGGCCATTTTCTCACGGAAATACACAAAAAGCGGTCGTCGAACGGGATATTTTCCTTATCGAGCAGATCTCTTACCTTTTCGTCGGAGCACGCCGAAATGGTAAACGCGGGGTCTGCGGTAACCGTTATGTTTCTGCTGTTCTTTACGTCGATACCCATTCTTTCAAGCTCGTCTATTGACCGCTCGTCGCGCAGCGTTATAAAATCGGCTTCTGACAGCGCGCGTTTAGCCTTTTTGAGATTTTTGTCTTTGAGAGGGCCTATACCGTTTGCGTAAACGAACACTTTTATTTTCTGCTCAAACGCTTTTTTCAGCACGTAGAGGTAATACATAAGCGATTTTGAGCTCGTTGCGTCCTGAATTAAGCTTCCTCCGCCGAAAATGAGCATTTTCGAATTTTTCATCGCCCTTTTGAGCGCAAAGGCGTTGAATCTCGGCTCGCTGTCGGTAAAATACTTTATTCTCGTCTCCTTCGGCTTTGCCGAAAGCACGCAGATTCTTACGTCCGGCTTATAAAACTTCAGATTATCGATTATCGCGGAAAGCAGCGCCTCGTCGCCGTTGTTCTTGAAGCCGTAATAGCCCGAAATCACCGCGTCGTACCGCTTTTCATCCTTATAGTCGTTTATGACCGACGTATAGATTTCAATATGCTTTTTTGCAAGCGACAAATCTGAAAAACTGTTCTCGGCAAGCGTTTTGAGCGCGTTTCCGTAAACCGCCGCTATATCCCTGTTATTTATCAGAAAAACGAGTTTTTCGGCGAATTCCTTATAATTTTCGTTCTCAAAGAGAAGTCCCGTCTGTCCGTCTCTTACAAGGTCGGGAATTCCGCCCACCGCCGAGCAAACCGTGGGTTTTGCCATTGCGGCGCCCTCAAGCAGCACGTACGGGAAGCTTTCGCTTCTGGAGGTGAGCGTATTTATATCTATAAAGTTTATAAAGCTGTAAACGTCCTTTACAAAGCCTGCGAAAACGACCTTATCGGATACGCCGTTTTTTTCGCAGAGCGCGTCGAGCGCTTTTTTGTTTCCGCCGTCGCCGGCGATTATGAATTTTACGTTTTCGCATTTTTCGCAGACGTATTTTACCGCGTTTATGAACACGTCGTGCCCTTTTACGTAGTCGTGCCGTCCGATAATTCCTATATACGTGCATTTTTCGTCGTAGTCTATGCCGATTCTCTTTGCAAATTCCTCTTTATTTACGTATTCCGGCGTTTTGGTATAGTCCATGCCGTTATACACGGTGAAAATCGCGTTGGGGCGAAAATTTCTCGAAATGAGCATATTCTTGAAATCCGACGAAACGCCGATGAAATACTTGAATTTTTTCAGCGCGCCGACGTTGAGCCCCGTATACACGATTTTCTTGTAAATTCCGTCGAAATCGAGCAGAAAATCACTGTGAATCGTGGTTATTATCGGAATATTCACGCGCTTTTTGAGCCTTGCTCCTATGAAATTTGCCCTTGCGCCGTGGCAGTGTATTATATCCACGCCCTCGCCGCAGATTTCCACAAGTCTTTTTATTACCGACATATCGAGCCTGTTTTTCTGCTCGATAAGCTCGCATTTTACGCCGACGTCCTGAAGCTCATCCCAGAAGGCGCCCTTTATAAAGCAGACGATTTTCACGTCGGCAAGGTCTTTTAATTTATTCATAAGCGCAAAGACGTGCGTTTTCGCGCCGCCCGTGTCTCCTCCGCTTATAAGATGCAGAACCTTCATCGGTTTTTACTCCTTAAATTTCCTTTTTTCCGCTTATATTTTCGTTTCCGCGGTAATTTTCGGTTTCATTCTTTGCAAGTCTTACCGCCGCCATCGCTATACCCGCGCACACGAAGAACGCGAACATAACTCTCGGATAAAACCAGCAGTACTCAAAACAGCCTATCATGACTATTCCCGTCATGGCCGCCGCCGCCGCGACGGCGACGTTTCTCGTCTTTTCGCTCACCCTTTTCGACGACGCGACAAACGACCTCTTTATTATCGTAAAGGTCATCGCAACGTAGCTTATAAAGCCCGCAGCGCCGAGCTCAACGAGCATTTCCATAAAGTGCATGTGCGAGTGCGGCGCAACTCCGCTCGTTCCCACGGCGTACGCGGGATAAATCTCCGCAAAGCCGCCCGTTCCGAGTCCCACGCCCGTATACCAGTAGTCTTTGAGCATTCGCGCGCAGCCTGTCCATATATCGACTCTGTAAGAGCTTGACGAGTCCTTCATATTGCCTATCGTGAGGATTCTGTCAAGAATATGCCTCGGCATTATCGGAATTGCCGCAAGGACGAGCACGATAAGAACCGGGACAAGCCTTTTGTCGTACAGAAATACGAATATAACAGCCGCAATCGCAAGCGCAATCCAGCCCGAGCGCGAATAGGTGAGAAGAATTGCCGCAAGCGGCACAAGCATTCCGCACAGCGCGGCGTTTCTCTTTTTACCCTTTTCGCGGTTGAGCGCAAACGCGAGCGCAAACGGGATAAACAGCACGAGAAATTCCGCAAAATTGTTCGGGTTTCCGAGCGTCGAGAACACTCTTCCCGGCATATCCTTATTGAGTTCAAGGTCGGTAAGCGACGCGTCCGCCTCTATTCCGAGTATTCTCTGCACGACTGCGAACGCCGACATTATCTGTAAAACGGCATACATAAAGCCCGTGATTATATCGAGTCCCTTTTCGCTTCTTACGACTGCGTAAACCGAAAAGCAAAGCGTATACGACGTTATGAAGAACGTGAGCACGCGCGCGCTGTCGGCAATATCATAACTTATAAACGTGCTTGCGGCAAGACAGAAGCCGAACGCAAGCATACACAGCCACACGCCTTTGACGTCTTTTCCCGCAAAACTTCCGCCTTTATCTTTCGAAACGGCGGCGGCGTAAACTGCAATCAGTATCACCGCAAACGCAAGTCCGAACGGGTTTGCCCACAGCTGATGGGGAAAGGCGAAAATTATCACGCACAGAAACGACGTGATATAAACGGCGTTTTCGCGAAGGTCGTTTTTGAAAAAAGAAAAATAAATTTTTTGCAAAAGACTGCCTTCAAGTCCCTTTTCAAAAAGCGCGCATATCGCAGAAAGCGTATTTACAATTCTTTTCCATATTTTTCCGAGAAAGCCGTAAAAGGACGAATTATAAGCGAAATCCTCGATGTCGTTTCTGCCGACGAGAATTCTTCTTAATCTGCTCTTGCCGTAGGAATCGGCGAAAAAGCATATGATTCCCTCAAGAAACGAATAAACGCGGCTGTCAAGAAAGGTTTTCCACAGAAAAATCACAAAAGAGCAAATTTTACTGCTTTGTGTCATACAAAACTATCTCCGTTTATTTGATTTCAATATTCTTTATAACGGCGGAAACCCTCGTCTGTCCCGCGCTTACGGTAACTTTCGAGCCTATGTGGTAGCTCTTGCCGTTGATGAGCACGCCCTTTTCGTCCTTTTCGGCATGGGTTTCGCACTTGAATTCCACGCTCGAAAAGCCGTCTTTTTCGTACTTCTGCGCGCCCTCGACCGTAACTGCGAAATCTTCGGCGGGTTTAACGACCACGTCTGTTATCTTGCCGAGCTTTGTGTTTTTGAGCATATCGAAGGCAATATCTCCCTTCTTTACGCTGTCGGCGACGAAGTCAAACTCCTCCTCGCAGTAAAGCGTAAGCGAAGCGTTGATTTTCTTATCCGTATCTTCTTCGCCCTCGCCGTCGTCTTCATTGTCCTTGAGTTTTATATCGTAAACGCGCAGATAAAGCTTTGCGTCGCCCGCGCGAAGCACCATCGAGTGTCCGACGCCGTATTTCGTGCCCTTTATTTCGGCGCCGAGCTTTGTCTTTTTGCCCTGCACCTCGCCGGTTATAATCATCGACTTATAGCCCTCTCTGGACGTCATGTTGTAAAGTCCGTCCTCGGATACGCTGTAGGAGATGGATTCGTCCGTTTCGACGTCGATTACCTTTCCGAGATCGTTCTCGCCCGTGTCGTCGTAAAGGCTGTCGCCGACGTGCACCTTTTCGGCGACGAAGTTATCGACTTCCTCTATTCTGAATTTCATTATGAGCGTGTCGGGGGCGTTGCCCTTGTTGAAGAACACAAATTTTACCCCTGCCGCGATTATCGCAACAACGAGCAGTATTACCAAAAAATCTATCACGTTTATTTTTCCGAAAAGTTTTCCGTCCTTAATCATTTTCTTTTCTCCGTTTCGTTTTATTTTTCGCCGAGCACGCCCTTATACACGTCGAGCGTTTCGAGCAGTACTTTTTCAAGATTGAATATATCCTTAGTCGCCTTTTTGCCGTTTTCGCCGAGCGTGCGCGCAAGTTCGGCGTCTTCGCTGAGCTTAAACAGCGCCTCTGCAAATGCCTGTGTATCGCCGTAATCGGTGATAAATCCGCAGTTTGTCCTTTCGTTTACTATATCTGGATTTCCGCCCGCGTTGGTTACGACGACGGGAAGTCTTTTGGAGAGCGCCTCGAGTATCGCAAAGCTCAGCGCCTCGTAGCATTTCGACGAGTTCACGTATGCGTCGGACGCGCACAGTATGTTTTCGGTGTCGCTGCGAAAACCGAGCTGAATTATTTTTCCGTCGAGTCCTTTATTATGTATTCTTTCCTTTATCTGCTCGTAAAATTCCCCTTCGCCCGCAATAAGAAGCACGTATTTCCTCTTCATCATCTTATCGAGTTTTTCAACGGAATCAACGAGAAAATCAAGCCCTTTCGACATGTGGTACCTTGCGAGAATGGATATTACGAACGTGTCGTCCGATATTCCGAGCTCTTCTCTGAGCGTCGACGGCGGATTCGGCTGTTCGTCGTACGGAATTCCGTTGAAAATGACGTCGATTTTCTTAGGATTTACGCCGTTTGACACCAGAAGCTCCTTTGCGTTGTTGCAAACGGCGATTATCTTATCGTCGCGCGGCGTCATGATTTTATTGGTAACAAACCACGAAAAGCCTGTTTTGAGCGTTAAGTGGCAGGTATAAATCGTCTTCGGCTTTTTGTAATAATGCTTTGACAGCACCGAAATATAGTTTTCGCGCGGATACTGCGAGTGGATGATGTCGATATCGTGCGCCTTACATATTTCCGCAAGCTTTTTTGCTGCGCGGTAATCGAACGGCTTTCGCATTTCAAACTGAAAGCACGGGATTCCGAGGTCGTCGAGCTGCTCGGACAGAAGTCCCGCCTCGTTGAACGCGAAAAAGCACTGCGTCTCCTTTCCGTTGAATCTCTTTATGAGATTGTACACGTATTTTTCGGTTCCCGCCTTGCCCGCGTGGTTTATAAGATAAAGAACCCTCAAAAAAATACCTCCGTTTTGCGATTATTGTTGTTTTTCCTTATTTTCGGGAAGTCTGCTTTTTATTATTCTTGCGGGAACGCCTCCCACAACGGCATAATCCGGCACGTCTTTCGTAACCACGGCTCCCGCGCCTATTATCGCGCCGTTTCCTATATTTACTCCCGGCATAATGACGGCGTTTGCGCCTATCCACACGTCCGAGCCTATGACAACCTTCTTTTTCGGCGCCGTCTGAAGCCGCATGGGGCGCGTCAGGTCCGAAACCTCGTGATTCTGCGTTACTATCGTAACGTTCGGCGCCATCATGACATCGTTTCCTATCGAAAGAGGGCCCGCAATCCTGCAGTCAAGTCCTATGCCCGAGTTGTCGCCGATTTCGACTCCCTTTCCCGAGGCAAGAAACGCTCCGTGCTCGATATTTACGTGCTTTCCGCACTTGTCGAACATCATTTTCGCGCATACCTTGCGTATCTGCCTTGCAAAAAGGCGGTACGGCGCTCCCGAACTCGGAAGATGCCTTGCGAAAAAATAATAGAGAACGTATCCGATTGCTCTTGATATGCTTTTCAATATGCCTTCCCCCGTTACACGTTTTTGTTTTTTATGAATTTATCCTTTACAGTCTTTATAACTCCGTCAAGCGCACTTACTTTAAGAACAAGTACGCACAGCGCGTAAACGATTATTCCCGTAAGCACCGGAAGTATGAGTTTTACGAGCCTTGATACTATTCCCGTCGAGACGATTGCGCTTTCAAGAAGCACGTTTACTCCCGTAACCGCAAGCGCCATGATTATTCCCGAAATCAGGCACTTTATGAAATCCGCGCCGAGACCTTTTCCGTACGCGCCGATTTTCCTTTTAAGCATAAACAGAAGCACGCACAGTCCCGTAAGCGACGAAACGGAGTACGCAAGCGGTATTCCGTACGCGCCGATAAAGTTTATGAGCACAAGGCTGAGAGCTATATTCACTCCCATAATCACAAACCCGTTTATCGCGGGGATTTTGGTGTTCTTTATCGCGTAAAACGCCCTGTCGAGTATCTCTTTCGAGCCTATGCCGACAATTCCTATCGAATACATGAGCATGAGCATGCCCGCTTTTTCGATGTCATCCGGCGTAATTTTTCCCCAGTTGGCAATGAGCTCGAGCAACGGTTTTCTCACCGTTATAAAGCCGAAGGTTACCGGCACGAGCAGCATCATCACGCTGCCCAGCACCGACGAAAGCGTATATTTGTAGCCTTGTGTATCGTTTTTCGACGCGCTTTCCGAAAGTTTCGGATAAACCACGGCGGTTACCGAGTACACAAACGCAAGCACCATATACACGACTATATTCTGAACGTACGTCAGAAGCGTTACCATGCCCTCGAAGTTCGCTATCATCGTTGTGTTGTAAAACATGTTGAGCTGATACGCAGAGACCCCTATGAGTACGGGAAGCGCCATCTTTCCCGCCGTCTTCATATCCTCGTCTTTCAGCGAGAACGTAAATTTATATCTGAAGCCCGAGGCGACGGCAGGCGGAATCAGTATGAGCGCCTGCAGCGAAAGTCCGATAAAGGTTGCGACGAGAAGCCCAGAAATTCCGTATTTATCGCCGAGCAGGAATACGTACGCTATGACCACAAGCGAGCTCGGCACGCTCACGAACGCGGGAAATCCGTATTTTCCGTGAGACTGCAGTATGCCCTGAAAAATATAGTTGAGCCCGTAGAAAAGCATGACGGGCATCATTATCATAAGTGCTTTTACCGCAAACGAGTACTCTTCTCCCGTTCTGAACGCCGTAAGCTTTGGCAGGAACGGAGAAATTCCGATTCCGACAAGCACGAGCAGCGCCGTAAACGTGCTTGCAACGGTAATTATGTTGTTTGCAAAGCGCGCCGCCTTTTCGTTTTCGCCTTTTGCGAGGTGTCCCGCGTATATCGGGATAACCACAGTTGCAAGCGCCGTTCCGAAGCAGTTGAAGACGATGTTCGGAACGCTTACGGCAAAGGAATATATATTCAAGAAGCTGTCAAGTCCGAAATACGACATGTAAACCTGCGTCGAAACCAGCGCAAGCAGCCTTGAAAATATCATTATTATCATTACGAAGCTGACCGAGCCCGCAATGCCCTTTGAAACGATTTTAGAACCCGCGTTTTCGTTATTCATTCCAGGTAACCTGTTCCTTTATGACTTTTGCGGGATTTCCGCCGACAAGCGCACGCTCAGGCACGTCTTTGGTTACGACCGAGCCTGCCGCAATTACCGCGCCGTCGCCGATATTTACGCCTTTGAGTATTATCGAATGGCAGCCTATCCACACGTGTTTTCCGATGTTTACGGGCTTTATTATCTCTTTTTCTCCGCCGAACTTATGGTAGTCCCTGTCAAGAATACAGCAGTCCCACGCGACGAGCGTTCCCTCGCCGATTACAATGCTTTCACCCGCGTGTATTTCGGTCCTGTCGCCTATTGCGACGCCGTCGCCGAAATAAATTTTCGCCTTTTTGTCCTTCGTACCGCAGCCGCTTACCTTGACTCCCCTGTGAAGATAAACCTTTCTTCCGACGTCAATATCGCAGCTTCTGCGTATGATTCTTACTCCCTTTTCGGCGCGGAAAAGCGGGCCGCAGGAGGAAAACCGGCATTTCTTAAAAAATCCTCTCGCAAGGTCGGACGTTATTTTTAAATATTCTCTTAAAGGTCTTTGCAAAATTATCAGTCCTTTATTAACACATATATATAGTTATTATAATTATAACACATTACTTATTTTTTGTCTACATAATTATTACAAAAATTAAAGCGCGCGCCAATATTGGCGCGCGGCAAAAAGCACCCCCTCGGAGCCGCATTTTTGCTCCCGGGAGTGCTTTTTCTTAAAAAGCAATGTGTGAAAAAAATTTTATTTTAATACGTGAACATCTGCGCCCAGTAGATTATGCCCGAAACGGAATAAACGCCCACGCCGAGTTTTGTAAAGGACGGGTTCATTATGTTTGCGCGGTGTCCCTCGGAGTTCATCCAGGCAGTCATAACCTCATCCGGCGACGACTGTCCGTACGCTATGTTCTCGCCGGCGCCTCTGTAGCTTATTCCGAGGTCGGACAGCACGGTAAAGCAGCTTTTGCCCGACGGGCGCGTGTGCGAGAACGACGTTCTCGTCTCTTTTGCTCTTATCTGCGCCGCTTCGCACAGATTTTCGTCAAGCGTTACGGAATTAAGTCCAGATGCGTTTCTGTACTTGTTTACAAGCGACAAAACCTCGTTTACGTATTCGTTTTCGTTTTTGTAAGTATTTTCGGGCTCGCTGTGTTCGGGTTCGGGACGTTCGATTTGTTCGGGACGTCCGGGCTGAAGAATGATTTCGGGCTCATGCCAATCCTCGTGTTCTTCAGGTTCCTCGTGTTCCTCGGGTTCTTCGCGTTCTTCGGGTTCTTCGCGTTCTTCGGGTTCTTCAGCTTGTTCGGGAATTTCCTCTTTCGGCTCCTCTTTTATTTCGGGGAAAGTTTTTATGAACTTTTCAATGATGCTTTTAAGAACGTCTTCGGTTTCATTCGTGTTTTCGCAATCCGTGCAGGGTATTTCATTTTTGGTGAGGATATCGAAAACGACGCCCTTAAGATTTTTGCCGATAATATTCTTTATCGGGCAGTCGGAGTTTTGTTCGGCAGCGTTAACCGAAATATTCTTATAATTTTTCACACTATCAAGGATGTCTTTTACGGAAATTTTGCTTCCGCTTATCGTTCTTGCGCTTACAGTTAAAGGAAGTGCAACAAACATTACGGAAATAATGACAGCAAACAGCTTTTTCATCAAAATCTCTCCTTTCTGAAAACAATTATATATTCTCCCATTTGCATAATCAAGGCACAATATATCCCGTTTTTTCGCATTGTTTCCCGCGCAGGATAATTTTAACAAAAAAACCGCCATACTTTTCCGGAAAGTATGGCGGTAAGTCAATTTTTGCCGCAAAACGCAAAAATTTCCGTGCGGCATCGACTGTATGTTTATATCAGCCGCAGAAGCAACAGAGGATAATGACTGCAATGAGAATTATAAGCCAAAGGTTGTTGTTGTCGTCAAAAGCATTTGCAAGACAGCCTGCCATGAATACTCCTCCTTAAACGTTTATTTGCAACGGTTTTCCCGTTACCTGTTGTTATTCTATGCAGACGAAAAAAATTTGTTACGCAAAAAGGCGTCTGCTTTTCGCGCGGTAACTCTTTTTTCGTTTTCGCATAGTATAAAGTGATGTCAATTAAAACTCAGAAAGGATATTTGCCATGACCAAAACGGTATATTCGGACATTTCGGGTGATATGCCCGACAAAGCGCAGCACTTCTTTGCCGCGGCAAATACATACGACGGATTTGTCAGCTTTTTTTCTGAAATTTTCGATACAGAAACCTTAAATAAGCTCATTGTGTTAAAAGGCGGCCCCGGCGTGGGAAAGAGCACGATTATGAAAAACGTCGCGAAAGCCGCGATCGAGCGGGGCTTTTCCCCCGTCTGCTATCACTGCTCTTCCGACCCGTCCTCCCTTGACGGAGTGCTTGTCAAAGAGCTTTCCTTTGCCGTAATAGACGGGACGGCGCCTCACACGTTCGAGCCGAAATTCGCGGGCGCAAAGGGAAAAATTTTAAATCTCGGCGAAGCGTGGGACACGCGCCTTCTTGAAGAATCAAAGGATAAAATATGCTCTCTTTCCGGAATTAAGGAAAACTGTTACGAACGCGCGTATCTGCTTTTCGCCGCCGCCGAAAACGTCATAAAAGAGGAAATGTCGATAAGCGCCTTATGCGTAAATTATGAAAAAATACGGCGCGCAAGCGATAAATTTGCGTCAAAGCACTTCAAAAACGCGTCGCATCACACCAAAATCCGCCATATTGTAACGAGCGCCTGCTCAAAATCGGGAAAGGTTCGTTTTTTCACCCCCGAAGAAAGCGCTCTTCACAATTATTTCGTCAAAGACGTAAAAAAGACCGCCGACGTATTTTTCAAGCTCTTATACGAAAACGCGCTCGGCAGAGTGCCCGAAATGTGCGTGGGCGTCCACGAGCTCAATCCCGACAGAATAAACTGTCTGTATTTTCCGACCCTGTCGCTGAGTGTCAGCGTCTACGAAGACGAATACTGCGCGGGCCTTGAAAAAGCGGGAAAAGAGTACAAAATCATAAATCTCGGGCGGTTTTTCGACCTTGCCCTTTACAGAAAGAGCAGAGCAAAATACCGGTTTGCTGAAAAATGTGAAAAATCGCTCATGAAAGAGGCTTTCTCCGAGTTGAAAACCGCAGGCGAAATTCACGCCGAGCTTGAAAAAATCTACGGCGAAGCCACCGATTACGAAAAAATAACGCTTTACGAAAACAAGCTCATAAAAGAACTGTTCCGATAAGAAAAAAGGAAAGCTTTTGCTTTCCTTTTTTTATTGTCATTTCCGGCATTTTTGAAAAATAAAATGATATAAAAAGGGGCGGATATATGAAAAACGGTCGGTTATTTATTAAAATTCCCTGCACGAAAGTGCGCGTGAGCATATATTTCGTCATATTTTCGCTGACGATTTTTATTTCGGGGCTCTCCGCGTTCACCGCAATAGTGCTTTTATGCGCCGTGTTTCACGAGCTCGGCCATATTTTTGCAATGCGCCTTTTCGGCGTTAAAATTTACGGCGTCGATATTCTCGCGTCGGGCGCGGTAATATACTCTGACTGCGCGCTTTTGCCGTACAAAAAAGAGCTTGCCGTCGCCTTTTCGGGAATTGCGGCAAATCTCGTCTTTTCGCTTTGCGCATACGTTTTTCACGTATTTTCAAAGGATATTTATTCGATGTTTTCATGCGTGTGCAGTCTTTTTCTCGCGCTTATCAACGTTATTCCGCTGAAAAATCTCGACGGCGGAAGAATGCTTTACGCGCTTGTTCACTTTCGGATGAAAAACAGCGAAAAGGCGGACAAAATATGTTTTGCCGCCTTTTATATATCGTCTTTTTTCGTTATCTGCGGCACGTTTGCCGTACTTCGCATTACGCAGTTCAATCTGTCGCTTATCGTCTTCTGCGTCTGCGTGGTTTTAAGCTTTTACGCGGAAAACCGGGTTTAATCCCCGTCTTCCCCGTCGTCCGACAGCCCGACGTAATTCTTCTTTCCCTTTACCGACGGGCAGATGCTTCTCACGTCGCAGTATTCGCACGCGTCGCGGCTTTTATCCTTATAAGGATTTGCGCTCTTTACGCCCTCTGACATCGCGCACGCAATTTCGCCCGCCTTATTTACCGCGTCTTCAAGCAGTTCCGACAGTTTTTCCAAATCAAGAGCGCCTTTTACGGTTCCGTCCTTTTCCGAGAGTTTTACGGGAATAAATTTCTTGTCAAGCGTTTTGTCCATCGCAAATATTATATCCATATCCGAAACGACGACGCCGTCTGTTTTTCCGTATATTCCCCCGCTTTCTCCGCCTTTTTCCGCGGCTGACAGCGAAACCTTCTTTACGTCGGGGATTACCATTTTGTAGATTACGCCCGCGGGATACACGTTTTTGTACTTTTCGGAAGAATTATGCACGAGCGTATAGAGATAAAGAAGCATTTGCAGATTAAAGCCGTTTTTAACGTCCTCGATTTCGAATTTTCTGCTTCCCGTCTTATAGTCGACAACGCGCACCCACGTTTTTCCGGTTTTTTTGTCGCAGAACAAATCCACTCTGTCTATTTTTCCCGTGATACTCAGAGTTTTTCCGTTTTCAAGCTGCTTTTTTACGGGTTTTACGCCGGAAAAATCGGATATTTCAAGTTCAAAATCCGAAGGCGTAAACAATGACGCTTTTAATTCCTTTGCCATCTCAGCGCATATCGCCTTTATCGTCTTTGAAAGCTTGCCGAACGTATACTCGAATCTCTTTGTAAACGCGCTTCCGCTGTATGTGAAAATGTTTTTGAGTATGTTTTCGAGCACCCTGTCCGCTTCGGCGTTTATTTCATCGTCGGTTACGTCTCCGTCTTTTGCGAACTTTTCGGAAATTACGGGAAGAATAAGTTCCAGCGCCTTATGTACGATATTTCCCGTTTCAACGTCGCCGATAGACGCCGTTTTTTCGGGATTTACTCCAAGCGTATATCTGCAGAAATAAGAAAACGGGCAGTAATTGAATTTCTCAAGCCGCGAAAAGCTGCTTTGTATTTTTTTCGGGAAAGCTTCGTCAAGAAACTCGCCGTCAAGCGCCTCGTCCGTAAAATCGGGCTTTTCGTCAAGCTCGATTTTCTTTTTGAATCCGGGAATATCCGAAAAATATTCCTTCAGCGTCTGCCTTTCTTTCGTTTCTTCAAGCGAAAGATAGTTTTCAAAAAGAGCTTCGTCCGACAGCGCGAAATTCATGACGTCTCCCGAATCAAAACCGTTCTTTTCAATATCTTCGTCGCTCACCGACAGCATTTTCTGAAGAATTCTTACGATTACCGACGGATACATTCTGTTGTCCGAAAAATCTTTTTCGCGGTACAAAACGTATGCGCCGCTCCTTGCCGAGCACAGCGCCGTATACGCAAGGAAAATCTCGTCGTACGCGCGCTCCGAATCGAGCTCCGAAAGCTCTATTCCGCGTTCTTTCAACATTTTCTTTTCCCTGTCGGCAAAAAATTCGTTTCCGGACGGCGGCGCCGGAAAAATTCCGTCGCACACGTCGAGCATTATTACGTATTTCACACCGTCCGTTCTCATAAGGCTCACGTCGGAAAATCTCACCTGGTCGAGAAGCTCGGGGATTTTTCCCATATCGGCGCTGCCTGATGCGAACCTGAACAGCTCGTAAAATCGTTTCGGAGACATTTTTTCGTCTCCCGCCGCCTGCCAGAAATCGTCTAAAATCTTGTAAAGCAAATCGGTATAAATTCCGCCCGCTCCGTCGTCAAACGCGTCTTTTCCGCCCGCGTGCGCCGCGTCGACCGTCAGCATATATACGGCGTCGCACAAGTCCTTCGTTTTCTCTGCGCCCGACACCCTTTCGCAGAACGCGTCGATTACCGACAGAAACGTTTCTTTCGCGTTGTTTATCTTTTCAATCCGCTCTTTGTCCGGTTCTTCCTCGGTAACGCCGTCGGGATTCATATACCAATTCTCGTGAAAATACTTCTTTCCGTTTACGTTCCAGGTCCGCATATACATTTCGAGCGTGTCGGTATCCTCGTCGGAAAGTCCCGAAAGTCCCGTCTTGAGAAAAGATACCGCTGCCTGAAGGCTCCACGAGAAATAAATCTCAAACGCCGAGAGCACAAGCGACGCGGCTCCCGTCGACATAAGGTCGAATTTCTTGTCAAACGAAAAGGGAATGTGCGCGTTTTCAAACGCATAATCTATTACGCCCTCGAACTCGTCGGGGTTTCTTGCGCAGATTGCGATTTCCCTGGGCTTTACTCCGGACAGAATCAAGTCGGACGCGATTTTTGCGGCGCACCTGCTCTGCGCGTATGTATCCTCGCATTTTATTATCTTTACGTCGTCATATTTTTTTCCGTCGGATTTTTTCGAGAGGGCTTCGAGCGAAAATTCCTTTGAAATTTTATAAAGCCCGGAATTTTTGTCATATTTCAGGTTTTCGCGTAAAAATACGTCTTTATATTCAACGTCGTACTTCGTACAAATTCTTTTAATCGAAAGTGCGGCGTCTGTTCCTCTCGAAAAGCATTTATCCGTCTGCTTTTCGCTTTCGCACAGGAACGTTATGCAGGTGTTTTCGGCTGTCCTTATTATTCTTTCGAGAATTGCCGTTTCCTGCGGAGTAAAGCCGTAAAACGAGTCAACGAACACCGTTTTTCCCGAAAAAAAGTCGAAAGTTTTCAGCGTTTCATACAGTTTATCAAGCAGATCTCCCGAAAAATCGGTTTTTTCGTTTATATACGCGTCGTATCCGCGGCAAAGAAGCGACGCGTCGTGTATTTTGTTTTTCAGCTGTATATCCTCGGCGTTTTCAATCCCGCCTGCCGCTTTTTCAAGCATTTCGGGCGTAATTCTGTATCTTTTGAGTTCCTCGGAAAAGGAAAGCATTTTTTCAGCGAAATCCGCGTCGTCCGCCGTTTCCTTATACTCTCTCAGCTCGTCCTTCAATTCGTGCGCAACCTGCGCCATACAGAGCTGTTTTACGATTTTATTTCCGGTCTCCCCCGCGATTCCGCCGCATTCTCTGAAAACCCTGTTGCAGAGCCGTTTGAAATTTATGACTTCGATATACATATTCGCGGGATTTCCGAGGCGTTTTATGAGCATTCTTTCGGCAAAGAGCGCCTGCTGTTCGGGTACGATGAGAAAAGCGTCCTTTTTACGCTCTACGCACTTTTCGAGTTCCGAAAACAAATATTCGGTTTTTCCGCTTCCGTGAAGTCCAAATACCCTGTAAAGCATGCTTTTTTTCCCTTTCTTTTTTCCGTCATTTGCCGAAAATATTATAAATGAGGTCGAGAGCCGCGATTCTCGTCTGAATTTTACCTGTTTTTTCGGTATTTTCGTAAAGCTTTTGCAAATCTTTTTGCGAAAATCCGTACGCAAGAAACGTTTCCGCTTCGTTTTCCGATTCCTCCGACGCGATATTGAAGCACAGCGGCGGATACATTACGCACCACCAGTTTTTACCTTTCGCGTCCCCTATATCAACGCGCAGCGTCAGATACTCGCCGGCGGGAAACGTAAAATCGGAATACCGTCTTAACGGGCATTTTTCCTTTTCAAGCGTTACGTCAACGTTATAGTCGTACCCGCGCTCAATTACCGTGTCCTGCGCCTTCTCCCTTATTCTTTCAATATTATTATAAGCAATAAAGGCCGCTTTTTCAACACCTTCGTTTTCCGAAAACAGCTCTTTTGCGATTTGTATTATTTCGTCCCTTACCTGAAGCTTTAGCGTCTGGTCGCTCTCGACGTCCGAATTTGCCACGACGCGAAGGCGTATTGTATTGTCCCTTACGTCGAAAATTTTTTCGTTTTCGAGCGGAATTGCTCTTACTGCGGCGTAAAAGACGATGAAAGTTACGGCTCCCGCGACAAGTGCGGCGGGAAGATTTTCGAAAAACGCCCTCGATATTTTATTTCTTTTCACAATGACAGTCTCCTTTATGAAGTTTTACTGTCATTATTGACGAAAATTACATAATTATGCACGTTTTCCTACTCTATTTTATCATACATGCTTTCGTTTGTAAACGAAATTCTTTTTGCGAGTTCTTTAAAGATTTTTGCCGCGGAGGCGTTGTTTTTTGCGTGTCCGTCGCAAAAAACGACGACGGCGTACTGCGGTTTTTCTTCGGGAAAGTATCCCGCAAACCATTTATGCAGTATCTCCCTGCCGTCCTCAAACTGCCCCGTCTGCGCAGTCGCCGTCTTTGCGCCCGACGAAATATCGGGCGTATACGCCTCCTTTCCCGTCCCGTCGGTAACGCAGTATCTCATCATAATTTTCAGCTTTTCAACGGTGTTTTCGCAAAGCACCCTCTTTTTTTCGCGTTTGTTTTCGATTTCGGCGCTTCCCGACGGATAAATTATTCTCTTTACAAGGCTGAAACTTGCTTTTTCACCGCTAAGCGCGCAAAGAATTATCTTCATCACGTCAACGGGGCTGAAAAGCAAATCTCCCTGCCCTATCGCCATATTTGCAAGATACAAAGCGGGGTGGCTTTCTTCGGCTTTCGGGATGCTCGCTTTTCTTACGTTTATTCCCGAAAACGCCGTCTCCTCACCCAAGCCCATTTCCTTTGCGGTGTAGCATATTTCCTCGTAGCCGACCTTACTTGCCAGCGTGTAAAAATACGTGTTGCAGGAATTTGCGTACGCCTCCTTCATGGTCTGTTTTCCGTGTCCCGCAAGATTATGACAGCGGAAAACCTTTTCTCCCACCTTGACGCTCCCCGTGCACTCATATTCAAAATCGAAAAGCCCGGGATTCTTTTCGAGTGCGCTTGCCGCAACGACCGTCTTGAACACGGAACCCGGCGTATAAAGTGCAAACGCCTTATTGATGAGATCTCCCGACGGGGAATCGAGGCTTTTTGCAATATTGTCCTTCTCGTAAAGCGGTCTTGAAGAAATTGCGGCAATCGAATTATCCGAAACGTCGCAGACAACAACCGCGCCGTTTACAAGATTTTCGTCGCACACCTCGTCGCAGATTCTCTGAATTCTTTCGTCTATCGTCAGAACGACGCCGTTTTTTGCCGAATAGTTCTTATCGCTTATGCGAAAGCCGTTGTCTGAAAACGGCTTGTTCTTCGGGTCCGCCTCGTAGGTGTATTCAATGCTTCCCGAAAGAAACGACAGCGTCTCCCCGAACCTGCGGTACACGCCCGCAACGCCTTTCCCGTCGGCGTTGCGGTATCCGAGCAGATGACGGCAGAAAAAGTTGTCGTTTTCGTCATATTTTTCGAAAACGTACAGTCCGCAGGGAGCGTTTTGGTCGGGAACGTTCTCAAGCGCAAGCGTAAAAGGCTCGTTTTTATACAGTTTTTCTATTATTTCGTTTATATCGGTTTTCGCGCACTTTTCAAGGTATTCCACGACGTCGTTTTCGTCCCGTATGCTCTGCGGATTTATAACGCACACGCCGCCGTCCGTTTTATGGGAAATTATATTTTCGTTTCTGTCAAAAACAAAGCCCGTCCGTTCAAGCACGGCTACCTTTCTCGTATACTGCCCCGAAAGAGCGCCCACCGCGGTGTCGTCGTACATTGCGATATCGTAAAGTTTCAAGATCAGCGCACCAGACAGTAAAATCATGGCACAAAAAAGCGTGTACACGCGTCTTATATACATATCCGGTTTCCTTTTTTTGTTTTTTTATTATTCTTTCCCGATTTTTCAAAAAAACTCCGCTTTTTGTTTTTCTTGACTACTTTCTTTATAAGTGCTATAATCATTACAGAATTAAGTTGCTTTTTTTGAGGTATTTATGATAAAATTGTTGGATTTTGCGAAAAATTTCTTAAAACAGGCGGATATAAAGCCGAATTCGGTTGTCGCGGACTTTACTATGGGAAACGGTTACGACACGCTTTATCTTGCGTCTTTGGTCCCGAACGGAAAAGTTTACGCCTTCGACGTCCAGACCGACGCGCTCATAAACACCAAAGCGCGTCTTGACAAGGCCGGATACAAAAACGTGATTTTAATAAAGGACGGCCATGAAAACGCCGCAAATTACATTAAAGAACCGATTGACGCCGGAATGTTCAACCTCGGATATCTGCCCGGCTCGGACAAGTCGGTGCACACCATGCACGAAAGCACGCTCAAAGCCGTAAAAGACGCTATAGGCATGCTGAAAAAAGGCGGTTACATCGTTATATGCGTTTATCCCGGGCACGAGGAAGGAAGAATCGAGGGCGAAAAGCTTCTTGAAATGCTCTCAAAATACGACAAAAAAGACTACTGCATTACCCATTTTCATATCATAAATTCTCCCGACGCTTCTTTTATTATTGCAATAGAAAAATACAACAAATAACCTTTCCGGAGGAATTAACATGCAAAGTATGAAAAATTTCTTTATTGCTCTTGCGGCAGGTATTGTCGTTTTCGGCATATTTGCGTTTTTCGTTTCAAAGAGCATAATGAATCCCGAAAAGAAAGTCGAAAACAATCCCGATTCTTCCGACAAAAGCGAAACCGATATTACGGAAAACATTGAAATCAACCCGTATCTCGACACCTCAAAGACGTTTACCGCTATAGTCGGCGGATACGACTCGGACGGCAGCGAGCTTGACGGACTTATTTTCATAAAATGCGACAAGGAAAACAAGCGCTTCATTATCGCGTCGATTCCCACCGCTCTGTCGGTTACGATAAAAAGCACGGACCCTGCGACGGGAAAATCCGCAAAGACAAGCGTTCGAATAAAGGATTTCCCGAAGGTTTACCGCGAAAGTGAGCTTCCTTCCAAGACGGTTGACACGCTTTACGCAATGACCGGTATGAAAATAGACTACTATGCGTTTTTTGACGTAAACACCGCACTTTCCATGTTCGACAAGACGGGCGGGCTTTATTACGAAGTCCCGACAGACATGTATTTTGTGGGAAACGGCACCGAAAGCAATCCCGAAATCAACCTCAAAGCCGGAGGTCAGGTACTCAACTCAAATCAGATACTGCAGCTTTTGCGTTTTTCCTATTACACGAACGACGAGTCGAGAAACAATTACTCCCGTGCACAAACTCAGGTTTCCTTTATAAAAGAGGCGCTTTTGCAGATAGTGAAATCCGACCCGACGGTTCTTCTTTCCTCGGCGTCTGAGATTCTTGCGCAGACGGAAACCAATTTTACCGTGTCTGACATAACATCAAACTTAAATCTCCTGCTCAATTTCGGAGAATATTCCGGCAACAGCGTATTCATAACGTTGAACCTCACCGACCCCATTGATTTTACCCGCTCCCAGAAACTTTTTGAAAACTACAAATAATATTCATTTTTAATTAAAAAAACCAAACCTCCGTATATATTTCACCCAAAAGGCAAAAATATATGCGGAGGTGTTTTTTTGTGAAAAATACAAATGATAATAAATCGAAAATCAAAAAGCAGATTTTAAGCGGAGCCGTTTACATCGCTCTTGCGGTTACAGTATTTGCCTTTACGGTCAATACCATAACCTCTTCCTTTACGGAATCGGTTGGAAACGCCGTAAGGAACGCGGGCGGCGCCTCGTCCGCAAAAGACGATGCGCCGAAGACCTATTACGAAAACCCGGTGAAAATCCCGATAACCGATTTTAATTTCGACACTCCCGTTTCCGACACGAAAAGCGGAGTTGACGCGACGGTAGTCCCGCCTCAGACAGAAACGCAAAGCATAATTCAGACGGGTGAAGAAGAGCTCCGTGAAAAGACCGAAGAAGTAAAGGCAAAACCCGAAAAGATTGAAGATCAACCCGAAGTTCCGGATGAATCTCCGGAGCCTGAAAACAAAAAAGCCGGCGGCGAGGAGCCGGAGGACGTCTTCGACGTGCAGTACGTCGGCTTTGACGGCTTTATATACCCGTGCGGCGGCTTTATTTCAAAAGAATATTCGGTGGACCTTCCCGTATATTCCGCGACGATGTACGATTACAGAACGCATCCGGGAATTGATATCGCCTGCGAGGTCGGAAGCATAGTTCGAGCTTCAAGCAACGGTGAAATTTCTGAAATTTACGACGACCCGCTTATGGGAAGGACGCTCGTCATCGCACACAAGGACGGATTAACGTCGGTATACGGCAATCTTTCGCCGGATATGCCCGCCGAAATTTTCGTCGGAAAGAACGTCATTACGGGAGAAACGATAGGCGGCGTCGGAAACAGCGCCCTTTGCGAATCGGCGGAGGCAAGTCATCTGCATTTTGAAATGCGAAAAGACGGAAATCCCGTAAATCCCGAAGATTATCTCATAAAATAACAAAAAAAGAATGGAACTCCGTTCCATTCTTTTTTACTTATCCCACGGTTTTACCTTTTTGAGTTCCCCGTAAAGTTTGACGTAGCTTTCGTGCCGCGTCTTTTCTATTTTTCCCTGCTTTTGCGCCTCCATCACAGAGCACCCGTCCTCGCAGAGATGCGTGCAGTCGGAATAAAGGCAGTTTTTCGCGTATTTTTCTATATCGGGAAACGACGTCAGCAGTCCGTCAAGCGTCAGCATATTGTAGTTTACCACATCAACAAGACTGAATCCCGGTGTGTCCCCGATATATGTATTTTCGTCCACCTTATAAAGCGTGCTGACTCTTGTCGTATGTTTTCCGCGCGATATTTTTTTGCTTATCTCCCCCGTTTCAAGTTCAAATCCGGGGTAAAGCGCGTTTAATATGCTCGTTTTTCCGACTCCCGACGCGCCCGAGAAAAAGCACGTTTTTCCCTTTATTTTTTCTCTTATTTTTTCGAAAATCTCTTTGTTTTCATCAATATTTGCAGCCGAAAGGCACACGGTGTCGATACCTGCGTTAAGATATATGCTTTTAAGCGCGTCCGCGTTTTTTATATCGCATTTGTTTATGAGCAGCAGCACGTCGGTATTGTTGAATTTTGCCACCGCCGTGAGCTTATCGAGAATATAAAGGTCGGGCTCGGGCTTTGCCGACGCCGCAACGATGATAAACGTATCGACGTTTGCGACGGCGGGCCTTACGAACGCGTTTTTTCTGTCCTCAATATCGGTAATGAAGCCGCTTTTATCCTCAAACGCCGTAAATTTTACGTTATCGCCGGTAAGGGGTGTGAGTTTTTCGATTTTGAATGCGCCCTTTGCCCTGCATTCGTAAATTCCGCCGTCTTTTGCCTCAACCGTATAAAGTCCGCCCGTGCTTTTTATTATCCTGCCGGAAAGCGTGTTTTCAGCCATTATCTTCTCCTCTTCTCATTCCGATAAGGCCTGCAACGTCCGATTCTCCCGAATCGGTTCCGGTATTGTTTTCGGGATTGGTCTGCTCTGTATTTTCACCGCCCGTTACGGGCTCGGGCTGCGTCTGCGTATTCTGCTCTTGCGTATGCGTTTCGATACGCGTGCTTATGGAGTGGCTTTCGGCGTCGTAGCCCATATACGGATTGCCCTGAGCTTCGCTCTGGCTCTTGAAATACTCGTCGCTTCCGATGCTTACCCAAAGGTCAACCATGGTAATTCCCTTTGCCGCGATTTCGCCCTCCTGTTTGCTTGCCTTTATTACAAGGCCCGGTCCTACCGTCTTGCTTTCCTCGTAATTTATTCTTCCCAAAGACAGTCCCGCGGAAATGATGCTTCTTCTCGCGTCCTCCAGTTTCGTTCCCTCAAGAAGCGGAACGACTGTATTCGTTATTTTCTGTCCCTTGCTTACGTAAACCGTAAACTTCACGTCTCCCGTAAGATTTACTATATCTCCGCCCTCGGGAACGGTTCTTATTACGTACTCGGCGGGATACGTGTCGTGATATTCCTCGACAACCTCTATTGCGTCGGCGCCAAGCTCGTTCGACATCATCAGATTAACTTCGCTGCTTATGATTCTCTTTGCGTCGTTTACGTGCATGAGCGTGCAGTCGGGCATCTTCATCTCTTCGCCGCCCATATTGACGTAAAGGGTTACGGGCACCGGCACGTCCTCGGACGGTCTTACCCTTATCGCCTTTGCTTCGGGTTCCTGCTTTACGACAAGTCCCGCGGAAAATTTCGCGTTCTTTACGTAATTTATTTTTTCAGGCTCAAATCCCTGCTCCTTCATGCTTGAAACAAGGTTTTCGTCGTATTTTATTCCAACAAAATCGGGGACTTCCACTCTGTTTGCGGTCGCGTTTCCCTCAACTCCAAGAAACTTATCCACAGCCGTCGTAACTCTGTCCTCTATGGATTTATCACTCGACGTGCCCTTGAACAGCGGGAATATCCAGATAATCGCGGAAACAATTCCGACAATCACAAACGCCGCCGCAATGCCCGCTATAATCGGGAACATCGACCTGCTGCCCCTTATATATTTGAGCATTTTTTTCTTTTTCTTTTCCTTGTTCTCGTATTCGCCCTTCTTTTCCTTTTCTCCCGTCGCGCCCGTCGACGACACCGTCTCGGCAAAGACTACGTCGGGGTGGTCGGTGAAATATTCTATGGCGTTGAGCATCGCAAGCGCGCTCGAAAATCTGTCGTCCGGCTTTTTCTGCATGGATTTGAGAATAATCTGCTCAAGTCCCTCGGGTATCTGCGAATTTATCTCCCTCGGGGAAAGCGGCTCGTTCGACACCTGCATCATCGCCACGGCAACGGGGCTGTCCGCAATGAACGGAAGTCTTCCCGTAAGCATTTCGTAAAGCATTACGCCCGTCGAATATATGTCGGTTCTGTAATCGACCTTCGTTCCGCTTGCCTGCTCGGGACTTATATAGTTTACCGTGCCTATGGCCTTATCGGTCATGGTAATCGACTCGGCGTTGGGTATTTTCGCAATGCCGAAATCGGTAACCTTTATCGTTCCGTCCGACAAAAGCATTATGTTCTGCGGCTTTACGTCCCTGTGAATTACCTGTTTGTCGTGCGCGTGCGAGAGCGCTTTCAAAATCTGCTTTACGTAGTAGCACGCCTCTCTCCACGAAAGAACGCCTATCTTATCTATATAGTCTTTGAGCGTAATTCCGTCGATGAATTCCATGACGATATATTTTCTTTCATCGGTAATCACGACGTCGTATATCTTTACGATATTCGGATGATTGAGCATGGCGACGGTCTTTGATTCGTTGATGAAGCGTTTTACCGCCCTCTCGTCGTCCTTGAACTCGTCGCTTAAAATTTTAATCGCAACGGCTCTGTTGTTCTCAAGATCCCTTGCCTTGAGCACGTACGCCATGCCGCCCACGCCCACGACGTTTTCTATTTTGTATCTTTTATCTAAAATTCTGTTGATAAGCTTGTCAAATGAATTGCCGTCCATTTTTCCCGCTCCTCTCGTGAAAAAGAATTATTTTTTGATTACGATTACGGTTACGTTGTCGCCGCCGCCCGCGGCGTTCGCCCTTTCGATATATTCGTTTACAATATCCTGCGCATCATTATTTTGCAAAAAAATCTCGTTTAATTCATTATCGGATATGTAATTCGTAAGTCCGTCGCTGCAGATAAGATACCCCTGCGCGTCAAAGTCGAGCACAAACGTGTCGCACTCTATCGTCGGCTGTGTGCCGACGGCGCGCGTGATTATGTTTTTGTTCGGGTGGTTTTTCGATTCGTCAACCGTTATCGTGCCGCTGTCGATAAGCGCCTGCACGTAGGAGTGGTCGTGGGAAATCTGGAAAATGCCGCCTTTTGAAAACGCGTATATTCTGCTGTCTCCGACGCTTGACGCCCAGACTTTTTTTCCGTCTGTGAGTATCGCGCAGAGAGTCGTTCCCATTCCCGAAAGCTCCTTGTCCTCCTGCGACATCTCGTAAACCTTCCTGTTCGCTTCGTCGATGCTTTCGATAAGCATTTTTTCGTATTCTCCGCTTCCGGATTCGTTTATTTTAAGCGCCATGCTGCTTACGAACTCCTCGCACGCCGCGTCCGATGCGGTGCTTCCGCCCGCGGCGCCTCCCATTCCGTCGCATACGACGCATAAATACATCTTATTGATTTTTACGATACGGAAGCTGTCCTGGTTTGTTCCCCTGACCTTTCCGATATCGGATTTTCCGAACATTTTCATACGTTTTTCACGTCCTTTCCGGCATGTTTTTCGCGCTGTCCCGCCTGAGCTGTCCGCAGGACGCGTTTATGTCGCTTCCGAGCCTCCGCCTTACCGTAACGGGAATATGCGCTTTTTCAAGCACCGCTGTGAATTCGTCTATCGCCTGTTTTGAACTTTTTTCGTACGAGCGCTCCCTTACGGGATTGAGCGGTATCAGATTTACGTGGCAGAGCATTCCCGAAAGCATATTTTTAAGTTTTTCGGCACATTCTTTCGTGTCGTTTTCGTTATGTATCATCGAATATTCGAACGAGATTCTCCTTCCCGTCTTTTCGATATAGTACCTGCACGCGTCGATAAGCTCGTCAATACCGTATTTTCTCGCTATCGGCATAAGCTTCTTTCTTCTCTCGCCGTCCGGCGCGTGAAGCGAAACCGAAAGGGTTATCTGCGTTTTTGTGTCGGCAAGCTCCTTTATCCTTTCGCAAAGTCCGCAGGTCGAAAGCGAAATATGCCTCTGACCTATATTCAGTCCCTTGTCAAGATTTACGAGCTCAAGAAATTTTACCGTGTTATCATAATTGTCGAGCGGCTCGCCTATTCCCATCATAACGACGTTTGAAACGCGCTCGTGCGTGTCGTTCTGAGCTGCGATTATCTGTCCCGTCATTTCCGACGGCGTAAGGTTCCGCACAAGTCCTCCGAGGGTTGACGCGCAGAACGTACAGCCCATACGGCAGCCGACCTGCGTCGATATGCAAAGCGTGTTTCCGTGCTCGTACCGCATGAAAACGCTCTCTATGCATTCGCCGTCGTAAAGCTCGAAAAGATATTTTACCGTGCCGTCGATTTTCGACACGAGCTTCGTCTTTATTTTCGGAAGCGAAATATACGCGTTTTTTTCGAGAATTTCGCGTAAAGTTTCGGGAATATTGCTCATTTCCGAAAAATCGCGTGCGCCCTTTACAAGCCACGAAAAAATCTGGGACGCCCTGAATTTTTCGATTTTTACGTTTTCTTTTTCGGAAAGCTCCGCAAGATACGCTTCGAGTTCATGCGGAAGCAGGCTTGATATATCCGTTTTGGGCATTTTTCAATCCTTTTTAGTCGTTTTTATTTTATATCCGGCGCGCGAAAGGCAGTCTTCTGCTTTTCGCAAATCATTTTCCTTTACGAGAATATAGTCGGTATCGTATGTGGAAACGGCGAAAATCCCGATTTTTTCGTCGGCAAGCACGCCCGACAACTTCGCAAGCACGCCTGTGAGCGAAAAATCGAGTTTTCCCGAAATTCTCATCATCTTCCAGCCGTCCTCCGTCAAAACCGCGTCCTTCGGCGCGTCTTCGCTTTTGCAGACGAGCGAGATTTCGCCGTCGGTTACGGCGTAAAAGAAGATTTTCCCCTCGATTTTACGTTCTTTTTCAAGCTTACACACGGCAAAAGCGCCGTCGATTACTTCAAGTTCGTACATTTTTACCTCATCTGCCGTTTTTTACGAGTTTTGCGGCAAAAAAGCCGTCCGTCCCGTCGATATGCGGAAAAAACGTCTTCATTCCCTCATCTTTATCGGAAAAATCGAGTTTTCCGAGCGAAAAATCCTTATTTTTTTCGAGAAAAGCGCGTGCGACGTCCTCGTTTTCGGCACGCCGCAGAGTACACGTGGAATACACGATAAAACCGCCGTCTTTTACGTATTTTGCGCTGTTTTCGAGTATTTCAAGCTGAATTTCGGGAAGCCTTTTTACGTCCTCTTCCGACTTATATCTTATATCGGGCTTTTTTGCGATTATTCCGAGTCCCGAGCACGGCACGTCGCACATTACGGCGTCGGCTTTTCCCAAAAGCTCCTCTTTCGGATACCGCGCGTCGTTTACGTCTGTTATAACAGACGTAATATTCAGCTTTTGTGTTCCCTTATCTATCAATGACAGTCTGTTTTTATGCAGGTCGAACGAGTAAATCTTTCCCCTGTTTTCAAGCTGAATCGCCGCGGCGAAAGTCTTTCCGCCGGGGCACGCGCAGGTATCTATTACAAGCGGCTCGTCCGATTTTACGCTGTCTTTGGATATGAGCGACGCGCAAAGCGCGCTCGAAATATCCTGCACGAAAAACAGTCCCTCGTCGAAGCCGTAAATTTCGTTTAGCGGCACGCTTTTTTCAAATTCAACTATAAAATCGTTTACTTTTCTTGCGCAAAAACCTTCGGGCAGTTTTGACATAAACTCGTCCGCCGAGATTTTGAGCGTGTTTATTCTCACCGAGAGGCGCGCGGGATTTTGCGCAAAAGCTTTTGCAATTTTACCTGCGCACTTATAATCATTCTCCCAGGACAAGCAAATCCATTCGGGAATCGCGTATTTTACGCTCATACCCTTTATACCGTCAAGTTTTTCAATATCCGCCTTTATTTCGTCCTTTTTTCTCGCAGCGTTCCTCAAAACCGCGTTGACGTAGCCGACAGACGCTTTTTTGCAAATCCGCCTTGCGATTTCAACGCTCTCGTCGCACGCCGAAAAATCGGGGACTCTGTCCATATAAAAAATCTGATAAAGCCCCGTTTCGAGAACGCACATCACGAGCGCGTCGATTTTTTCCGTCTTTATCTCAGACAGCGTTTCTATAATATAGTCGAGCGTGATTTTCCTTTCGACCGTGCCGTACAGAAGCCTTGTGAAAAAGCTTTTGTCCCTGTCTTCGAAATTATATTTCTTTATCGCGCCGTCAAGCTCGAGATTTATGAATTTCCCGTTCTTTACCGACGAATTGAGCGACAGTACCGCCGCAAGCCTCGGCGTCATTTATCATCTTCTCCTGCCGCCGCTGACAAGCGCAATCAGCCTGAGCAGGTTTGCGAGCGCAACGGCAAGCGCCGCAACGTACGTGAGCGCCGCCGCGGAAAGCGTCTTTTTTGCGTTTGAAAGGTCGTCCTGTGAAAATCTTCCGCTGTCCCTAAGAGCTGCAAGAGCGCGCGAGCTTGCGTTGAATTCAACGGGAAGCGTAATCAGCTGAAACAGTGCCGATAGCGCAAACGCCGCAATTCCTATATAGCAGAGCCCGAGCAGTCCGAGCACGAGTCCCAGGATCACGAGCGGCATCGCAAGATTCGAGCCTATGTTGCACACGGGAATAATCGCGTTTCTTATTGTAAGCGGAAAATATCCCGTTGCATGCTGCACGGCGTGTCCCGCCTCGTGCGCCGCAACGCCTATTGCAGCCGCGCTGTGGTTGTCGTATACCGAATCGGAAAGCCTGATTACCTTTGCTTTCGGGTCGTAGTGGTCGGTAAGATTTCCGCTTATATGCTCGATTTTGACGTCGTAAAGTCCGTTTGCGTCAAGAATCCGCCTTGCAGAGTCATATCCCGTATAACCGCTTGTACTCACGATTTGCGAGTATTTTTTGAAAGTCGAATTTACGTTTGCCGACGCCCACATCGCAAAAAACACGGCGGGAAGCACCAGCAGCAGATATGTTCCGAGTGATGAATTATAAAAAAGATCGTACACGTTAAACCTTCTTCCTCATTTTGTATTTTCAAATTTATTTCCGACGGCGATTTTTCTGCCGTTTATCATATCGAGCGCCGAAAGCACGCCCTTGCCCTCGGGCTTGAATTTCAGCACGTTTATGCATTTGTCGATGCACATTATGCGCACCCCGCTTTTGTCTGCGCGCACCACTTCTCCGGGAAGCGCGCCTTTTTCGTCTGCGTCCTCAACTCTGCTGTCGTAAAATTTTACGACCTTTCCGTCAAGAAACGCATACGCGCCCGGGAACGGCGAAAGACCTCTTATTTTGTTATGCACCTCGCGCGCGGGCTTTGCAAAATCGACTGTACATTCGCTTTCCTCGATCTTTTCGGCATACGTCGCAAGCGAGTCGTCCTGCTTTACGGGCTTGATTTCTCCGTTTTCAAGGGCATGCAGAGCCTTTACGAGAAGTTTTCCGCCGATATCCGCAAGTTTATCGAAAAGTTCGCCCGACGTCATGTTTTCGGGAATATCCGTCTTTTCGCAAAGCAGAATATCTCCCGTGTCGAGTCCCTTTTCCATAAACATTATCGTAATTCCCGTCTCTTTTTTTCCGTCCAGGACCGCCCTTTGTATCGGGGACGCTCCTCTGTATTCGGGAAGCAGCGAGCCGTGCACGTTGATACAGCCGTATTTCGGGTATTTAAGCACGTATTCGGGAAGTATCTTTCCGTACGCCGCAACAACGATAACGTCTGGATTTATTTCTTCAAGAAGCGGTTTTATCGCGCCGTCTTTCAACGTTTCGGGCTGATATACGGGAATATTTTCCTCTATCGCCTTTTTCTTTACGTCGCAGAAATTAACTTTCATTCCCCTGCCCGAACGGGTATCGGGTTTGGTTACTACGCATGCGACGTCAAAGGATTTATCCGCAAGCAGTGCGCAAAGACACACCGACGCAAAATCAGGCGTTCCCATAAAAAGTATCTTCATGTATTATTATCTCCTTGAGGATTATCATTCAAAATCTTCGGGGTCAAGCATTTTAACGACATTGTCGGTATACAAAATCCCGTCGAGGTGTTCGTATTCATGGCAGAGGCATCTTGCAAAAAGCCCCTCTCCCGTAAATTCGAACTCCTCTCCGTTTCTGTTTGTCGCCCTTACGGTTACCTTCTGAGGTCTCGACGTTATTCCGTACTTTCCGGGCACCGAAAGGCAGCCCTCGACCTCTTGCTGATTTCCCGACGTTTTTATTATCTCGGGATTTATGAATTCCACGATTTCGGCTTTTCCCTCTTCCACCGACGTGTTTATTATGAACATCCGTCTTAAAATCCCCGTCTGCACGGCGGCAAGTCCCACTCCGTCCGCCTGAATCAAGGTATCCTTCATATCGTCGAGTATCGTGAGTATTCTCGGCGTGATTTCGGTTACGGGCTTACTCTTTTTTCTTAACGTCTCGTCCTCTTCGGTTATGATTTTCAAAATTGCCAAAACACTTTACCTCTGTTTCTCCGTATTTTATAAATTCGTCGGGTTTACGTCGGCGTAAACCGAAACGTTTTTGTTTTTCGGAATATGGCTTTTGATGAGCTCCGAGAGCATCTGCCTTATTCTTTTGCCGTTTTTGCACTTTATTATGTATCTCACGCGGTATTTTCCCGCTATTTTGTATATTTCATTCTTGAACGGTCCGAAAAGTATGAATTTCGTGTCGCGGTACTTGTTTCTCGCCGCCGCGTCAAGTTCTTCTCCGAAGCTTTTCGCCGCGTTTGCAACGTCGGTCTCGACGCTTCCCGAAAAGCCTACCGTTATTATGTCGCAGAACGGCGGAAAAACCGACGCTTTTCTGAATTTTATCTCGCTTTCGTAAAATTTATCGTAATCCTGAGACGCGGCGCACAAAAGCACGTCGTTGTCGGGAGAATAGGTCTGGATTACCGCTTTACCTTTTTTCTCCGAGCGTCCCGCTCTTCCCAGCACCTGGACGAGAAGCGAAAAGGTCTTTTCGTTCGCCTTGAAATCGTTTACGAAAAGCGACGTGTCGGCAAGCGCCACTCCCACGAGCGACACTTTCGGGAAATCGTGCCCTTTCGCCACCATCTGCGTGCCGACGAGAATATCCGCTTTGCCGTTTCTGAATGATGAAAGTATCTTTTCGTGTGAATATTTGCCCGTCGTCGTGTCGGCGTCCATTCTGAGCACGCGCGCCCCCGGCAGTTTCTTTGACAGTGTTTCCTCGAGAAGCTGCGTTCCGCTTCCCACAAAGGAAATTCTGTCTTTTCCGCATTTTGCGCACGTTTTCGGCACGCCGCAGGAATATCCGCAGTAATGGCACACCATTCTGCCGTTTCCTTTTGCGTATTTATGGTAGGTAAGCGACACCGAGCAGTTGGGGCAGGTTACAACCTCGCCGCAGCTTCTGCACATCGCAAACGCGCGGTATCCGCGCCTGTTTATGAAAATTATCGACTGTTCCTTTCTTTGAAGGCAGTCTTTTATTTCCTCATTCAGTTTTTCGCCGAGCATGAGCGGAATTTCCGTCTCGGCGCTGTCTTTCTGCTCCTTTTGCGCGCCGCCTTCACCGTCGTCAAAGCCCGCAAACGCGTCGTCGGGAGACTCGAAATACGGCTCGTTTTTCATGTCGTAAAACTCGACCTTGGGAAGCTCTGCGCCGCCGTATCTGTTTTTGAGCTCGACAAGCGTATATTTTCCGCACTTTGCGTTGTAAAAGCTTTCAACGCTCGGCGTTGCCGACGCCATGACGAAAAGCGCGTTATTGTAAACGCATCTGTATTTTGCGACGTCTCTCGTATGGTATTTCGGCGACCTGTCCGATTTGAAGGACGCGTCCTGCTCCTCGTCCATGACGATAAGTCCTATGTTTTCAAGAGGCGCGAAAATCGCGGACCTCGTGCCTATGACGATTCTCGCCTCCCCGTCCTTGATTTTCTTCCACGCGTCGCTCTTTTCGCCCGCGGAAAGCCCCGAATGGATAAGCGCGATTCCGAAATCTTTATATCTTGCGGCAAATCTGCCGACCGTCTGGGACGTGAGTGCAATTTCCGGCACGAGTACGATAACGTTTTTCCCGTCCGAAATCACCTTTTCGATGAGCTTCATTACGACGTTGGTTTTTCCGCTTCCCGTGATTCCGTAAAGCAACGCCGCCGCGGCTTCCTTTTTTTCGTAAAGCGAAAGCAGCGTTTCATACGCCTTTTTCTGTTCGGCGGACAGCGTAAAGTCCCCCTCGTCGAGCGTCGAATAGTTTTCAAAAACGTCTTTCGCCCTGTCGTGCTTTAAATTGTATATCTCGACAAGGTTTTTCTTTGCAAGCTCCTTTACGACCGACGCGGAAACGCCGCTCTGTTCTGTTATCTCGGACAGAGGGCAGTCCTCTCCGGAAAGTATGAGCGCTTCAAGCGCGTCGGACTGCTTTTGCGTAAGTTTGACTTCTTTATTTTTATCGTTTTCGGGAACAACTCTTACGTATTTTTCGTTTTTTTCGTTTATTATGCTCTCGTACTGCGTTTCGCAGACAATAATTCCGAGTTTTTCAAGCGACGACACGCAGACAAGCCCCTTTTCCCCGAAAACCTTTTTGAGCTCGGTTGACGAACATTTACCGTTTCTTTTTATATACCCGGTTATATTTTGCGCCGCGCCGTTCACTTCGTCATTTTCGGATATTTTTTTGTCGGTAAGCCTGTAAACCTTGTTTCTGACAATTCCGAAACCCGACGGAAGCACGCATTTTACCGCGTCGCCGAAGGAACAGAAAAATCTCTCGCTTATAAACTCGCAAAGTCCGAGCATTTCCGCGTTTATGCCGTCGTTTTTCTCAGGAAGCGCGATTACCGGCTTTGTCTTTTTATAGTCCGACTCGTCCTTTATTTTTACGACGACGGCGTTTTTTACGGTGTTTGCGCCTCCGAAAGGCACGACGGCAAAGCCGCCTTTTCGTATCTTTCCCTCAAGGTGCAGCGGAATATTATAGTCGTATTCTTTATCTATGCCGTACGGCACGCCAAGTAGTCTTACCGCTGCGTAGCGCATTTCTTCCTCCGTTTTGATAAGTATATCTTTACGGCACACATCAAAAAACATGTGTGCCGTTAAAAAATCTCGGTATTATCAGTTGCCCTCGCCTTTTTCTTTTTCGTCTTCCGGGAATTTTATGAACATCCGGCCGTTATAAAGCATATCTATCGCTTCTTTTACCGGCTTGTCGTCGGTTTTCTCCTCTTTTGCGGAAAGTGCGTGCATCTGCTCTATTTCGGGATGTTCCTTTTCGTAGTTTTCCTTGTCTATGATGTATCTTGCGCCCTTTGCCGTCGCCATAACGAGTGTATATCTGTTATATTTGTTGTTCTGCGAGAGTTCCGCCAGAGATGGTTTGATCATTTTGCTTTTCTCCTTTACCTTAACTTTATATAAATTATATAAATTCGCTTATAAGTCCGAACATGTTCTTCGGCTTGAGTTTTTCGACGCGCACCGCCGCGATGATGTCTTCGGCGCACTTTTTCGCCATATTTTCGGTGTTTACCGTTACGTAATCGTAAAACGGACACGCCCGAAGCTCCCTTTGCGCAATTTCAATGCGGTTTATTATCACGTCTTTCGGCTCGGTTGCGCGCGTGGAAAGTCTTTCCGCAAGGACGTCCTTGCTTTCGGGGGCGATAAACACCATTACCGCCTCGGGCTTTATTTTCTTTACCTTCATCGCGCCCTGCACTTCGATTTCCAAAATTACGTTCTTACCCGAATCGAGCATTTTCTCGACGTATTTTTTCGGGGTTCCGTAGTAGTTTCCGTTATACGACGCGTACTCGAGAAGCTCGCCGTTTTCTATCATTTTTTCAAATTCTTCTTTCGTTCTGAAAAAATAATTTACGCCTTCAACCTCGCCTTGTCTCGGGGCTCTCGTCGTAACCGACACGGAGTACGCGTAATCGGAGCTCAATTTGAAAAGCTCCTCAAGCACCGTGCCCTTACCGACTCCCGACGGGCCCGAAACGACAAGAAGCGTTCCTCTTTGTTTTTTCGGAGTGTTCTGTTTACTCATTGTCTTCTTCTCCTCTGTCGTTTTCGGATTCCTCGCTCAGCCTCGACTGTATCGTTTCGGGCATGAGCGCGGAGAGAATAATGTGTCCGCTTTCGGCAATTATTACCGACCTCGTCTTTTTTCCGCAGGAAGCGTCAATCAGCTTTCCCGCGTCCCTCGTATCCTGAATCAGCCTCTTTATCGGCGCTGCGTCCGGGCTTACAACGGACACGACCTTTTGGGAATTTACCATATTCCCGTATCCTATATTTACAAGCTTCATGTTTTTTCTCCCGTAAGTGCCTTGTTTATTCTATGTTCTGTACCTGTTCGCGTATCTTTTCCGCTTCGCTTTTGGCGTCGACAACGATTTTCGCAATTTCCGCGCTGTTGCATTTTGAGCCCGTCGTGTTTATCTCCCTGTTTATCTCCTGGAGCAGAAAATCGAGCTTTCTGCCGCACGGCGCGTCGCTTTTTTCCTCTATCATGTCCTTGAACTGCTTAAGATGGCTCTTTAACCTTACGAGCTCCTCGTCTATCGCCACTCTGTCGGCGAAAATCGCGACTTCCTCTACTATTCTCGCCCTGTCCGCCTCGGCGCCGTTCAGAAGCTCCTCAATCCGCGCTTTCAGCCGTTCCTCGTAGTCCTTTATGACCTGCGGTGCGAGTTTTTCGATTTCTTTTACGTATTTCTCAACCACCTGAATTTTCAAAAGTATGTCCTTTGCAAGCCTGTCGCCCTCGACCTTTTTCATGGCTCTGAAATCTTCAAACGCGGCCTTGAGCGACGGCTCTATTCTTTCCCAAAGCTCGTCCGCCGAGTCCTCCGCCTTTACCGACGTGAAAACGTCTCTGTTCTGGGCGACGGTCATAACGGAAATATCGTCCTTCAGACCGTATTTTTCCCTTAGTTCGTTAAGGCAGGAAAGGTAGTTGAGCAGGTACGCCTCGTCTATCGAGAAAGACGCGTCCGCTTCCCCGGGAATCGGCTCCACGGTGATATACACGTCGATTTTTCCGCGCGTGGTATATTCACCCGCATACGCCTTTATTTTTTCTTCAAGTCTGCTGTACGCCCTTGGCATTTTGCAGGAAAAATCGAGGTATCTCGAGTTTACCGACTTGATTTCTGCTGTAACAATATGTTTTTCTCCGCGGATACGCGCGTATCCGCAACCCGTCATGCTAAGAATGTTTACCATCTCCGTTTAATCATATTACGGCTTTTACCATAATTATCTATAATAATTATAAATCTATTATAATTATTTGTCAAGATTTACGCGTTTAAAACTTGTTCCCCGAAAAACCGCAAAAGGCGCAAAAATCCGCGCTCATTCGGCGCGGATTTTTCCAATGTTTTTTTATTAAAGAAGACGGATGCCGTTTTTTTCGCATTCCTTTACCGTTTTTTCATCCCACAGGCTCGACTGAACTTCGCCTATGTGGGCGCAACCCATCATGAGCATACACAGTCTCGACTGTCCGATTCCTCCGCCGATTGTCAGCGGAAGTTCGCCCGAGAGCAGCATTTTGTGGAACGGCAGTTCTCTTCTGTCGTTGCAGCCCGATATTTCAAGCTGTCTTGCAAGGGACTTTTCGTCCACCCTTATACCCATGGACGACACCTCGAACGCCATTTTCAGCACTTCGTTGTAGAAAATGATGTCGCAGTTGAGGTCCCAGTCGTCGTAGTCGGGCGCGCGCATGGCGTGCGGTTTTCCCGAGTTCAGCGCGCCGCCTATCTGCATAACGCACGCGGTTTTATGTGTTTTGAGGTACTCGTTTTCGCGCTCGGACGGTTCAAGGTCGGGATACGCATCCTCAAGCTCCTGCGACGTTACGAAGGACACGTTTCTGTCAAGCTGCACGTTTAACTGCGGAAAATGAACCTGCAGTCTGTCGTTTACGGTGCATATCGAATTTACTATTTCCTTTACGACAAGCTTTAAGTAGTCGAGATTTCTGTTTTCTCTCGTTATTATTTTCTCCCAGTCCCACTGGTCGACGTAAATCGAATGTATGTTGTCGAGCTCTTCGTCGCGGCGTATTGCGTTCATGTCGGTATAAAGGCCCTTGCCTACGACAAAATCGTATTTTTTGAGCGCAAGCCTCTTCCATTTTGCAAGCGAATGAACCACCTGCGCTTCTGCGCCGATTGCCGGCACGTCGAACGAAACGGGGCGCTCGTAGCCGTTTAAGTTATCGTTCAATCCCGAGTTTTCCGCTACGAAAAGGGGCGCGGAAACGCGCTTCAGATTAAGCGCGGAAGCAAATTCCGTCTGGAAATTCTGCTTTATGTAAACTATCGCTCTCTGGGTATCGTATTCGTCAAGGACGGGGCGGTACCCTTCGGGAATTACTATTCTGTTCATATTTCGCGCTTCCTTTCCTGATTATGCGGAAAAATCTCTTCCGCTATTATAAAATTATGTTATATGATAACACCGTTTTTTTCTTTTGTCAACCTTTTTTTGTGTAAATTCGGCTGATTATGTAAATAATATATTAAATTCTTCATCAATATTCAAAAAAACAATTGACAATCCGTTACAAATATTATATATTATATATTGACGCTCAATCAAGATTGTTAAAAAATTATTTTGAAAGGAAAACATCATGCTTAATAAAAAGACTATCGAAGATATTGAAGTCAGAGGAAAGCGCGTTCTCGTAAGATGCGATTTCAACGTTCCGCTCAAAGACGGAGTCATAACGAGCGACAAGAGAATCGTGGAAGTTCTTCCGACGATAAAATATCTGCTTGAAAACGGCGCAAAGGTTATTCTCTGCTCGCATCTCGGAAAACCGCACGCGATTTTTACCGAAAATTTCGCGCTTGACAAAAAGGAACTCGCCGCAGTTTCCGAGCTTCCCGAAAACGAACAGGCTTCCGCAAAAGCCGAATTAATCGAAAAGGCAAAGAAAAACGACGCCGTAAAATTTTCGCTTAAACCCGTATCGGTTCGCCTCAACGAGCTTCTCGGAAACAAGGTTGCTTTCGCAAGCGACATTACGGGCCCCGACGCAAAAGCGAAAATAGACGCCCTCAAGGACGGCGAAGCCGTTCTGCTTGAAAACGTGCGTTTCGACGCGCGCGAAACCAAAAACGACCCCTCCTTCTCGAAGGAGCTCGCGTCCCTTTGCGAAATATACGTAAACGACGCGTTCGGCTCGGCACACAGAGCGCACTGCTCGACCGCCGGCGTTACCGAATTCGTAAAAGACGCGGTTTGCGGTTATCTTATCCGCAAGGAAATCGACGTTATGGGCGGCGCTCTTGCAAATCCCGTTCGTCCGTTCGTCGCAATCCTCGGAGGCGCCAAGGTTTCCGACAAGATAGGCGTTATAAACAACCTGCTCGAAAAGGTTGACACGCTCATTATCGGCGGCGGCATGGCTTATACCTTCATGCGCGCGCTCGGAAATTCGACGGGCACGTCCATTTTCGAGGAAGACAAGATAGAGCTTGCAAAGGACCTTATGCAGAAGGCTCACGACAAGGGCGTATGCTTCATACTCCCCGTCGACAACATGATAGGCAGAGAATATAAGGAAGACACCGAATATATGAGAATTTATTCCGACGCGATTCCCGACGGCTGGATGGGACTCGATATAGGTCCGACGACGCAGGAGCTCTTTGCAAAATCCATAAAGGGCGCGGGAACGGTTATATGGAACGGTCCTATGGGCGTTTCGGAATGGAAAAACTTCGCTAACGGCACAAAGGCGGTTGCTCAGGCGGTTGCCGACAGCGGCGCGATTTCCATTATCGGCGGCGGCGACAGCGCCGAAGCGGTTGAAAGACTCGGATTTGCTCCCAAAATCACGCACATCTCGACGGGCGGCGGCGCGTCTCTTGAATTCCTTGAAGGAAAAGAGCTTCCCGGCATTTCCTGCCTCAACGACAAAGAATAATTTCGGAGAACGACAATGAGAAGAAAAGTAATTGCAGGCAACTGGAAAATGAACAAGACGCCGACCGAGACAAAGCTTTTTGTCGAGGAATTAAAGGCGGTATCCCAAAATAAAAACGGCTGCGACATAGTTATATGCGTTCCCTTCGTCGACATAGCGTGCGCCGTTGAAGGCACGAAGGGCACGAACATAAAGGTCGGCGCGCAGAACGTTCACTTTGCACCGTCCGGCGCATACACCGGCGAAATAAGCGCGCAGATGCTCCTTGACTGCGGCGTGGAATACGTCGTAATCGGACACAGCGAGAGAAGACAGTACTTCGGCGAAACCGACGAAACGGTAAACGCAAGGGTAAAAGCGGCTCTCGAAGCGGGACTTAAAGTCATTCTCTGCATCGGCGAGCTCGAAAAGGAAAGAGAACAGGGCATCACGGCTGAAATTCTCGGCAAGCAGACGAAAATCGACCTGCTCGGAGTAACCGCCGAGCAGATGAAAAACGTAATTATAGCGTACGAGCCCGTCTGGGCGATAGGAACCGGCAAAACCGCCACCACCGCTCAGGCAGACGAGGCGTGCGGCCTTGTAAGAGGCGTTATCTCGTCCCTTTACGGCAAAGAAACCGCCGAAAACACGATTATCCAGTACGGCGGCTCCATGAACGCGAAAAACGCGTCCGAACTTCTCGCATGCGTTAACGTCGACGGCGGCCTTATCGGCGGAGCGTCCTTAAAAGCCCCCGACTTCGGCGTTATAATCAACGCGGCCCAGTAAATTAATAAAAATTGAAAAATCCTGCCTTTCGGCAGGATTTTTTCATTTCCCTCTTGACAAACGAATCAATTCGGTATATAATACATTTAACAATTAAGTTAAATGTTAAACGTTATAAAGGAAGTGAGGTTATGGGAGTACAGAAAACGCTGTCGGCGCTTGCGGACCCAGTGCGCAGGCAGATTCTGGAAAAATTAAAGAAAGGAAGTCTGTCGGCGGGAGAGATTTCGGACGCGTTTGAGATTACCCCCGCCGCAATCTCGCGGCACTTATCGGTACTCAAGGACGCGGGGCTCATTTCCTGCACGCGAAGCGGAAAATTTCTTTATTATTCGCTGAGCGCGTCGGTTGTTGAGGAAATAATGCTTTGGCTTTCGCAGTTAAAAGGAGAGAAAAACGATGATTAAAGAAAACAAATTAAAGACCGTAATCACGACGCTTATTACGCTTCTTCCCTGCCTTGTGGGAATTATTATCTGGAACCGTCTGCCCGAAACCGTCGCGACGCATTTCGGCGTAAACAACGAGGCGAACGGCTGGAGCAGCAGGCCCTTTACGGTGTTTGCGATTCCGCTTTTTCTTGCGGCTCTTCACCTGCTCTGCCTTTTTATCACCTCGGCGGACCCAAAGTCCAAAAACATCGGGGACAAATCAAAAAAGATAATATTCTGGATAATTCCCTTAACGTCGGTCGTCGTCTTTACGGCGATATACGCAAACGCACTCGGAGTAAAGCTCGACGTGGGAATGATATGCATTTTGTTTATCGGCGTGCTGTATCTCGTTCTCGGAAACTTTCTGCCCAAAGCGAAGCAGAACTACACGTTCGGAGTAAGGCTTCCGTGGACGCTTGCGGACGAGGAAAACTGGAACAGGACGCACAGGGTTGCGGGGTTTTGCATGGTAATTTCGGGAATTCTCATAATAATGACGTCGTTTTTGAGAAACTTTATAATCTTTATAATTTTGACGGCGCTTGCCGCGGCAATTCCGATTATTTATTCGTACGTTTACTACAAAAAGCACAAAAACGAATGTAAAGACGGCAATGAAAAAGAAAAAGAGAGTTAAAAACTCTCTTTTTCTTTTATTTCATCTGATTATTTACGCTTTCTTCGCACGAACGCATGGCGTCTATGCTCTTTGAAAGCAACTCGTCAAGCTCCCAACCCAGCATATCCGCGCCCTCGATTATAACGTCTCTCGAGCAGCCTGCGGCAAACTTTTTATCCTTGAATTTCTTTTTGAGGCTGGACAGCTCCATATCCGAGCAGCTTCCCGACGGGCGCATTCTTGCGGCGGCGCCGATAAGGCCCGTAAGCTCGTCAACCGCGAAAAGCACCTTTTCCATTTCGTGTTCGGGCTTTACGTCCGAGCAGATACCGTAGCCGTGCGAGCATACTGCGCGAACGAGCGCGTCCGAGCAGTTTATTTCGGAAAGCAGTTCCGGCGCCTTTTTGCAGTGTTCGTCGGGCCAGTTTTCAAAATCCACGTCGTGAAGCAATCCGCAGAGTCCCCAGAAATCCGCGTCGGAAGCGTATCCGAGCAAATCCGCAAAATATTTCATGCAGCCCTCGACCGTGAGCGCGTGTTTTATATGAAACGGCTCTTTATTGTATTTTTTCAAAAGCTCAAGCGCGCTTTCTCTTGTAATATTCGCGTTCATAATATCCCTCCGATGGTTTATTTGAGTATATTATAGCATTATATTAAAATAAATGCAATTACCGATTTTTCATTTGAAAAATTCCGTCATAGTGAGTGAATAGTGAATAGTGAATAGTGAATAGGTAATAATACAAATCAAAAATCCTGTCGAAAGACAGGATTTTTGATTTGGTGGACCCGGAGGGATTCGAACCCTTGACCTCCGCGTTGCGAACGCGGCGCTCTCCCAACTGAGCTACGAGCCCTTAAAGGTTATAAAAAGAGGCGTTCCGTTATGTTCACGGGCGTTCCCAGCGGATATACAATAACATTATATCATTTATTTCGAAAATTGCAAGAAAAATCGTCATTTAAAAGATAATTTGACTTTTTGCAAAGCATAAAATATAATATAACTGTAAGGAAAACGCGGAGGTGAAAAAAATAAGACGGTTTGCAAAAGCGCTCTGCGCGCCCGGCATCGGCACGGGATACTTATATTTTTACGTTCACGCGGTGCTTGAAGCGGTGTGTTATTTTGCGCTCGCGCGCGTTACCGGAAACGTTTTTCTGCTCTGGTCGATACCCCTTTTGTACGACGCCGTCGCCTTTCTGCCGCAGGCGGTAATCGGCAGGCTTAAAGACGCGTTTTCGCGCATTCCGCTCGGACTTATCGGACTTATTCTTCTTATTGCGGGCTTCTGGACCTTTTGTGTCGACGCGCTGCCCGGAAAATACACCGAAATTTTCATTTTATCGCTCGGAAACGCGTGTCTTCACGTTGCGGGCGCCGACGCGACGCTTCACTCCTCTTACGGAAAGCTTTCGCACAGCGCGATTTTCGTCAGCGGCGGCTCGCTCGGCATAATCGCGGGAAAACTGCTCGGAAAATCGGGCGTTTCGTTTTATTATTTAATCATTCTTGCGCTCACTGCCGTTCCTTTTATAATTCTTGCGCGCAAAATGCGCGAAAAGCACGAAAAAAACGGCTCGGACTGCCGCGATTTCAAGTATAACAACCCCGCGTTTCCCGTTTTTGCGGTGGTTATAATCGCATTTTTAATCGTCGCGTGCAGGAGTTATATGGGTTACGGAATTCCGACCTCCTGGAACAAAACGGCGTTTCAGACAGTCCTGCTTTACGTATTTATGTGCGTGGGAAAAGCGCTCGGCGGCGTGTTCTGCGACGCTTACGGAATTAAGAAAACCGCGCTTGCAAGCATACTTTTTTCGCTCCCGTTTCTGCTTTTCGGAAACAACGTTATGATTATATCCCTTATCGGAATAATGCTTTTTTCCATGACCATGCCGGTAACGCTCGGCGTTCTGGTGTCGGTGCTTCCGAAAACGCCGAACCTTGCGTTCGGCATTACCACGGCAGGGCTGTTCTTCGGCGCGCTTCCCGTTTTCTTTTTTGATTTCGGGGGCTCTTTCCGGTCATATACGTCGATTATTCTTTTAAGCGTTTTATGCCTTATCGGCGCGCTTCTCATACTTCCCGAAAACAAAGACAAAAAACGGTAAGAAAGGGTGTTTTTATGAAAAAAACCGTTCGTTTTATCTGCGGCGTTCTGTTTGCCGCAATTTCAACCGCTCTTGCGGTATCCGCCGACGTGGCGCCCGTTGAGCCTCCCGACAGGTTTACGGTAACTCCCGAAGGCATCACCGTCATAACCGCGGTCCTTGCGATTGCAATTATTGTTCTCGGAGGAATACTCATTTTCCGCCGCAAAGGCTCCGAAAATATTCCCAAAGAAAAAGAGCTTTTGGCAAAGCCTGCGGCAACGCCCGAGGAAAGAAAGGATGAAGAAAATGAAAAAGACGGTTAATTTCATACTTATATTTGCGCTCCTTTGCGCCGCTCTTTGTATTTTTGCGAGTGCTGACATCGCCGTTCCCGAAATCGACCCGTACGAAGCGAAAATATGCAATCCCGACGGCGCCGTCGCTTACAGCTATTACGACGACTCGCCAACAAACGTACTTATAAAATACGGAGCGGACGTTACGGTTCACGAGGAAAGAGGAAATTTCCTTGACGTTTACTGCGACGGCACGTTTTTTCTCGTTAAAAGAGAGGACGTAACGCTTGCCGAGCTGTTTACGGAAAATTCCGAAAAAAAGCCGGAGGAAAAGCCCGAAAACGAGCCTGAACCCGCCGAAGATTTCAAGCCGGTTGACGCTTCGGGAACGCATGAGTCCGAACTCGGCGAGATGCTAACGTGGGTAATAATCGCGCTTCTTTGCGTAAATCTTGCTTTAAGCGCGATAGTGCTTGCAAACACAAAGAAAAAGTAGCATGAAAAGCCTTTATCTGCCGTATATTTTTTCCGTCTGCCTCGTTCTCACCGTTATTTTCGAGACAGTCCTTGCGTTTATTCTCGGCGTGAGAAAAGGCAAAGACCTTTTCAACGTGGTTCTGGCAAACGTCATGACAAATCCGCTTGTGTCGATTCTCCCTCTGTATTTCAATCTTAAATACGGGGCTCTTTCGCGGAATATTTCGCTCGTTTTGCTTGAAATTTTCGCGCTTTTTGCGGAATATTTCATCTACAAACGGTTTTTGTCGTACAAAAAAATCCCGCCTTTTTTGCTGTCCCTCATTTTGAACGCGTTTTCGTATACGGCGGGAGTTATTCTTTCACCGTTTATATTTTAAATGAGCGCAAAAACACCGCCGAAAATTTTTCGGCGGTGTTTTTTTATTATTCAAAAAGCGGAGTTGACATATATCTGTCAGCCGAGTCGGGAAGAAGCACGACTATGGTTTTGCCCTCGTTTTCCTTTCTTTTTGCGAGCTTGATTGCCGCAAACGCCGCGGCGCCCGATGAAATTCCTACGAGTATTCCCTCGCTTTTTCCGATTTCCTTTGCCGTTGCAAACGCGTCCTCGTTTGACACGGGAATGATTTCATCATATATTTTCGTGTTGAGAACGTCAGGCACAAAGCCCGCGCCGATTCCCTGAATCTTATGCGCGCCGGCAACTCCCGTCGAAAGAACGGCGCTCGTTTCCGGCTCGACGGCGACAATCTTTATATTTTCGTTTTTTGATTTTAAAAATTCGCCGACGCCCGTTACGGTGCCGCCCGTGCCGACGCCTGCGACGAAAATATCGACTTTTCCGTCGGTATCCTCCCAGATTTCGGGTCCGGTATGCTCTCTGTGCGCCTTCGGATTTGCGGGATTTACGAACTGTCCCGGAATAAAGCTTTCGGGGATTTCCTTTGCAAGCTCGTTTGCCTTTTCTATCGCGCCCTTCATGCCCTTTGCGCCTTGTGTCAGCACAATTTCCGCGCCGTATGCGTTTATCAGCCTGCGTCTTTCAACCGACATGGTTTCGGGCATGGTGAGGATGAGGCGGTAGCCTCTTGCGGCGGCGACCGACGCAAGACCTATGCCCGTATTGCCCGAGGTGGGCTCGATTATGACGGAATTTTTCTTTAATTTTCCGCTTTTTTCGGCGTCGTCGAGCATTTCCTTTGCGATTCTGTCCTTGACGGAGCCGGCGGGGTTGAAATATTCGAGTTTTGCGGCGATTTTTGCAAAAAGTTTGTATTTTTCTTCAATATGCGTAAGTTCAAGAAGCGGTGTTTTGCCGATAAGCTTATCGGCGGACGTATATATTTTTGACATTGTAAATTTCCTTTCGTAATTATTGATTTTTATATATAATATTATTGTTAAAAGTGATTTTATATTCAAAAAGCCTTGAAGTTTTATACTCCAAGGCTTTTGAGGACTTTATTGCGAATATGATTTTAATAGATTTTCTCGAAAACGAGCGTTGCCTGAATTCTGTCTCCGCCCATAAATCCTTTGCTTCCGCCGTTTGAGGTAGTAATGGTATGCAGACGATATCCTCTGCTTGCCTGTGCGTTGATGGCGGCTTCAAGTTCGGTGAGATTTCCCGAGCCCGTTCCGAAGAATTTCTCTTTCAGGGTTACCTGTAAAACCACGTACGGCAGGTCCTGTCCGGACGCCATGGAATAGGTTGACTGATCGCTGTAGTTCATATTTATGCCTCCTCAATATTTGATAAAATAATTATACAATATTATTATGCATTTTGCAATACTAAAATTCCTTTTCGTACAATTATTTTATCGCTGCAAATCCGTTTTCAAGGTCGGCAATTATATCGTCTATATGCTCAGTGCCTATTGAAAGCCTTATTGTATTGTCATGTATGTTCTGCTCGTCAAGCTCCTCTTTCGAAAGCTGTGAGTGGGTTGTCGTTGCGGGGTGTATGACAAGGCTCTTTACGTCTGCGACGTTTGCGAGCAGCGAGAAGATTTTCAGCGCGTCGATAAACTTCCACGCCTCCTCTTTTCCTCCCTTTACGTCAAACGTGAATATCGAGCCGCCGCCGTTCGGAAAATACTTTTTGTAAAGCGCGTTCTGCGGATGGTCGGGAAGAGACGGATGATTTACGCGCTCAACAAGCGGGTGCTTTGAAAGATATTCGACAACCTTTTTGGTATTCTGCGCATGTCTTTCGAGTCTGAGAGAGAGCGTTTCCACGCCCTGCAAAAGCAGAAAGGCGTTAAACGGCGAGATACACGCGCCCGTATCGCGAAGCAGAATTGCACGCACGTAGGTTACGAAAGCCGCCTTACCCGCCGCTTTCGTAAACGACACTCCGTGATAACTGGGATTCGGCGCCGCTATGTTCGGATATTTTTCGGGAGTCCATTCAAAGTTTCCCGAATCTACGATTATTCCGCCGAGCGTCGTGCCGTGGCCGCCCAAGAACTTTGTCGCGGAATGGATTACGATATCCGCGCCGTGTTCTATCGGGCGGATAAAGAACGGTGTGCCGAACGTATTGTCTATGACGAGCGGAATTCCTTTTTCGTGCGCGATATCAGACAGCGCGTCAATATCGGGAATATCGCTGTTGGGATTTCCGAGCGTTTCGATGAAAACCGCCTTTGTTTCGGGTCTTATCGCGCTTTTTACTTCGTTTAAGTTATGAACGTCGACAAACGTCGTTTCAATGCCGTACAGCGGAAGCGTATGCGCAAGCAGATTATAGCTTCCTCCGTATATCGTCTTTTGCGCGACGATATGCTCGCCTTTCTGCGCCAGCGCCTCTATCGTATACGAGATCGCCGCAGCTCCCGACGCAGTCGCGAGCGCCGCGACGCCGCCTTCAAGTGCCGCTACTCTTTTTTCAAGCGCGTCCTGCGTGGAGTTGGTAAGCCTTCCGTATATGTTTCCGGCGTCGGCAAGACCGAAACGGTCTGCGGCGTGCTTACTGTTATGAAAAACGTATGAAGTTGTCTGATAAATCGGAACCGCGCGCGAATCTGTCGCAGGGTCCGCCTGCTCCTGTCCGACGTGGAGCTGCAGTGTTTCAAATTTGTAATTGCTCATAATTTACGTCTCCTTTGTTTTTGTTTGACAGTATTGTACCACAAACGGAAATGCTTGTAAATTCGTTTATGTTTATCGTTTGCGATAAGCATTGCCTATCGCAAAGTTTTATCTAAATTTCCTTGTATTTAAGAAGCTCCTTTACGTATTCCCTGCCGTATCGGGACAAGGCGCTTCCTTTTCTTGTTATATATCCGATTGTAAGCGGATCTTCCTCTATCATTTTTATTGCGACGAGTCCTTTCAGAACGGAATCCTCTTTCGACAGCATTCCGGATCCTATGGAATACCCGCCCAGCTCAGCTATAAGCTCCATGGTTGTGGCTCTGTCATCGGATTTAATCATTTTATCAAACGAATAATCCGCCATTGCCTCCTCGGTAAGATAGAAATTGCCGTCGCTGCTTTGATCGAACGAAATGCACGGATAATCTTTCATTTCTCCTATGGAAATCTCTTTTCTGCCGGCAAGTTTGTGTCCTTTCCAGACGTATATAAAGGTTTCCCTTTGCATAAGCGGTGTAAATTCCAGCCTGTAATCGCGGAAAAGCTTTTTTATAAGGGCTTCGTTTGAGCCGGAAAAAGAAATTATTCCTACCTCGCTTTTCAGGCTTGCGACGTCGTCGAGAACCTCTTTTGTTTTCGTTTCGTGAATGAAAAAAACATATTTGTCCGGGTTAATATTCCTTATGACCTCGGTAAACGCCTTGATAGAAAAATTGTAGTGCTGAGTTGATACGGAAAAGCGCTCTTTTTCGCTGTTGCGTGATAAATAGCGGTCTTCAAGAATTTCATACTGTCCGACCGCTTTTTTTGCATAAATCAAAAACTCCCTGCCTTCATCAGTCAAAGAGATTCCTTTATTTGTTCTTTCAAAAATCAAAATGCCGAGTTCGTCTTCAAGATCATGTATGCTTGCCGAAAGAGCCGGCTGCGATACGTACAGCTTTGTCGACGCCTCTCTCATTGATGATGAATTTGCCGTTTCCAAAACATATTTGAGCTGTGTAACGTTCATTCGTTTACTCCCGCTGTCCCAATACTTCGGTTATAATACCTCCTCCGATGACATATCCCCCGTCGTCATAAAATACGGCTGACTGTCCCGGAGCTGCGGCTCTTACCGGTTGGTCAAAAGTTATTTTTACCTTGTCTTTTTCCGTAAGCACGAGTCTTGCCGGTTGTCCTTTATGCCCGTACCGGACTTTAACCGTGCAGTTTACCGTTTCGTTTTTATCCATTTTCGGAATACTCATAAAATTCAGATTTCCGCACAAAATTATATGGCTGTACAACGAGTTTTCGCTCCCGATTACCACTTCGTTTTTTTCGGGACGTATTTCCTTTACGTAAGCGGGATATCCGAGTGCTATTCCGAGTCCCTTTCGCTGACCGACGGTATAGTGTATAATGCCTTTGTGTCTGCCGAGAACGTTTCCCTTTTCATCCACAAACAAACCTTCTCCTCCGCACCCGGTCTTTTTTGTCTTTTCAATGTAATCCGCATAACTGCCGTCGGTTACAAAGCATACCTCTTGAGAATCCGGCTTTGATGCAACGGGTAAGCCCGCTTCCACGGCAATTTTTCTGACCTCGTTTTTTGAAACGCTTCCGAGCGGCATCAGCGTTTTTGCAAGCTGTTCCTGCGTTAGTTTATACAGCATATACGTCTGATCTTTCTCGTTGTGCAAAGCCTTTTTCAACGTATATCTTCCGTTGTCTGCCTTTACGACCGACGCATAGTGCCCGGTTGCGATATAATTTGCGCCTGTTATCTTTGCATAGTAAAGAAGTTTTTCCCATTTTACGTATCTGTTGCATTCGACGCACGGATTCGGTGTAAGTCCGCAAAGATAATTTTTAACAAACGGGTCTACAACGTGCTTTTGAAAATCCGACGTGCAGTTTATTGCATAATACGGTATGCCCAGCTTAAATGCAACGCTCCGCGCGTCGTCAATATCGCAGCATCGTCCCTCGCTGCCGTCATCGGACTGCCAGATGCGCAGAGTTATACCGATAACGTCATATCCCTCTTTTTTCAGAAGATATGCGGCAACGGCGCTGTCAACTCCGCCGGACATCCCGACTACGACTTTTTCCATGCGGTTATATCTTCTTTCCGGTTTTTTTCTGATAGTCTTCAAGCGCACTTAGTATTGCTTCTTCGGCAAGTACCGAGCAGTGCATTTTATAGTCCGGCAGCCCGTCGAGCGCTTCCGCCACCGCCTTATTGGTAAGTTTTTTTACCTCGCTTAACGGCCGGCCTTTGATAAGCTCGGTCGCCATGGAGCTGGAAGCTACGGCGCTTGCGCAGCCGAACGTCTCGAACTTGACGTCGACTACGACGTCGTTTTCTATTTTAAGATACATTTTCATTATATCGCCGCATTTTGCGTTGCCGACTTCTCCGACGCCGTCGGCGTCCTCGATTCTTCCGACGTTTCTCGGATTGCGGAAATGATCCATAACTTTTTCGCTGTATAATGCCATTTTTTCTGCCTCCTTACAATATGAATTTGGATTTGCCCGACACGCAGTCGTTCCAGACGGGAGAAAATCCTCTCAGATATTCAACCGCTTCTTTAACCGATTTTATAATATACGCGATTTCCTTCTGCGTTATATCCTCGCCGAGCGTAAGTCTGAGCGAGCCGTGCGCAACGTCGTGCACCCTGCCTATCGCAAGAAGCACGTGGCTCGGGTCAAGCGAGCCCGACGCGCACGCAGATCCCGAAGAAGCGCTTATTCCTTTGTCATCGAGGAGCAGCAGCAGCGACTCGCCCTCAATGCCCTCAAAGCAGAAATTCACGTTTCCGGGAAGCCTCTTTTCCCTGTCTCCGTTGAGCGCCGAATGCGGTATCTCGGAAAGCCCGTCGATAAGTCTGTTTCGCAAAGCCGTAATTCTCGGTACGTTTTTGTCTATATCCGCGGCAACTTCTTTGAGAGCCGCTCCCATCGAAACTATGCCCGCGACGTTTTCCGTGCCCGCGCGTCTTCCTCTTTCCTGCTCGCCGCCCTCTATAAAACTCGAAATACGCACTCCGCGCCGAACGTATAAGAATCCCGTGCCCTTTGCGCCGTGAAATTTATGCGCCGACGCCGAAAGCATATCAACGCCAAGGTCGTTTACGTCTATCGGAACGTGTCCGACCGCCTGCACCGCGTCGGTGTGGAAAACGACTCCGCGCCGACGGCATATTTCGCTTATCTTCTTTATCGGCTGTACCGTTCCTATCTCGTTGTTTGCGTACATGACGGTAACAAGGCAGGTGTCGTCCCTTATCGCCTTTTCAAGCGCCGAAACGTTTATTATACCGTTTTTGTGAACGGGAACGTAGGTTACTTCAAAGCCCTCTTTTTCAAGCTTTTTCAACGTGTGAAGCACCGCGTGGTGCTCGATTGCGTCGGAAATGATGTGATATTTTCCCTGCCGCTTTCCGTTTGCCGCCGCCGACATTATCGCCTGATTGTCGCTCTCGGTGCCGCCCGACGTAAATATAATCTCGCGCGCGGAAGCTCCGATAATCCCGGCTATCGTCTCGCGCGCCTCCTCTATCGCCTCTTTCGCCCTCTGTCCCGCAGAATAAAGGCTTGACGGGTTGCCGTAAAGTTCTTCAAAATACGGCATCATCGCCGAAACCGCCTTTTTGCTCATTTTTGTCGTCGCGGCGTTATCCGCGTATATATTCATTTCCTTTCCTCCTCATGTGTTTTTTTATATTATACAGCCTTTTGCCTACTATGTCAATAGGTAATTACATAAAAATATACGGTTTTGCAAAAAAATCAGATAAAATGCTTGATTACCTATTTAACCTGTGGTATAATAGGTGAAAAGAAAGGAAGAGATCGTATGATTTCGACAAAAGGTCGGTATGCGCTGCGGGTTATGCTCGATCTTGCGGAGCAGACCAAAAAAGGATACGTTCCGCTGAAAGATATAGCCGAAAGACAGGAAATATCGAAAAAATATCTTGAAATAATCGTAAAAGACCTCGTGAAAGGCAATCTTATAAAAGGTTCGAGCGGAAAAGGCGGCGGATATATGCTTTGCAGAAAACCCGAGGAATATTCCGTCGGAGAAATTATAGACCTTATGGAAAATTCGCTTACAGCCGTCGCCTGCCTTGCGCCCGACGCAAAAGAATGCCCGCGCGCAAAGGAGTGCCGCACCCTCCCCCTCTGGCACGAATACGACGAGCTTGTCCACAACTTCTTTTACTCAAAAAAACTGACGGATCTTATTTAATCAGGTCGCTTTCTTGAAAGAAAGCTCGGCAAAGAACTTTCAATTTTAATACATTTTCAGATGAATTTTTACTGCGCAAATGCTACTATACATCTCTTTAATGTTTCAGCTCTCTTTGGGTTCCTTTCTCTCCCCTGAGAGAAAGGAACAAAACCGTAAAAATAAACAAAAAACCTCGCTTACGCGAGGTTTTTTATTTATTTTACTTTATTCTTCAGTTCCTATATTATAGACGTCGGTAAGAGGTTTCAGCTGTTTATCGAGTGCGTAAACGCGGTATTTTGCGTTTTTATCCGTACCGAAGGTAAGGAGGATTACGTCGTCGTAATCGGACGGATAAACCGTAACGACTCTTGCCTGCGTTACTCTTCCGTTCTTATACTGGATAACGATTACGTCGGTCGGCACTTCTTTTGCAAGGCCTTCCGTGCTTACACCGATCTTTGTTTCTTCATCCGATATTTCAAGGATATCTCCGACGATAGTCTGTTCGGTCAAGCCCGCTCTGTTATGCAGTCTGAAGAACGGATAATCGTAACCCCAGCCCATATTTGCCGCGTTTTCGACAACCGACATATCTACGGGCGAAAAGTTGGTTTTAGACGCTCCGCCGTATGCGAAAATCGGGCTGTAGTCGGACGTATCGATAAGTCCGTAGATACTGAAGTAATCGGCTTCTATTCCCAGATAACCGGAGTTTATATCAATTTCGCCCTCGATACCGCCGTCGCTGTCGGTAATCTGTATACCGGGGCCGTCGATGATTATCGGCATATTTCCGGTGCCGGCGCTGATTCCGGTGCTCATTCCGGTCATTGTGCAATAGCCCGTGCCGTAAATTCCGAGGTAGTAGTCGTCAAATCCGAGGGACTGGGACACTTCTATACCGAATATTTCGCGGCTGTTTTCGGTTTCCTCGCTCTGAAGCTCGTACGGATCTCCGTTGATCTCGTAATATTCTTTCGAGGACAGGTCTATCGAGTTATTGCCCGAGAAGTAAACGTTTACGGGCTGCTGCGAGCGGATGCCCGCCGCCGCAAGAGGTCCGTTCCAGTATGCAACGCCCTTTGTGATCTGCGCGTTGTTGAGGTAAAGCGTATTCACTTCGGGAACGTAGAACGCGTATCCTCTGCCGCACTGTACCTCAAGATTTTCCGACGTGAGCTGCTTGCCGTTTACCCAGATTGCATACTGACGTACGTATTTCAGGTGGTCGAACGACGAAGCAACCTCGCCGTATTCAAGAGGCGCCATCGCGTTGTTTCCGTTTGCGCCGTAAAGCTTATACATCCAGTCGGTATAGTATAACGTGCGGCTTGTGAGGTCGTACGTTGCGGACTTTGTGTCAAGTCTCAGTTCACCGTCGTTCAGCTGCATATAGTTTTCATTCTGGTAGTTTGTGGGTCCCATGGAAACTACGTAGCTGTCGGTTCCGCCGTTTAAGCTTACGGTTCCGCCGTTTATCGTGAAGCGGGCATCGCTGCCGGACAATGCTACGCAGCTTCTCTGCGCGGTATCAACGTCAAGCGTGCCGTAATTCATTACAAACGAGCCGGTTTCGGAGGAAATACCCGAGTATTCGGATTTTATCTTTACGTTGCCGCCGTCTATCGTTACGTCGCCTATGCTGTGGATTCCGTCGCCGTAGAAACCGTCAATCAAAATTTCAAGCGAGCCCTCGCCGCTGATATTTATGCGGAAATCGTCGCTTTCCGTCAGGTACGGACGCCACGTGTCGTTTATCACGTTTCCTATACCCACCGTGTTGCCCGTATAGATGCTTCCTACCGCCTGGGTGTGGCACAGCGAGTTGCGCGAAACGTTGATGACGTTCTCGCCGACAAGATTGATGTTGAGGTCCTGTACGCTCAGTATCGCGTATGCCGCGATTGTAAGCTCGGCGTCGGAACGCATCGGATAAATTTCGTCTATCGTCGCGTCGTGCAGCGTCAGCGTCTTGGTTTCGGGGTCGTACGAAACCGTTCCGTCGCCGAATACGTTATCTTTATTGCGTTCGGTTACCTTCTTACCCGCAACTATGAGCGGATATACTTCGCATTCGTATATTTCGCCGAAATCGAACGGAATATTGAAGGATCTGCCGCTCGTTTCGTCGGTTGCCGTAACGTAAAGCGAGCCTTCTATGCCGTAAACCGCCGAGTGCGCGCCGTTTCTTATGAAGCGCAGCATTCCGTTTTCAAACATGTTCGCCTGGCATACGCTCGGGCTTATCGGGCCGAACAGGTCGGCAAAGTTCAGCGAATAGCTCATGGGTCCGATGTCCGAGTAAACGTATTTTGCAAAGTTTACGAGATATTCCGTTCCCATGTAGTCCGCGGGAATTGCAAGACCGGGATTTTCTCTGTCTTCCGACAGAAGAACGTGTATGCCCTTTGCGAAATCTATCGTGAAGGGTTTACTGTAATAGTCATTGATGCCCCACGCATGTATGCGGAAGGTCTTGTACTCGTTTGTGTCGATTACTCTTTCAAGCGTGCTGCTTCCCGCAAGTCCTACAAGCGACGCTCCTTTATAGATATATTCGCCGTTGCTCGGGTTCATAAACGCCTGAATATCCTGACTCAGCCTCCATCCGTTAGCTCCGCTGCTGAAGGAGCGCCACTCGGTTTCGCCGCTTACGGAGGTGTGCAGGTACTCAAGGTCTACCCCGTACAGGGTCGACTCGCCCGTGTCGATTCTCCAGTGAATCTTGCCTTCCGTCGAAGCCTTGTTCGTGATGATGAAGTACGGGGGCTCCTCTTCAAACGCGTAGCTGGAGTAAACCGCGTGCAGCTTTAAGTCTTTGTCGGGCATCGTAAACGAAATTTCACGTCCGTTTATCACAAGGTCCTCGGGCGCAATGCTCGATTCGACAACCCAGCCGTCAAAGCTGTATCCGTCAAGAGCGTCGACCGCCGTGTACGTTACAAAGTCGCCCTTGCATACATTAAGATAACCCGCGTCGACCTGCTGTGAAATCTCGACGCCGTTACGTTTTATGATTATTTCGTGGTTGCCGAAGTCAGCCGCGCCGTAATCGGTTTCAACCGCAACGGTGTAGGGAACTCCGGGGTAATATTCTTCTTTGGTGGACGCCGCGCCGTCTGTCAGATAGCATACTACGTCGCCGTCATATTCAACGTCGCCTTCATATACGGGACTGCCGCCCGCCGGTCTTCCCAGATACTCGAACAAAATCGTCGTGGGCTCCTTGATAACAAGGTCGCCGGTGGTCTTGATGCAGTTTGAATATGCGCCGTTGCTGCTCTTCGAGCTGAGTTCTATCTTTCCTGTCGTCGAAATGAACGCGTCGCCGTCAATATAAACGGGAATATCAATTTCCTTTTCGCCGAATGCCGACAGCTGTCCGTGTCCTGCTATATTCAAGCCGCTTGCTTCGAGCATGTAGTACGTGCCGGCGAGATTTGACTTCTTTGCCTCGCAGTACAGGTATATCCAGCCGTAATCAAGGATGTTTACGCTGCCTTGCGCCTTGACTCCGAGCGCTTTTCCTTTAAGGAACGCCGTACCGTTGGTGTTTGCTTCAAAAACTACGTCCAAATTCGCGTCTTGGATTACGTTGACGTCTCCCTCGGCATATACGCCGATGCGGTACGCAAGCTTGCCGTACGCGTCCTCGTAACCGGACTTCGCGTCGGAGAAAATCTGTACGTTTACGTCGCCGTCAATCGTAACGTCGCCGTTCGCCTTGATTCCGTAGTAGGTTATGCCCTCGAAATACTCGGTTCCGGTGCGTTCGAGGATTAAAAACGCATCGCTTTCCGTGGTTGAGGTTATGTGAACGGAGCCGTATTCGCTCTCGTTTTGTATAACCGCCGGAATCGCGCCGGTATGCGTTACGTTTTCAAGTCCGCCGCTGCCGTACCAGCCTTCGTTTCCGAAATCTTCGTAATGTCCCGAAATATTCGTTTCTTCTCTTACGTCTATCGTAATTCCGCCGTTTACGGTCGACGGAACGCGTATTGCAACGAGAAAATCGGAAAGGTTGTACCATTCCGTGTTGCCGTCGCCGTCAAAATCGGCTCCCTGAAGGTCGCCGTAAAGCGTAAGCAGACCGGTGTGGTAGTCAAATTCGGCAACCTTGAGCAGTTTGCGGTTTTTCTTTACGTTTACCGCCTTGTTGTACTCGTTTTTCGTCTCGACGTAGCCTTTTCCTTGGTCAACGTCGTATACGAGCAGTTCGTATTCGCTTCCGAGTCTCTCCCAGGCGCCTCCGTCCTCGTATACCCCGAGCGGATAGCCTCTGAGCGCTTTTTTGATGTATATTTCGACAGCGGACGCAACCGGCGTCGTCCTGTCGTTTTCGTTGTCGGTCCAGTGAACCGTGAACTCGTCGGAGCAGTATTCCATGCCGTCGTACAGCACCATGAGGCGGTACCTTACGGTTGCGAGCCGCGACGAGTATTCCTCGTCGTTGAAGGATACGTTTCCGAGAGCAGTCGGCTCAAACGAGATTCCCGTGTTCTCAAAGAATTCGGTCTCCTCGTTGTAGCGCTGTAAGAACACCTCGTTTGCGGTCTGACCGTGGGAAATAAGGTCTCCGCTTGAAGCTGCGCCTCCCGAAAGCTTCTTAAGCGCGAATTTCGGGGTTGTCGGCTTGTCTCCGTCGAACTTTGCGTGTCCTTCAAGCGCCGAAAATACGTTGTTCATGGTAAACGTTACTATCGCTTCGCTTCCGAAGAACACGTCCGTCTGCGAGAGCGCCGGCTGTGAGTCGAACGGTCTGAACAGGTATCCCGTGTCAACGGTGAACGTATGCGGAGCGGTTATGTTCTCAAGCACATATTTCGTTCTTACGCCGTCGTCGGAGGAGCTCGGCTTGAGCACTTTCGCGCCCTCTCTTACGTTCTCCTTGTAGTGTCCCGACGCGGGAGCCGTGTAGAATATCAGGTCGTCGCCCGGCTTTATCATGTAATCGCCGAGGTCGTTTGTGTAAAGGTAGTCAACGTTGAGCGTAGAACCGCTTGCGACGTCGAAGGTTACGGGATAACCCGGCTCGATTACGAGCTTCTTTACGTCGTTTACATCCGCAAGCGCGCCGTTCCTGTAGTAATGTCTCTTTCCGTCGTCGTATGCGTAGAAAATGTACGCCTTGTGGTCGTAAGAAACCTTTCTCTTGTATGCGTTTTTGGAATTTGCGGGATATACGACGGTCATGCTGCCGATATTGTCGATTATCACGTCTTTTGCGTTGATGCCTCTGCCCTTCATGCCGTTTGAGACGTCAACGTCGTATACGACTATGTCTATATAGCCCGTCGTATCTATCTGAAGCTCTTTTTTCGCATAAACGCCGGTCGCCGCAATGGTTCTGTCGTCGCCGAGGTAATCTGCGTAGCTTCTTATTGTCATTTCGACGGACGCTTGGTCAAGTATCTCAACCCACGACGAGGAGTAAAGACCGAACGCCTCGCCGTCGGATCTCGTGTTGGTAACGTCAAGCTGTACGAGTATATTTCCGCATATCGTGATTTTGTCTCCATACCACTTCTTTGCGCGGCGCGCCTTTATGCCGTAAACCTCGGCTCCTTTGCCGCTTCTTACGTTGAGTCTCAGCTCTGCGCCGTTCGGCGAGGAAATCTTTATGTTTCCGCCGGCAGCGCATCCTAAAATCGCAAAGTTTTTACCGTTTGCGGTAATCGTGGAGTCGCCGTCGACGACTATGTTAAAGTCGCAGGGCAGCCCCGTGTTTTCAAGCACGAGCGGACCGCCGTCGTAGCCGTCAAGGTGAATCGTTACCGTGCGGTAGCCGTATTCGTCTTCTACCTGCGATTCGTACCATATAACGTCTCCCGTGCCGTCGATACCGAATTCCTCGGCGTCGAGAGCTTCGCCTTCGGTCAGCGTATATGAGAAGCCGTCAGGGTAGTAAACCGTTACGTCGTTATCTATTCTGCTGATTTCCGCCGTAAGCTCGTAAAGCGTGTTGAGGTCGTGGAAATTGCCGTCTTTGTCGTAGCGGTCGAGGGATATTACGACCGTCTCGTCGTAAACGTTATACCGCTTCCATATTATATTGCCGTTGGAATCCCTTTTAGGGTCTCCGTTTGGATATGTTTCGTAATACTCTTCAAAAATTATTCCGCATTCTCCGGTATCTCTCCAGCGGTAGAAGGTATATCCCTTCGGAGGCTTTGCCGTAACCTCGCAGGTATATTTTTCCTCCGAATCCCAGTTATCGGCGGAAAGCACCGATTTGGAGGCGTTTATAAACGCGAGCGGATGGAATCCGGCCCTTATCGTCCTTACGTCAATGTATCCGCAAACCTGGCATTCTCTGTATATCGTCGCGTCATAAAGCGCCAGCGGTACGTTTAACTGCCACATCCAGCCTCCGTAAGTGTGTTCTTCCTTGAAAGCAACAGCCTCGCAGTCGGGGTCTCCGCAGTACTGCCAGTGATACTTTCTGTCGGCGCCCACCCTGTAAAACGCGGCGTCGTATTCGTGAAGGTTGAATATATGCTCGTGCGTCTGAATGGGTATTTCAACCGTCTCGCGGTAGTTGCATTTCAGACACTCGTGATATTTCGAGCCCTTGTGGTGGTCGTCGGCGGCTTCGGTTACTATCCACTGATTCCAGTCGTGATACTCCTCGAGTCCGTCGTTCTTTCCGCAGCGGCAGACCTTAATGTGCGTATAGCTTACCTCTTTGCCGTTTTTGTCTGTCTGCGTTACGGGAATGTATATGTAGTTGTGAGCCGTATGGTTTGCTCCCAAAGGCTCGGTTTTAATCGATTCGCTGATACCTCCGCAGACGTTGCAGGTGCGCGCAAGCGTTGCGCCGGTCGTCGCCGTCGCATACGACAGGAAGCGCCACGGACCTATGTCGTGTACTTTTCTCATGCCGGACTTTGTGTCTCCGCATCCGCTTCCTATGCAGACCTGACGGTGAAAATGGTCGTCTTCCCATTTCCACTCGTAGGTATGTTTTCCTATGAGGCGCGCTTCATCCGTTGTGGAAAGCACGTTTCCGTGCGAATCGGATATTACGCAGTAGTAGGTGTAATTTACGTGGCAGGCGTCGGACGGAGTCGCAACCGTAAGTCTCGGCGTCGCCGCGCCGTCAACGATTATGAACGTCTCGTCCCTGTATTCTACGTAGCGCGTATTGTCGACGAGCGCCTCGGGCGCGCCGCCGTTTTTCTTCTGATACCACTGATAATTCAGGTTTCCGTTCGGGTCGTAAACCTTCGTGCGGAAAGTGGCAAGGCTTGCCTGGGGCGCAGACATGTTGTCGTGCGTAACGTGTTTTTTCTTATTGAAAGGCTGTATCAGTATTTCGCCTATCTGCACGTCGGTGCCGTGAAGCGATTTTCCCGCCCACGGGTCGGCGCAGCACTCCTGTCCGCAGTCGCAGTCTTCCTTACATTTTCCGCAGGTATCGCAGTAGTGGTCGTTCCATTCGGGGTCATCCGTGCAGACGCCGTGCGAACAGCCGTATTCGGTAGAGGAGTTGCTCTCGCAGCAGTCAAGGCACAGTCCGCAGTATTCGCAGAAATCTATATTACACGAGAACTGTCCGCAGTCCGCGCACTTATGGTCGGGGTCTTCAAAATCGCTGTTTTCTATGCAGATACCGCAGGAACAGCCCTCTGCTTCTGAGTTTTCAAGACAGCACTCCTCGCACAGTCCGCATTCGTCGCAGAAGTCGCCTCTTTCGCAAGTCGGGAGTCCGCACTGCTCGCACAGATGCTCCTCAAATTCGCTGTCCTCGACGCAAAGGCCGCACGTACAGCCGTATTCGTCGGCGTTCATCTCACAGCATTCCTTACACAGTCCGCAGGTGTCGCAGAATTCCTCGGCGCACGAGAAGGCGTAGAAGCACTGCTGACACAGATGGGCTTCGTCGGTGAAATCAGCCGATTCGATGCAGTATTCAAGGCACTCGCAGCCCTCGTTCGCGGCATTTTCACTGCAGCATTCAAAGCACAGTCCGCATTCGTCGCAAAATGAGAAGTCATTGCAGACGGCGCATCTGTCGCACTGTTCGCATATCCAGTCGTTGGCCTCGGCGCAGTCGCGGCAGTGTCTTCCGTCCATGCCGCCCTCGCACCAGTTGTCGTCTATGTGCTCGTCGCATTCATCGCAGTGGTTGCCGGCCGCAACGCAGCAGGGACGGCAGAAGTCGTCGGTTCCCTCGCACGCTTCCTGCACGTCAAAGCAGATGTAACACTCTTTGCAGTGGTCGCTTGCCGCCGCCGCACAGCTGAGGCACTCAAAGCAGTTTAAGCAGTAATCGTCCTGACGTCCGAGAAAGCATTCCGCGCATCCGTCGCAGCGATAGTCCTCGCAGCATTCAAGGCAGTGCGGTTTCGGGTCGTCGCTTTCGCACACGTTTCCGTCCGCTCCCGCCGCAATAAGACAGGTTTCGCAGGCAAAGCAGAAATCGTCGGAACTGTGGCAGTCAATACAACGGTATTCGCCGATGCCGAGACAGCCGTCGCAAAGCGTGTTTTCCTCGCAGCATTCGTTGCAGTGCTTGCTCTGGTCCCAGCAGTCGTTGCACTTCATGCACTCCTTGCAGTACTTTTCGCAGTCATCGATTTCTTTATAACAGCCGGTGCACAGATGCTCGAAATAGCAGTATTCGCAGTAGCCCGGGAAATCGCTTTTTTCGCGGTCGGTCATGTTGTTCCACACGAGCTGCTCCTTCGTCGAATCCGGCATTTTGTAGCCGTCAAAAGTTCCTCCGAGAACCCACGTCGTGCCGCAGACGTCGCATTCGTACGTCAAATGGTACTCGCCTTGAAGAAATCCTGTCTTTTCAAATTCAAATTCCGTAATCTCCATAAAGGCGTCCGCCGGGGTGGAGAGGTCGAGCGGCGTCCTGCTTGCTACGCCGAAAAACATGAAAATAAAAACAAAAATACCTATTATACTGTAAAATAGCCGCTTTTTCATGTGGAAAAATGCACCTCCGAAATAAAATATATCTTTTTTATTAATTACAGTAACCCATACTCATTATAAAGGAAATTTTTTCTTTTCACATCAGCCAAAAGAATGATATTTGACGTTTTTTTGATTTTTCGTGCGGTTTTCCGCACAAATGCAGCCATAAACCTTTTTATGTTTCAGCTCTCTTTGGGTTCCTTTCTCTCCCCTGAGAGAAAGGAACAAAAAAGTCGTTTTTCTTGTACTTTTTCGCGAAAAAGTACCAAAAGTACTCCCTCTTTCCCGCTTTCTTGAAAGAAAGCTTGGCAAAGAACTTCCCTTATAAAAAATTGCTTTTTCAGGTGCATTTTTCCGCACAAAGTGAAATTGCACATCTGTTTGCGGTTTTGTATAAAAGCGGTGTAAAGAAAGCGTCGAAAAACTCGGCGCTTTTTTTGGCGAAAACGTAAAATTTCTACAAAATTACCGCGCCGTGATGTTTTTCGGCGGCTTCGAAAGTGAATTTTTTCATAAAGGGAATTTTTTGATACGCGTGCACGACGCGCACGCAAAAGCACCCCGCACCCGTCGAAAAAAATCTGCTCGGCATCAGATGTGATGTTTGTTGATATAATATCGGCTACTCAATTTTTTCGACGGCACGCTCTCTTTGATTTTACTTTCTCTCGCGAGAGAAAGTAAACGTACTTTTCGTTCTTTTCCTACGAGGGAAAAGAACGGGAAAAATGGTTTTTTCGAAA
>JAEESG010000120.1 GCA_016286245.1 Clostridiales bacterium | reverse complement strand
CATTTTTTATTCTATTACCGTACAGTCCGGCTCTATTTTCTTTACTATTTTTCTGATTTCCCTTACTATTTCATCAAATTCCGCATCAACGGCGTCAAGCGTTATTTTCTGCGTAAGAAAGCTTACCGAAACGCTGTTCACGCCTTCGATTTTTGAAATACCTTCTTCAATTTTTGCGGCGCAGTGCGCACATTCCAGATCCTCTACCTTCAATACCTTTACCATAGTTCTTTACCCCTTTTCGATTTATTCGTTAATATGCTCCGCGCCCTGCGCGATGATGGTCTTTACGTGGTTGTCGGCAAGCGAATAATACACGGTTTTTCCGTCCCTGCGGAATTTAACGAGCCGCGCCTGCTTTAATATTCTCAACTGATGCGACACGCCCGAAACGGATATTTTAAGTATCTCCGCGATGTCGCAAACGCACAGTTCCTCTTTCATGAGCGCCGAAAGAATTCTTATTCTCGTGGAATCGCCGAAAATCTTATAAAGCTCCGCAAGCTCTATCATTTCTTCCTCCGTATAGCATTCCGCCATAACGCTTTTTATCGCCTTTTCGTGTATCTCGTTTATTTCGCATTCCGGAAGTTTTTCTTCATACGATTTCTTCATTGTTCTCCCGCCTCCTTTCCTTTTTTGCAAACATTTGAACAGTTGTTCAAGTGTTTGTGATTTTATTATAGCACCCGTTTTCCGAAATGTCAACAGGTTTTGAAAAATTTTTTCAAAAAAATGCCTCCCGCGTTTTTGCGGGAGGCAATCGCTTTTTTATTGAATTAAAATCTTCCGCCGCCTCCGCCGTGGCTTCTGCCCGACGAGCTTCTGTGCGTGGAAGACGAGCCTGACGAGTCGTCCTTTATTCTCACCCTCGTTACGTAGCTTCCGACAAATCTGTCGTACGAGTTTGTCAGCACAAGGCTTCCGTTTACGAAATAATCGCTTGCGGACGGCTTGCTTTTTACCGATTTCATCTGTGATTTCAGTATTGAAACAACGATAAGCGCAACTATCAAGCCCGCTATCGCACCGAATCCGAGGTTTTTGAATAATGTTTCGGGGTCAAATCCGTTTTTGCTCTTACTATACGTTTTCTCCCCTTTTACGAGGTCTTCCACGTCATACGAGAAGAAAAGGAATGCGTTATAGTAATTTCCCGACGAAAGATACTCAGATACCGAGCTTTCAAGATTTCTCATATCCCTGTCGGTTATCGCGCCGATACCGCGTCCGCAGGTGGAAATCCAGAATTCGCGGCTTCCCATATCTATAAGGAGCAGGCATCCGTCGTAGTTTTCGCCGTAGCCGTAGCCTCCGTAGTCGAAAAAGTCGTCTGCGTATTCCGTGCCGCCTTTTCCCTCAATGGAGTTTGTCGTTACGATTACTATATCGAACTGCAGTCCCTCGCATATTCTCTCAAGTGCGCTTTCAAGCGCCGCTTTTTCCTCTTCCGAAAGAAGTCCCGCGTTATCGGCGACTCTTTGGAGTCCCGGAGTTACGCGCGTGCTTTCGGCGTACACGCCGAAAGTGCTGAAAATCAGTGCGAAGACAAGAAATGCGGTAAGAAAAATCAAAACTTTATTTTTCATATTCCCACCTCATTTCACAAGAAACTGCAGAACCAGCGTGGCGGCTGCCGTTACGGCCGCAAAAACGCCTGCAAAGGTGATTCTTTTCTTAACTTTATCGATAGGCAGGTCGCCGACGAAGCGTCCCGTCTGTCCGTTCATTGCGAACGTAAACTTCTGTCCGTTATACGTCGTGGAAAGCAGATACACGGGATACAATGCGTATTTTACCGTGCCTTCCTCAAGGGTTACTCCGCTCGACGCACTGTTGGTATTTGCAAAAGGGTCTTGATAATTTACGTTCTGCATCTGACTGTATTTCCGGTAAAACAGATCGCGCGAAAAGTTCCTTACGGTTGTATATCCGCTCACAGTATTTCTGAAAACGTCTATCGTGCTCTGACGGAGTCTTTCGTTTGCGCGCGTTTCGCTCGTTTTATCGTCGACGTCGTATTTATCCGCGAAAAATCCCGACAGGTACGCCGTCTGGAACGGCACCGCGTCTCTGAAATCGAACGGTTCTATCGATTCCATAAGGTCGTCGGGCATTTTCTGCGAGCCGTCGACCGGAATATTATCGAACGCCATCTTTCCCGAACGGAACACGTCGAATGTGCTGACTTCGGTATACCTATAGTTTCCCGACACCCACGTGCGCACTCTCTCGGCGTCGAATCTTGCGAACGAATCGACTTTTGAACTGAAAAGCCAGAAAGGCACGTAAATTCCCTTTATTTCGTCGATATGATTCCGGTCCTTGAAATACTTCGGCAAAAGGAATTTTTTGCTTATATGTATTTTATACATTTCCTTTGCCGCGTTCTTATCAAGTTTGAACGGAATCACGTAATCGGGTTTGAGCGCTCCCTTGAAGCGTCCCGCAACGACTACCTGGTTTCCGCAGTACGGACATTCTGTCGCCGCGGTATTATTATCGCCTATAATTTCGCCGCCGCAGGAATTGCAGACGAACACGGATATATTATCCGTCTCGCTTTCGTCCCATTCGCCTCCCGCGTTTTCGGTCCAGTTGAACTCGTCCTGCGGCAGACTTGAAACGTCGACGCCGCCGTTTTCGGGGACGTTTTCGTTCAAGACGTCGTCTTTCGGAAGCATTTCCTCCATCGACAGAACGGTGTCGCAGTACGGACATTTCATTTTCTGCAAAGACGAGTCAAATTTTATTGTCCCGCCGCAGGCGGGACATTTAAAATCAAGTAAACTGCTCATATTTCGTCTTATTTCTTATCGTTATCGTCAAAGGGGTCTCCGCATTCGGGGCAGAACTTCGGCGGATGAGCGGGATCTTCGGGTTCCCAGCCGCACTTATCGCACTTATAAAGCGGTGCGCCTTCGGGTTTCTTTGCTCCGCAGTTCTGGCAGAATTTACCCTTGTTTACCGTTCCGCACGCGCACGTCCAGCCGTTTTCCTCAGGCTTCTTTTTGCCGCATTCGGGACAGAAATTGCCTGTTGCGACAGCGCCGCACGAGCATTTCCACGAATTTGCCGCAGGAGCCGCCTGCTGTGTATTCTGAGCCGCATTCTGCTGTTGCTGCTGTCCCATTGCGTAGAGGTTCTGCGTATTCATGGCGTTTCCTGCGTTCATCGCAAGTCCCATACCCATAAAGCCTGCCATTGCGCCGCTCTGATTGGAAGCCGCCGCTCTCATTGCGTCGGACTGAGCGCTTGTAAGCGTTGCCGCCGCCATTGTGGGATCGCGGAGAATTGCAGCCTGTTGAGCTTTTTTGATGAGTTCCGCGTCTTCCTCGGGAAGGGTTACGCTTCCGAGTGCGACCGTTACGATTTTAAGGCCGCGAAGCTGTCCCCATTTTTCCGAAAGGACGTCGTTCATCGCTTCTTCAAGATCGGCATTGTGCTGAACTATCTGATTGGGGCGTAAACCGAGGTCGGAAAGCTTTCCGAACGCCGGCTGCAAAGCGCTTACGAATTCGGTTTTCAGCTGACCTTCGATTTTATCTCTCGTATAGTCCTGTTCTACGTTTCCGCAAACGTTCGTATAGAACAAAAGCGGGTCGGCGATTTTATATGAATAAACACCGGATGCTCTTATCGAAACGTCTATATCGAGCGCGATATTCTTATCCACAACGCGGAAAGGAATCGGGTTCGGCGTTCCGAATTTATTGTCTACGAGC
>JAEESG010000119.1 GCA_016286245.1 Clostridiales bacterium | reverse complement strand
CCGGTATAATAAATATCAGTAAGTTTTTGACACGAAGAAAAAGCTCCACTTTCTATATGCCATACGGTCCATGGAATTGTTATGCTCGTGAGACCGGTACAGCCGGAAAACGCATATTCTTTAATATTCGTCACGCTGTCGGGAATGGTGACGCTCGTGAGACCGGTACAGCCGGAAAACGCATATTCTCCAATACTCGTCACGGCTTGTCCATTGATTGTCGGAGGAATGACAACCTCTGCGTCGCTGCCGGTATATCCTGTAATTGTGCCGTTTGAAAACGTAAAGTATTTTTCAGGCGTATAACCGTTCACCGTCTCCGCCTTTGCCTTCATTGCCAAAATCGGCACCATAAGCAAAAGAAAAACTGTCAGAATTGTCGCCAAAATCTTTTTCACCATGTGTTTTTCCTCCAAAAATACCCCATTTTATAATCTAATATGATTAATAATGAAAATATTATAATCTATTTAGGTTTATTTGTCAATACTTTTCAATCATTTATGGTAAAATATAAATGAAAAGGGGCGATAGCTTATGTCACTTTATCGAAGGATAAGGGATTTGCGTGAAGACGCGGACAAAACGCAGACAGACATCGCGAAATATCTCGGCACGACCGCCCAGTATTACGGAAAATACGAAAACGGCGAAAGGGAAATCCCTTTCGCACGTGCGATAAAGCTTGCCGACTATTACGGTGTGAGTCTCGACTATCTCGCGGACAGAACGAGCGCAAAAAACAATTATTCCTGCGATTTTTTGACGGACGACGAGAAAAAAGTAGTACTACAGTTCATTGACATTTCGGAAAGAAACAGAGAAAAAGTTGAAAAGCTTGCGGACATGTTTTCGGAAGAAGAATAATAAATTTTGACGCAAAAAAACGCTGACAAACGTCAGCGTTTAATTTTTTTGATTTTTTATTCCTTATTCGTCCACGTCGCAAAACTGAACGTGAGGAGTATCGGATAAATTTCAAGTCGTCCGAGCAGCATTGCCACCGAAAGAATGATTTTCGAGAACGGCGAATAAACCGTGTAATTGAGCGCCGGTCCTATTTTCGCAAATCCGGGTCCGACGTTGTTGAAGCAGGAAACCGCCGCGGAAACGTTTGTCTCGAAATCAAGTCCGTTGAAGGACAGCAAAAACAGCGTGCCGGCGATGATGAACATATATAAAAACATATACGTGCTTACCGAGTGCAGCGTAGTGTCGTCCACGCGCTTGCCGTCGAGCTTTACGAGCGTGTAGGTCCTCGGGTGGAGAACGCGGCGCAGCTCGTTTTTGACGCGTTTTACGATGATAATGAGCCTTGAGAGCTTCATACCGCCCGCCGTGGAGCCGGCGCAGCCGCCCACGAACATGAGAAGGAATATGAGCGTTTTCGCAAACGGCGACCATGCGTCAAAGTCCGCCGTCGCAAAGCCCGTCGTCGTGATAATAGACGCCACCTGGAACGCGGAGGTGCGTATGCCTTCGCCTATAGTCGAAAACAGGTTCGACGTATTGAACGCGATGAGCGCGGTCATGAAAACGACAATCGATAAATAAACCTTGAGTTCGGTGCTCTTGAAAATATATTTGAATTTTTTTGCGATAAGTAAAAAGTAAAGGTTGAAGTTCACGCCGAACAGCAGCATGAAAACGGTTATAACCCACTGCGAATAAGCGCTGTAGGACGCGATGCTGTCGCCCCTTATGCCGAATCCGCCCGTACCCGCCGTTGCAAACGAGTGAACGACGCTTTCAAAGAGGTTCATGTCGCCGAGCCACAGGAAAATCATTTCCGAAACGGTGAGCGCCACGTAAATGAGATAAAGGATTTTTGCCGTGTCGCGCGAGCGCGGAACAAGCTTGTCGACCGACGGACCGGGCATTTCCGCACGCAGAATGTGTATCGAGCGGTCGGACGATTTTCTCGTGAGCGCCACAATAAATACGAGTACTCCCATACCGCCTATCCAGTGAGTAAAGCTTCTCCACATGAGAATGCCCTTGCTCATTGCTTCCACGTTTGCAACGGTTGACGCGCCCGTCGTCGTAAAACCGCTTATCGTTTCGAAAAGAGCGTCGACGTACGACGGAATTTCACCGCTGATTACAAAAGGAAGCGCACCGAGAGCAGACATTATAATCCACGTGAGCGCCGCGATTACAAAGCCTTCTTTTGCGAAAACTATGTCGCTTTTAGGCTTGATGAGGTAAAGGCACGCGCCGAGCGCAAGCGCGATTATAATAGTGATAATGAAAGAATATGCGCACGCTTCGCCGTATATAAACGACGTTGCAAGCGGCAGCAGAAGAAACAGTGCTTCCGCCCACACGACTTTTCCGAGAGTGTTAAAAATGATTCTGTAATTCAAAATTTCACCTCAAAATATCACAAAAAGTTATTCTTCGATAATTTCCGACAAATCGTAGAGATGACGGCCTTTTGCGATGACTATAATGTTGTCGCCCGGCATAATTGTGTCGGAGCCGCTCGGAATAAAGGTGTTCTGATTTCTTATTATGCCCGCGATTAGAATATCCTTTTTGATTTTCATGTCCTTTATGGGTACGTTTATATGTTCGAAGTCGGAAAGCACGTTGAATTCAAGCGCCTCCGCTTTTCCGTCCATAAGGCTGTAAAGAGTTTCCATTTTGCTGCCGATGGAGTTGTTAAGACCGCGCGCATAACGCAGAAGTATGTCCGCCGTGATGTTTCTCGGCGAAATCAGACAGTCGAGGCCGAGTTTTTCCGCAATTGATGAGAGCACCTCGCGGTTTACCTTTGAAATGACCTTCGGAATGCCCTTCGACATGGCGTAAAACGAGATGAGAATGTTTTCCTCATCCATTCCCGTAAGCGCAACGAGCGCGTCCGTGTCGGAAAAGCCTTCTTCTTCAAGAAGCTCGTGATTCATGCCGTCGCCGTGGACGATAACCGCATTGTTCGGCAGCGTTTCGCATAGCTCTTCGCACCTTTTTTCGTCAATTTCTATGATTTTGACGGAGTTGTCGCTTTTGAGAAGCATCTGCGAGAGATAATACGAGGTTTTTCCCGCACCGAGAATCATTACGTTCTTCGCCTGCTTCTGCAAAAGGCCGAGAGCCTTTAACGTCTTGTAAAGATTTACCTGCGATGCGACAATGCCGATTTTGTCGCCGCTTTGAAGAACAAAATTACCGCCGGGAATGAACAGCTCGCCGTCCCTTTCGACAACGCTGATAAGAAACTGCGTCTCGGACGATTTTCTTAAGTCTATTAACTTTGCGCCGTCGAGAGCCGAGCCCTGTTTTACAATAAGCTCCGCCATTTCAAGTTTGCGGCGCGCAAATGTTTCAACGTTTATCGCTGTTGGAAGCTTAAGTATGTTGTAAATAAGCTCCGCCGCGAGAAGTTCGGGATTTATTACCATGGAAAGCTCAAGCTGATGCTTGATGAACGAGAGGTTCGACGTGTTGTACTCCGTGTTTCTGATGCGTGCCACAGTGTGCTTTGCACCCATTTTTCTCGCAATAAAGCAGGATAGCATGTTCAGCTCGTCGGAATCGGTCGTCGCGACGATAAGGTCGGTTGAAGAAATGCCCGCTTCCGCAAGAAGCTCGTAATCCGTGCCGTTTCCGCAAATCGTGCGCACGTCGTATGAATTTGCAATGTCCGTGATGACGGAAGAGTCGCTGTCAACCGCGGTTACCTCGTGTCCTTCCTTTAAGAAACTTTCTATAAGCGTAACTCCGATTTTTCCGCAGCCGATGATAACTATTT
>JAEESG010000118.1 GCA_016286245.1 Clostridiales bacterium | reverse complement strand
AATACGTGAACGAATACATAATCCCGACGATGAAGGCGGGAGCCGTATACGAGGATTATCTGCTCGGTACGAGTCACGCGCGCCCCTGCATCGCCAAAGGTCTCGTCGAGATAGCGCTGAAAGAAGGCGCCGACGCGATCTGCCACGGCTGCACCGGCAAGGGCAACGACCAGGTAAGGTTCGAGCTTGCGATAAAGCATTTTGCGCCGGATATGCCGATAATCGCGCCGTGGCGCGAATGGTCCATACAGTCAAGGGATGAAGAGATAGACTACGCGGAAGCGCACAACGTGCCGTTGAAGATCAGCCGCGAAACCAACTATTCGAAAGACAAAAACCTCTGGCATCTCTCGCACGAGGGTCTCGACCTTGAAGACACCGGCAACGAGCCGCAGTACGAAAAGCCCGGTTTTCTCGAGATGAGCGTTTCTCCGCTCTCGGCTCCCGACGAACCGACTTATATAACGCTCGATTTCGAGCAGGGCGTACCGGTCGCTTATAACGGAGAAAAGCTCTCCGCAAAGGATATAATATACAAGCTCAACGAGGTCGGCGGAGCAAACGGCATAGGCCTGCTCGATATAGTTGAGAACCGTCTCGTCGGCATGAAATGCCGCGGCGTATACGAAACTCCCGGCGGCACGATTCTCTACGCGGCGCACAAGTATCTTGAAACGGTTTGCCTTGACAAGATGACGGCTCACAAAAAACAGGAACTGTCGATTACGTTTGCCGAACTCGTTTACAACGGTCAGTGGTACACGCCTTTGCGCGAAGCGCTTTCGGCGTTTGTTGACAAGACTCAGGAAACGGTAACGGGTAAAGTTAAACTCAAGCTTTACAAAGGTAACGTAATCAAAGCAGGCGTTTGGAGTCCGTATTCGCTCTATTCGGAAGAAATCGCAACTTTCGGAGAGGACAACGTATACAACCAGGCTGACGCCAAAGGCTTCATAAATCTTTACGGACTTCCCATTGCAGTAAGGGCGGCCGCAAAGAAAAAGTGGGAAAACAAATAAAAATAAAGGGCAAAGAATCCTTTGCCCTCTTTTTTCAAAACATCAAGCGAGGTAAATAATATGAAAATGTGGCAGGGACGGTTCAAAAAAGAAGAAGATGAAAGCGTAAACGACTTCAATTCATCTATTTCTTTCGACAGCCGCATGTATAAGCAGGACATAAACGGCAGTATCGCCCACGCAAAAATGCTCGGAAAAACGGGTATCATATCAAAAAGTGAAAGCGAAAAAATAGTCTTTGCATTAAAGGAAATCCTTTCAGACATTGAGTCGGGAAAACTATCCTTTGACGAAAAAGCGGAAGATATTCATATGTTTGTCGAGCAGGTGCTCACAGAACGCATCGGCGACGACGGCAAACGCCTTCATACCGCGCGCAGCAGAAACGACCAGGTCGCACTCGACACGAGAATGTACTTAAAGGACGAAATAAAAAGCGTAAAAGAAAAAATATTCGCCCTTGCAAAAGTGATAATCAAAAAAGCAAAGACGAATACCGATACAGTAATGCCCGGATATACGCACATGCAGCGCGCACAGCCGGTAACGCTTGCGCATGCGCTTCTTGCTTACGCGCAAATGTTAAAAAGGGACGCAAGCCGTCTTGACGACTGCTTTGAACGCACAGACTTTCTGCCGCTCGGCGCATGTGCTCTTGCGGGCACAACCTACCCCATTGACAGAAAATTCGTAGCAAATGAACTTGGTTTTGAAAATATTACCGAAAACAGCATTGACGCCGTATCCGACAGAGATTTTGTAATTGAATTTGCCTTCTGCCTTTCAATGATAATGATGCATCTTTCGCGCTTTTCGGAAGAAGTCATTCTGTGGTGCAGCAGCGAATTCAAATTCATGGAACTCGACGACGCGTTTGCAACCGGCTCGTCAATTATGCCTCAGAAAAAGAACCCCGATATCGCGGAGCTAGTGCGCGGCAAAACGGGACGCGTTTACGGCTCTCTGACGACGCTCCTTACAGTAATGAAAGGCCTTCCGCTTGCGTACAACAAGGATATGCAGGAGGACAAGGAAGCAATATTCGACGCGGTTGACAACGTAAAGCTCTGTCTTGAAATATTTGCAAAAATGCTCGATACAGCCGAATTCAAAGCGGACAACATGAAAAAGGCGGCGGGCTTCGGTTTTATAAACGCAACCGACTGTGCGGATTACCTTGTAAAGAAAGGTCTTCCTTTCAGGCAAGCGTATAAAATCGTGGGCGAACTTGTCGCCGTATGCATTGAAAAAAATTATACGTTTGAAAATCTGCCGCTTGAAGAATATAAAGCGGTATCAAGCGCGTTTGAAGACGACGTTTACACATACGTTGACCTTAACGCCTGTGTAAATGGACGAAACGTCGACGGAGGACCGTCAAAGGAAGCGGTTGAAAAACAGATAAAATCGCTTGAAGCGTTTTTCAATTAAAAAATAAAAAACCTATGGTTTGTACCATAGGTTTTCTTTTTATTTCAGATAGTCGGAAAGCCTTGTAAATACTGCGGCAGCTTCGGCACGCGTCAGATTGTTCGACAGCCGCAGCGTTTTATCCTCATATCCGTTGAAAATTCCTGCGTAAACGGAGTTTTTGATATACTCGTCTTCCCTTTCTGTTTCGTCAAGGTCGGAAAACTCCGATATATCGAAATCGTCGGGCGCCTTTTCACAAAGTTTTCCGATAACCTTCATAACTTCGCTTCTCGTTACGTACTCGTCTCCGCAGAACGCCGTATTCTCATCTTTTGTACGCATTATATCGGTCAGAAATCCCGCATTATAAAGTTTTATTACGGAATCATACGCCCATTCGGGAATTTCGTCGGCATCGTAAAAGGTTTCCCGTTCGGCTTCTTCCGATTCACTGTCGGAAAGAAACTCGTTATCTTCGATTTTTGCAATTCTTGCGGTCATAACCGCAAATTCGTATCTCGTATAATATCTATCGGGATGATAACTGTAAGAGCCGTCCTCATTAAGTTCGCCTATTACCGTTTTTTCTTTTGCAAGTCTGTATATTTCCCTGCAAGCCCAGTGATTTTCAATGTCATCAAACGGATAATCGTCGACTTTAACGGTAATTTCAGCCGCCGCATCGCCTTTTTTTACAGTAATTTCAAAATCTTTTCCGAAAACGAGCGGATAAAACGTGTCTTCGGCAATATATGCGGGTAAACCGTCCGACTCATACTGTTCTTCAATTTCTACGGATTCCGTCTCCGTTTCGTCCTCTGTTCGTGCGATTTCATCATTTTTTATGCTTATAACATAATCGTATTTCTGCGAAAATACGGGCAGATTTCCGTATTCAAAAGATACGTCGAATTTTGCGCTTTCAAACGGCGCAATTTCGTATTTATCGGCTGTAAAATTGATTTTGTCGGGGCTGTATATGCTTCTGACAACGGCAAAAACGTTTTCGTTTGCACCCTCGTAAAGCCTTGAATATATCTCTATATCGCCCACCGCGCCCATCGGATAAAACGTGCGGTCGGCGACCATTCCGTTGCCGTCCTTTGTGTATAGAGATAATTCGGAGAGTATCTCATCGGAATTTTCGTTTGCGGAAAATCCGAATTTGTCTGAAAGCGTGATATTTTCAAAATCAACGCTCGAATCCGAGAAAATGACGTTGCAGTCGTTGTAACTGTACGCAAACGCCGGTGTTCCGTCCTTTTGCAAATCGTTAAAGAAGCATACGGCGTTTGATATTTTTCTTTCCGAACGTCCCGATGGGAAATTCTGCGTGCCCGCC
>JAEESG010000021.1 GCA_016286245.1 Clostridiales bacterium | reverse complement strand
AGGGACGTACACGCGGACACCTACATACCCTACTGCAAACAGGAAAAAGTAACGACGATAGGCTACTCAAACCACGTCTATTACGGCGAAAACGTGCTTGAAGGCAGATTTTTCAAAACCGGCGCCCTCAGAGCCGCGGACATGAGAGACGAGGTCGACAAAATCAACGCGTCGGACTGCGGCGTACGCGCGCTGCTCGGCTGCGAGGGCGAGCTCTTTTACAAAAAGGAGCCGAGCGTAAGCTATGAGGAAGCGAAAATGTTCGACTACGTGCTCCTTTCTCCCAGCCATATAAACAACTATTACTACTATTATCAGCGTTTTATTGACGTTGAAGACGTAAAAACGATGCAGGATCTGCTCGTATATCAGTTCAAGCGCGCATGCTCCCTCGAATACCCCGTTCCCGTAGGAATTGCGCACCCGTTCTACCCGCTCATGCACAGAAAAGAACAGGAAATCGTCGACGGAATAAGCGATTCGGCGCTTGCAGACTGCTTTTCGTTAGCCGCTAAAAACGGAATAAGCATAGAACTGCACGCCTGCCTTTACAGAAAAGGTACGGCTCTCGACGGGGACGGACTTTCGCCGACGTATATGCGTATTCTTTCCGCCGCGAAGGCGTGCGGCTGCAAATTCCACTTCGGCTCCGACTCGCACCGCGTGAAAATGTTCGTCGGCACGCATGAAAAGCTGCTGCTCGCGGCAAAAAAAATCGGTATTACGAAAAACGATATCTGGGACATATAAAAATGCGGATTTGTGCGTAATAAATTGCATATTATGCACAAATTTTAATGATATATGTGTGTAAATTGACGAAATGGAAAAACATTTGAATATATAATTGACTTGACGGCAAAAAAGTGATAAAATAACTTTGTCTAAAATTAAGTAATTAATTATTCAGAAAGGGATAAGAGATGAAAAGAAAGATTATTACAGCGGTAATCTTGTTCGCAGTGCTTACGATCTCCGTGTTCGGCGCGGAATTTGCAAAAGCGAATACTTACACCGCAGGACAGTTCACCGACGTGCCCGCAAACGTGTGGTATTCGCCGGAAATCAAGTCTACGTATGAGCTCGGACTCATGCAGGGCGACAGCGCAACAACGTTCAATCCCGAAGGAAACGTAACCGTAGCCGAAATACTGACTATGGCTTCGAGAGCGCACGCTATTTACAACGGAAATACGATAGACACCTCGTTCGGTGATCAGTGGTATACTCCGTATTACGCATATGCGCTTGCAAACGGAATTACGGCTGAAGGCGAATTCGACGATCTTGAAAGACCGGCAAAAAGAGGAGAGGTTGCAAAGGTGTTTGCGGCGGCTCTTCCGGCTGACTATTATAACAAGATAAACGACGTTGCGGTTATTCCCGACGTTCCGAATTCGTATTTTGCGAAAGACGCGCTTTTGCTGCTCTATAACGCAGGCGTTGTCGTAGGAAACGACGTATACGGAAACTATTTCCCGGAAAGCAAGATAATCAGAGCGGAAGCTGCGGCCATTATCAACCGCGCGGCTCTGAAAGAGAGCAGAATCAAAAAAGAACTCAAAAAAATGCCCAACAACGACGCATACGTTGAAGTTATCACAACCGGTATGCAGGGCTCGAAAGAGGGCATAAGCTCAGGCTGGGCGCTCGACAACAGAGGCGGTTCCCCGAGAACGAGCCTTATGGGACGTTACGGAAACATCTCCGATATCGACACCACGGCGGGAGTTGCTTATATAAGATACCTCAACAAGACCGACGAGGGCCTTCTCAATCTCAAGATAAGAGTTAACGGCTCAAGCCAGGACGGTCTGTACCTCGCGTTCTTAAATGAAAACGGCGACTACACATACAGAGTAAAGGTTGTAAACGGAAACTACTGTCTGCTTACCGAAACAGGTGATTTTGCCGTTTGTCCCAAGAGCATTGTTAAAAACGCAATCATATTTGAAATAATTCTTGACCTTGACAACGGATACGCAACGACGTACCTCGGCGAACAGTACCTCGGCGAAGTTCCGCTTCTTAACGGCGATGACGGCGTATTCAACGTAACGCAGCTCAAAGTCGGCGTTGACGAGGCAGGTACGGGTTCTGTCGGCGTATCGTGGGCTTATCTTACCGCAAACTACGCTGTAAACGAACAGTTCAGATTTGCAACGTGGCAGAACGGCAAGCTTCCGATGGGCTGGGATTCCACCGGCGACGTTTCTATCGCAAGCCAGAAGATCAACTTCAACGGAAGATCCTCCGTAACAAAGAAATTTGATCCTCAGAGCGGAACGGTAGTTGCAAAGACGGAATTCATTCTTCCTCTGGGAGAATCGATATCCTTTAACCTCAAGAGCAGAGGCGAAGTTGTGGCGGACTTTACGAACGATGAAAAGAATTTCTACATAAACGGCGTAAAGGTTTATGAAAACTACTACCACAATATGTGGTACAGAATCCGCCTTGAGCTTGACACGGAAAACATGAAGATCCTCTTCAAACTCAACGACAGAAAGATTACGGAAGTACCGTTTGCAATCAATACGACGTCGGTTGACGAAATGAACTTTGAAAACAAGAGCTCGACGACGGCTACCGTGTATCTGTTCCAGGTATTCAGAAAGATATATCACGACGACTACGTTCCCGTTCCGCAAATTCCCGAGGGAGCTGACGATTATACGATAGGCATCAACTACTGCCCGATCTGGCCGAACGGCGAACATTTCGGCTGGTCGTGCATCTCACCTTACAATGATCCTTATCCCGTACTCGGATACTATGACGAACCGTCTCCCGAAGTTGCGGACTGGGAAATCAAGTACATGCTTGAACACGGCATCGACTTCCAGGCAATTTGTATTTATTTCGTAAACAACCAGGAAGGTCCGCAGAGAATTGCCGACACCGAATCCCAGCAGCTCTTTGAGGGCTACATGGAAGCGGAATACTCCGACATGATGAACTACTGCATTATCTGGGAAGCTCTTAACGGAAAGTCTCCCTCAAGCCTTGATTCATGGAAGAACGATTACGTTCCTTACCTCATGGAAAACTTCTTCAAAGACGAAAGATATATGAAGATAGACAACAGACTTCCTCTGTTAGTATTCTCACCCGAAAGCATTTCGAGCAGACTCGGCGGCGGATCACGCGTTAAGGAAGCGTTCGATTACCTCAACTTAAAGGTAAAGGAACTCGGATATGACGGTATGATCTATATGGCATGCGGATATTCTACCGCAATGCAGAAATCTCTCGGCTTCAACGGAATGTCCGCATACAGCTGGGGCACGTCCGGTTATACCGCGGAGAACAACATAAACTCCATACTCAAGAGCGCGGCAGACCCGAGCGTATACACCGTTCCGACGGTATCCGTAGGCTTTAACAGCCTTCCGTGGATGGGCGTAAGATATCCGATGATAACCAAGGATGAATACAGAATCGCTCACGAGTGGGTAAGAGACGAATATCTCACAACCTATCCGAAAGAAAAGTGGCAGAAGAACTTCCTCATGCTCTCGACGTGGAATGAATACGGCGAAGGTACGTACATCATGCCTACGAGAGACGAAAGAAAGTTCGCATACCTCGACGTAATACGTGAAACTTATACGAAAGCAGGTCCCGCGGATGAAAGCATCGATATGATTCCGACGGAAAATCAGCTCAAGAGAATTACCCACCGTTATCCTCAGTATCACAGAATTTTAAGAAAAGAAGGATTTAAGGGACAGGAAGTAAGTCCGGACGAAATCACCGCAACGTATAAGATAGATTACGCAAAATATTCGGGACTTTCGTATGAAGGCTTAACCGGAAAGCAGAATAGCGAAGGATTTTCGGGAACTACAAATAACAGAGACCCGATGGTAATAGCGTCAGGCCTTAACGGACAGGTTAACTGCGACCAGACGGCAGGTATGGAAATCACGCTCAAGATTCCGAAGGGAACGCGCGTGGAAGTATTCTATTATAACCAGAATGAAAGAGGATTTACGCAGTCCAACAGCGCTTCGTTCAACTCGTCCTCCGATGACTTCCAGACGGTATTTATCCCGACGTTCCCGCTTAATAACTGGACGGGCAACCTCCAGGCTCTCAGAATCGACGTCGGCGATAACGGAGGAATCGACTTCGTTGTAAAGAGCGTACAGTTCTATAAGTGGAAGAATGTAAGTCCTTACTCGAAGAACGCGTCCATAAACGGAAATAAATTCGCAATGACGTTCGCACCTGAGCTTTCCGAGACGGGAGACATCGTTGTGGCGTTTGACCCGGCAGTTGCCATGGACTTCTTACTTAACGCATTCTATCAGTGGAATAAGGAAGCAGGCAGACTCACGCTCAACTTCAAGGAGCACGTTGTCGTATTCACGATAGGACAGGATACCTATACGGTTGACGGAGTAACAAAACAGCTCGGATATAAACTCGGAAGCTGCGACGGACTGCCGCTTATTCCTCTGCGCAAGCTGTGTGAAGACGTTGGTTTCGAATTCAAGATAAACGACAATAACGAAATCGAAATCAACACCGAACTCGCCAGTTTTTTTGAAGCACAAAACGCACCTAAAACGGCGGGTGAGTGGGAATTCAACCTTGCGGGCAGTACGGAAGGCTGGTCGACTTATAATATGTCGTTATTTGTAGGAACAGACGGATTCATGAAATGTACATCGAACCCCGACTTTGCCGATAACGACCCCGTCGTAATGCTTAACGGAGTACAGCTTAACGCCGCAGATTTCAAAAAGCTTACGTTAAGGGTAAGATACGATTACGAAGGCACTTCGACGCAGAAGATGCAGCTGTTCTTTGTAACGTCCGAAGAAAGAGGCTGGAACGAGGAAAAATCAATAAATATCCCGCTTAAGAATACCTCCAATTCAAACGGTGAATGGGAAACCTATACCGTTGATATCGATAACAGATTCTGGACGGGTACCATAACCGGACTCAGATTCGACCCGTTCAACGCACGCGGCGAAATGGATATAGACTATATCAAACTTTCAAAGTAATAAGTAAAATAAAAACAAAAAGACTGTCCGCGAAAGCGGACAGCCTTTTTTATTGTTGAAAAATTACTTGTATATTCTCGGAACGCGCTTTGAAATTCCGCAAATAATCTCGTACGGAGTGCGTCCGGCGTCTTTTGCGATTTCTTCGACGGTAATTGTTTTTCCGTGATCCGTGCCGAAAATCGTAACATCGTCGCCGACGTTTATTTTTTTACCCAGAGTGTCAATCATCGCCATGTCCATGCATATAAGACCGATAATCGGGAACTTTTCACCGTTTATGAGAACAGAGCCTTTGCCGTACGATAAGCTTCTGCAAAGCCCGTCGGCAAAGCCCGCGCCGATAACGGCGATCGTCATGTCTTCAGGCGCTACGAACTTCTGACCATAGCTGAGTCCCTCGCCCTTCTTCATTTCGTGCACGTTTACAACTTTTGTTTTAAAGCTTGTCGTGTGTCTGAAGTTGGCATCGTCCGTACAGTAGCCGTAATAAAGGGAAACGCCCATTCTTACGGCGTCAAGGCCGAAGCTCGAGAATTTCGCAAGCCCCGCGCTGTTGGATAAATGCACGATCTGCGGATTTATCCCGAGGGCGCGCAGCTTGTTCGTCGTGTTTACGAGCCTTTCGTACTGCAGACGAGAAAAATCCTCGCCGCCCTCGACGTCTGCCGTCGCAAGATGCGTGAAAATTCCCTCGCAAATCACGTTTGCGTTTTCTTTGATGAGGTTTGCGGATAAAATAAGGTCGTCCGAAAGATCCCCGCCCTTTGCATAGTAACCGGTCCTGTTCATACCCGTGTCGGCTTTGATGTGGATTTTTACCGGTCTGCCACAGGCTTTTTCAATGATTTTTTTAAGGTGCGCGCTTGTGTCGACGGAAAGCGAAATGTCGTTTTCCACCGCGCTTTCAAGATACTCGTCGAAGACGTAGCCCAGAATCAGAATAATACCTTTTACGCCGGCGTCTCTCAGCTCCAGAGCTTCGTCGATGTTGGATACCGCAAAAAAGTCGCAGCCCTCTTTTTCAAGACGGTGGGCAATCGCGACCGCACCGTTGCCGTAGCCGTCTGCTTTGAGAACGGCGGCAACCTTTGCCCCTTTTGCAAGTTTTTTGCCGTAGTTGTAATTGTGCGCCACGTCTTCAAGATTGACTATAAGGCGCGTTTTTGTCTTGTCCGTAAACTTCAATTTTTATCCCTCTTTTATTTTTATTTTCTTAATTTTTATCTCAGCTCTGCTGTCGCCGTTTTTTACGCAGATATATACGGGATACCCGGTATTTCTGTCGTAATAAAAATCGTAATCTGTGCCCCTTTCGGTTTTCGACACCGTGTACGCGTCGATGACTCCGATGCCATCAAGCTCGAAAATCTCATCGCATTTTACAAATTTGTCCGCCGGCGTGCTTTTGAGTTGTGCAGCCGTGCCGTTTGAAAAAACGCCCGAAATAAGACTTATTTTCTCAACGGTGTCGGCGTGAAGCTCCGCCTTTATTCCCGAAAACGAGACGGAAAATAAATTGTTTTCACCGTTAAATGAGGTTTCGGCGCAAATCCCCGTAAAAGGGTCGGGAGAAGTAACGTCAATGCGGACGGAGTCGGCTTTGCTTACCACCGCCGTGCCCGAAACGCTTCCGCTTTCGCCCTCAAAAAAGAAATCAAACTGCGCGGAGTAGTCGGAAAACAGCACGTCGCATAAATTTGCCTTTCCCGTAGATGAATCCTTGCAGGAGGAAAGCAAAAAAACACATAAAAAAGCAAAAATGAGCGTAATAATCTTCGTTTTTGTGCGAAAACTGATTTTTAACTTCTTAAAAGAGCAAAATTTCGTAAAAATGCCTCCCGAAAAGTATTAAGGAAGCATCTTTGCAAACTCCTCCGGAAGATCCGACGGCAAAAAGCCGTATTCGGAATATTTCTGCTTGAGTACGTCGGCAGCGCGGCCGTGTAGATACACGGCGCAGACCGCCGCGTCAAAAACGTCGACGGACGTGTTTGCCGCGAGGCCTGCCATGAGACCTGCAAGCACGTCTCCGCTGCCGCCTTTAGCAAGACCGGGATTTCCGGAAGCGTTGACTGCATATCTGCCGTCGGGCGAGGCTATAACCGTGCCCGCACCCTTTAAAACGACGATACAGCTGTACTTTTGTGCAAACTCTCTTGCGACTTTGATGCGGTTTTCGTTTATGTAATTTACGTCAAGCGACGATATGCGCGAAAATTCCAGCGGATGCGGCGTGATGACAGGTGTTTTGTGAGCTTCCTTTAATATATTTATATTATCGGCAAGCATATTTATTCCGTCGGCGTCGATAATAAGTCTTGAATAGGCCGTGGTGATGATGTGATAAAGCATCTCTTTCTTGTTTTCGGAAACGCCGAGTCCGCAGCCGATTAAAACGGAGGTGTATTTCGCGGTGGATTTGGATATTTTCTTTGTCTGAACCGCGTCATCTTCGTCGTATGGAACGTATATCGGCTCGGAAAGAGAAGCGCTTACACGGTTTATTACGGACTTGTCCGACGCAAGAGTCAGAAGTCCGACGCCCGAACGTAAAGCCGCCTTGCAGGAGAGCATAGCGGCGCCCGGCATGTTTTTGCTGCCGCAAACCGCAAGCAGCTTCCCGTAGTCGCCTTTGCTTGAAAATTCAAGACGGGCGGGCAGAGACGATTTAACATAAGCTCCGTCGGGCGAAAAACTGTCGGGAAATTCCTTTTCGAGAGCTTCCGTCAGAAAAGGAAGCTTGAGGAGCGTGATTTTGCCGCAAAAAAGCTTTGCGGGATAAGAGACAAGACCCACCTTGCACGCAGCAAGCGTCAATGTTTCGTCTGCCGCAAAAGCGATGTTTCCGACGCTTCCGTCGCCGCATCGTACGCCGCTCGGCACGTCAAGCGCGATTTTGAAAGCACGCGCATTGTTTGATGAGTCGATGATTTTGTAAATATTGCTGTCGTCTTCAATGTTCCCGTGAAAACCTATTCCGAAAACGGCGTCGATTATGACGTCGGTTACGGCAATGATTTTGAGCTGCTTTTTCAAGTCCCGCTCCAATGCGCCGTCCGACGAAACATAGCGGTCAAAGAAGGATTTTGCAGGCTCCGTCGAAGGAGCCGAACCGAAAACGTCAATGCATATAACGTTTACGCCCTTTTCCTTAAGCAGACGGGCAAGCTCGTATCCGTCGCCGGCGTTGTTGCCTTTTCCGCATAAAACGGATACTGCGTCGGAGGGCTTTATGCGCGGAAAAATCTCGTCAAAAAAAGATGCCGCCGCTTTTTCCATAAGCTTTTCGGGGGAAACGTCATTTTTTTCGAAAAGACGGTTTTCAATATTCTGCACACTTGAAGGCAGATAAAGTTTCATTGCCGCACCTCCTTTACTTAAAAATATTATACAACCAAAAAAGGGATTTGTAAATAAGCGGGGATAATATTACTTGACAAAATACGTAAAAAATGCGATAATTATTAAACAAGCAATATATAAAATAAGTAACGTTTATAAATTACGTAAGGAGATAAGGTTATGCAGACGGCAGGCCTGTTTGAGCAAATAAGAAAAGCAATACCCGGCATGTCAAAAAGCCATAAGCGTATTGCAAATTATATAATCGAGCACAGCGAAAAGACGGCGTATCTGACCGCGACAAAGCTCGGCGCATGCGTCGGAACGTCGGAGTCAACGGTCGTGAGATTCGCAATAGAGCTTGGTTTTTCGGGATACCCCGAATTTCAGTCGGAACTCCAGAAAAGCCTGCGCTCAAAGCTGACGGCGGTTCAGAGAATCGACGTTGCCGACACGATGATGGGCGAAAAGAATATTCTGCAAAAAGTAATGTCGTCGGATATAGGCAATCTGAAGGCGTCGCTTGCAAACCTCGACGAAAAGGCGTTTGACGAGGCGGTAGACGCAATCTGCTCGGCAAAGAACATCTATATTATCGGCAAGCGCTCGTCGTATATGCTTGCAGACTTTATGAACCACTATTTCAGCTATATATTCAAAAACGTGCATCTCGTAAGTTCAAACAGCACAAGCGAGCTTTTCGAGGAGATATTCAGAATTTCAAAAGACGACGTTCTCATTGCGATTTCATATCCGAGATATTCTAAGAGAACTAAAACCGCGGCTGAATTTTCAAAGAAAAAGGGCGCGAAGGTAATCGCACTCACCGACGGAGATATGGCGCCTATAACCGAATTTGCCGATATAAAACTGTTTGCGATAAGCGATATGGCGTCGTTCGTCGACTCGCTCGTGGCGCCGCTGAGCATAATAAACGCGCTCATTGTCGCAATAGGACGCAAGAACAGGGTTACGATAGAAAACACCTTCAACGAGCTTGAAAAAATCTGGGACGAATACGACGTGTACGAAGCTGCAAGAAGCTGATGAAAAACGAAATGACGGAAAATATCGGAAAAATAAAAATCGCGGTAATCGGCGGCGGCGCGTCGGGTCTCATGTGCGCATGCGTGTCGGCTCAAAACGGCGCCGACGTTACGCTTTTCGAGAAGAATAAGTCCGATAGATTTTTGAAATCGGAGACTTTTTTCGATAACGCCTATCTCGGCAAAAAACTGCTTATTACCGGCAAGGGAAGATGCAACGTTACGAATAATTCGGATGTTGCCGAGTTCATGAAAAACGTGCCGACAAACCCGAAATTTCTGTATGCCGCATATAATGCCTTTCCGTCGGAAAAAACCATGAAGTTTTTCGAGGATAACGGAATAAGGCTCAAAACCGAAAGGGGAAACAGGGTTTTTCCGCAATCCGATAAATCGATAGATATTCTGTCGGCTTTCAAAAAGAAATTAAAGGAAAACGGCGTAAAAGTCGTAAACCGTAAGGTCGTTTCAATAGATAATAAAGACGGGTCTTTTGAAATACTGACCGAAGAAAAGGAAAAATATAAGTTCGATAAGTGCGTAATCTGTACGGGAGGCCTGTCGTATCCCAAAACGGGCTCTGACGGAGACGGATATAAATTCGCAAAGAAATTCGGACATACCGTAAGAGAACCGGAACCGTCGCTCGTCCCGCTTGAATGTAAGGAAAATGAGCTTTGCGAAAGTATGAGCGGACTTACGCTCAAAAACGTAAAACTTTCGGTAAGCGACGCGTTAAATCCGAACAGTAAGACCGTTTTTTCGGAAACCGGAGAAATGCTCTTTACCCATTTCGGAATATCGGGTCCGCTCGTGCTCAGCGCAAGCGCGCATATCAAAAATCCCGAAAAAAATAAATACCGCGCGGATATAGACCTCAAACCCGCGCTCGAAATTGAAAAAATAGACGAAAAACTCGTAAAACTGTTCTCGGAAAAGAGCAACGCAAACGTCTCAAACGCGCTTTGCAGCATGCTTCCGAAAAGCATGACGGAGCCTTTTTGCAAATATTGCGGCGTCTCGCCTTCTATAAAGGCAAACTCGGTCGACCGGGAAACGAGAAAAAGGATGGCAAAGGCGTTCAAGAAGTTTTCGCTTGAAATATCGGCGTTCAGACCTATAGAGGAGGCCGTCATAACGTCGGGCGGAATAAACGTAAAAGAGATAAATCCGTCGACTATGGAGTCTAAAATAGTGAAAAATCTGTATTTTGCGGGCGAGGTAATAGACGTCGACGCATATACGGGAGGCTTTAATCTGCAGATCGCATTCTGCACGGCGTATCTTGCGGCAAAGAGCGCCTGCGGAAAATAAAAGAAAAGGAATGATGAAAATGTATTCAATAGCCATTGACGGACCGTCGGGCTCGGGCAAGTCGTCGCTTGCAAAGCTTTTGTCAAAGGAGCTCGGATTCGTTCACGTCGACACGGGAGCCATGTACAGAACGATAGGGCTTTACGCGAAAATGAACGGAATAGACCCGCACGATGAAAAAACGCTGTCGGAGCATTTTGAAAATATTCATATAAAACTCGACTGGATAGACGGAAACCAGCATATTTTTCTCGACGATAAGGACGTTTCCAAAGAAATAAGGACTCCCGAAATATCCATGTACGCGTCAAACGTTTCGGCGCTCCCGAAGGTGAGGGAGTTTCTCCTGGAAACGCAGAGAAATTTTGCGAAAGAATTAAACGTCATCATGGACGGACGCGATATAGGCACGGTGGTGCTTCCCGACGCCGACGTCAAGATTTTTTTGAAGGCGGACGACGAAAAAAGGGCTATGAGAAGGTATCTTGAACTCAAAGAAAAGGGACAGGACGTAGATTACGAAAAAGTTTACGAAGAACTCATTCTGAGAGACAAGAACGATTCCACGAGAAAAACGGCGCCCTGCGTGCCGGCACAAGACTCGGTGATACTTGACAATTCCGATATTAATCTGGAGGAAACGCTCGAAAGAGCATTAGAAATAGTCAATGCAAAGCTCGGTACAAAACGCGACTGTAAGTAAAAAACAAAAAAGAAAAGGAAAAAAATTGTATAAAACGGCGGTGTTTCTGCTCGGAAAGCTCGTAAGAGCTCTGTTTTTTACAAAAGTGAACGGCAGGGAAAACGTTCCGAAAGACGGCGCGTGCTTTGTGTGCTGCAATCATATGTCGAACTGGGACGCGGTGCTTCTCGCCTCGGCGTTTAAAAGACCGATAAACTTCATGGCGAAGGTCGAACTTTTCAGAATACCTGTACTCGGAAGACTGCTAAAGGCGCTCGGCGCGTTTTCGGTAGACAGGGACAAAACCGATATCGGCGCGATAAAAACGGCGCTGACGCTTATCAAAAAAGGAGAGCCCGTCGGAATTTTCCCGCAGGGAAAAAGGTGTTCGGGAATGCACCCGAGCAATATCGGGATAAAAAGCGGAACGGGAATGCTCGTATATAAGACGCAGTGCGACGTCGTGCCCGTTTCGATTTATACGAAAAAATATCGTATGTGCCTTTTCAGAAGAGCATACGTAAATATCGGAAAACCGATAAAATTCGAGGAATATAACGCAACGGAAAAAGGACAGGGCAGCTACGAAAAAATAAGCGACGTGATATTTGAAAAAATATGTGCACTTAACGACGCGTCAAAGGCGGAGGATGAAAGAAAATGAGCGCGAAATCCGAAATCAGACCGAAAATCATCGTTGCAAAGGACTGCGGTTTTTGCTTCGGAGTCAGACGCGCGGTGGATACGATTTACGAGCTGAGAAAAAAGACCGACAAAAAGATTGTCGTCGCGGGAGAACTCATTCATAACAGAGATTTTATAAAACATCTCGAAAAAGACGGAATATACTGCATCGACGAGGGTGAAATAGCTGAACTTGAACGCGAAAAGGATAACGTGATCGTCGTAATAAGGACGCACGGCGCAACAAAAGAGCTCGTCGGAAAAATAGAAAAAATGGGAATAGAATACGTCGACGCGACTTGCCCGTTCGTGAAGAGGATACATAAAATCGTCGATGAAAATTCAAAAAACTGTGATTATACGATTATTTCGGGGGATAAAAATCACCCCGAGGTAAAGGGAATACAAAGCTATTCAAACTCGAAAACGGTAGTGCTTTCGGACGAGGATGAATGTGAAAAATTTGTTAAGAGTAATCTTAATTGTTCACAAAAAGCGGTATTAATGGTTTCCCAAACGACAAATAATAATGAAAAATATGTAAATTGTCAAAAAATTATAAAAAATCTATATACAAAAGTAAAAATATTTGATACAATATGTAGTGTTACCGGTAAAAGGCAGAACGAGGTGAAAAAAATCGCCTCGCACGCTGATATAATGTTCATAATAGGCTTTGTAAAAAGTTCAAACACGAAAAAACTTTACGATATCGCGTCGCAGCACTGCAAAAAGACGTATCTTGTGGAGAACGCCACGGAAATATCCGAAAGCGAAATAAGAAGCGAACTTGAGAAGGAAAAAGAATCTTACGGAAGCGGGAAAAATGACTTTACGGTAGGAATTACAGCGGGTGCCTCAACACCTGATGATATTATAGAGGAGGTAGTAGCCGGGATAGAAAAGATAATCGGTTCCGGTGAAAAAACAAGCTAATGGACACATCAATGATTAACGATGCAATGAGTTTTGAGGAAATGCTCGACGCATCATTCAAAACACTCAGAACAGGAGAAAGAGTAAAGGGCGTAATTACGTCGGTAACACCGACTGAGGCGCACGTTGATCTCGGTATTAAATATACAGGTATGATCCCGCTTTCGGAGCTTACCGACGACCCGACCGCAAAGACGGAAGACGTTGTCAAAGTGGGAGACGAAGTAGAAGTTATAGTTGTAAAGCCGAACGACGCCGAAGGTACGGTTCTCCTTTCGAAAAAGAGAATCGACTCCGATAAGAACTGGGAAGCGATAGCCCAGGCTGAAAAGGACGGAACGGTTCTCAAAGGCAAGGCAATAGAAGCCACAAAAGGCGGTATTGTGCTTGTATGCGAAAACGGAAGAGTATTTATTCCGATTTCTCAGACGACGCTCCCGAGACGCGAAGAGCCGTATGAGGAAAAGGACCTGCAGCAGTTTTTGGGCAATACGTTCGAATTCAAGGTAATAAGCGTTGACGAGCGCAGAAAGCGCGCTGTCGGCTCGATAAGATCGGTCGCTTCGGAAAAGAAGAGAGAAGCGGAAGCAAAATTCTGGGAAACGGCGGAAGTCGGACAGAAATTTACCGGCAAAGTAAAGTCGATAAAGAATTACGGCGCGTTTGTGGATCTCGGCCCCGTTGACGGCATGGTTCACGTAACGGAACTTTCGTGGAAGAGAATAAAGAATCCGAGCGAAGTTGTAAACGTAGGCGACGAAATCGACGTTTATATCAAGGAGCTCGACCCCGAAAAGAAGAGAATTTCCCTCGGACACAGATCCGAAGCGGAAAATCCGTGGAATATCTTTGAGAACAAGTATAAGGTTGACGACGTTGTCGACGTAAAGATAGTAAGCCTTACTCCTTTCGGCGCATTCGCAGAGCTTATACCGGGTATTGACGGTCTTATCCACATTTCTCAGATTTCCAACAAGAAGATTGCAAAGCCTTCGGACGAACTTTCAATAGGTCAGACGGTAACTGTTAAAATTACGGCTATCGATGCTGAAGCAAAGAAAGTCAGCCTTTCGATAAGAGCGCTTCTCGAACCCGAAGCTGCTGAAGAAGCAGCGGAAGAAGCAGCTGAAGCAGCACCCGAAGCAGAAGCGGCAGTTGAGGCTGAAGAGCCCGTGAAGGAAGAAGTTCCCGAAGCGGAGGTTGAAGCGTCGGAAGTAACGGAAGAAGCTCCCGAAGCAAAGGACGAGGCACCCGAGGCGGAAGAAAAGCCCGAAGAAGAAAAAGACGCGGAATAAGCGCAGATAAAATATGGCCGAAGAGAGATATTTCTTCGGTCATTTTTATAAAGAAAAATTCGGAGGAAAGAATGTTTATACCTGACAGAATGTATGATACCGTTTACGATATACCGGACACATATTTTACCGAAAACGGAATAAAGTATTTGTTTGTCGATATAGACAATACGCTTGTGCCGTACGAAATCCAAAACCCCACAAAAGAGAATATCGACTGGTTTGAAAGAATGGAAAAACTCGGTATAAAACTGTTTTTCGTGTCGAATAACGGAATCGAAAGGGTAAAAAAGTATACGGAAAACCTTGAGTATAAATATAACGCCGACATAAAAAAACCGCTTGTAAAGAGGTATAAGAAGTTTATGGCGGAAAACGGCGCGGACGCAGGACACAGTATGGCAATCGGCGACCAGATTTTTACCGACGTCGTCTCGGCAAAGCGCATAGGCATGAAAGCAGTGCTCGTAAAGCCGATAAAGGATAAAAAAACGGCGTTTTTCAGATTCAAAAGAATAATGGAAAAACCGTTTATCGCAATTTATAAATCAAGAGAAAAAAGAGAGGGAAAAATATGAAAAACGGAGCGCTTTTCGGCCCGGGCGGCAACTCGGACAGCTTTAACGCTTTGAATAAAAAGACTTCCGACGCGCCCGAATGGTTAAAGGAGCTCGGCCTTGACGCGTACGAGTACGAGGCGGGCAGAGGCGTGAACGGCTCGGAGGCGATGTTCTCTCTTATAGGAAGCAACGCAAAGAAAGCGGGAATTAAAATTTCAATTCACGCGCCGTATTTCATTTCCCTTTCGTCAGTCGAGGAGGAAAAGAGACTCGGAAGCGCAAGATACATAATTGACAGCGCAAGAGCGCTTTCACTAATGTCGGGAGAAACTATGGTGATTCACGCGGGCTCCTGCGCGAAAATCGAAAGAGCGCTTGCGGTCGATTACGCAAAACGCGCGCTTGAACACGCGCTGAGCGAACTTGATAAACTCGGACTTTACGGCTTCAAGCTCGGAATCGAGACCATGGGCAAGGTAAACCAGCTCGGAACGCTCGATGAGGTGCTGGAACTTTGCACCGTCGATGAAACCGTCGTTCCCGTCGTTGATTTCGGACACATGAACGCCAGAAATCAGGGCGGAGTGTTTACCTGCGCCGACGATTATAAAAGGGTGTTCGACGAGATTTCAAGGAGAAAGGGCGCAAAATACGCCGAAAATCTGCATTGCCACTTTTCAAAGATAGAATATACAACCGGCGGCGAAAAAAGACACCTCACCTTTGCGGACACAACCTACGGGCCCGAATTTGAGCCGCTTATGGAGGCGGTGCGCGATATGGGAATATCGCCCACGTTTATATGCGAGTCGGACGGAACACAGGCAAAAGACGCCCTTGCGATGAAAAAGTATTACTTGTCATTAAAATAAAAAGAGGAAAAGCTTTGAAGAATATTGATAAAAAAACAGATAATTTCGCAGCTTCGGATATGCTTCGCAAAATGAAAGAGACGTCGGACGCCGAATTTGACAGCGTTCTTGTCGTTTCCGAAGTAAACAGAAGATACGTAACCCACTTTCCGTCAAGCAGCGGATACGTTTTTCTGAGTGATGACGCGTGCGCTTTCATAACCGATTTCAGATATTACGAATCGGCAAAAAAGGCGCAGGAAAAAGGCGTAATTCCGCACGACGTGCAGATAATCCTGCAGGATAAGGATATGTGGAACGTCTTTAAAAGAATCGCGGGAGAAAAAAAGAATATCCTCGTCGAAGAGGAATATCTGACGTTAAGCGATTTTGAAAAAATAAAGAAAAAATTCGCAAAATACACGCTTTTGCCAGGCGCGTCGGCGCTCATTTCGAAAATGAGAGCGCAAAAGGACGAAAACGAGATTAAAAATATCGCAAAAGCGCAGAAAATTACCGATAAAGCTTTTGAATATATCGTCTCCTTTATTTCCGACAACCTCGGAAAGGATATGCTCACCGAAGAAAGAGTCGCACTCGAAATAGAGTATTTTATGCGCAAAAACGGCGCTTCGGGTATTGCTTTCGACACCATAGCCGTGTCGGGCAGAAAGACGGCGATGCCGCACGGAGTACCCGACGGCACTAAAATCAAAAAAGGCTTCCTGACGCTTGATTTCGGCGCAAAATACGGCGGGTACTGCTCGGATATGACGAGAACTTTGTGCATCGGAAAGCCGACCGAAAAGATGAGGGACGTGTACGACGCCGTGCTGTGCGCGCAAAGAGAAGCGCTTGAATATATACGCGCCGGAAAGACCGGAAAACAGATTGACGCTGTTGCAAGAAGCTATATCGCAAAAAGAGGCTACGACGGAACGTTCGGACACGCGCTCGGACACTCCCTCGGACTTGAAATACACGAAAGCCCGACTTTTTCACCGTCGTGCGATAAAATTATACCTCAAAACGCGGTGCTGAGCGTTGAGCCCGGCATATACATCGAAAACGGATTCGGCGTAAGAATCGAGGATATAGTGAAAGTTACGGAAAACGGATGTGAAAATTTCACAAAAAGCGGTAAAGAATTGCTTATTTTGTAAAAAAAGTATTGCAAAGAGGGAAAAAATATAGTATAATATCTGTGTGATTTTTGTTATAATAATTTGGAGGACTATTTTATGATTACAGCAGGCGATTTCAGAAACGGACTTACGTTCGACATGGACGGCAGCGTAATGCAGATTATCGAATTTCAGCACGTAAAACCCGGAAAAGGAGCCGCATTTGTAAGAACAAAACTCAGAAACGTAATAACGGGCGCGGTTGTTGAAAAGACCTTCAACCCGACGGATAAATATCCGACGGCGCTTGTTGAGAGAAAAGAAATGCAGTATCTTTACAACGACGGAGAACTCTACTATTTTATGGATATGGAGTCGTTTGAACAGCTTCCGATAGACAAGGCGAAGCTCGGCGACAACTTCAGATTCGTAAAAGAGGAAATGATGTGCAAAATCATGTCGTATAAGGGCAACGTTTTCGGCGTTGAACCGCCGATGTTCGTTGAACTCAAGGTAACCGAAACAGAACCCGGCTTCAAGGGCGATACCGCAACGGGCGCGTCAAAACCCGCAACGCTTGAGACGGGCGCACAGATAAAGGTTCCGCTTTTCATAGATATAGGCGACGTGCTTAAGATCGATACGAGAACGGGCGAATATCTCGAAAGAGCGTAAATTTGTTGAATTAAGAAGGAGATTATTATGGATATCAAGGAAAAAGTATCTCATCTTATGGGACTTATCGAGGGCATGGAATATGACCTCAGTACAAAAGAAGGCAGAATAATATCCGAAATTATCGATATTCTCTCGGATATGGCGGACGAAATTTCGGCGATAAACGAAGACGTCGACACGCTTTACGATTACGCGGATGAACTCGATGAGGATCTGGGCGAAGTTGAAAGCGAACTTTACGGCGACGTGTACTGCGACGGAGAAGACTGCGAAAACTGCGACGAATATGAAAACTGCTGCGGCGAAGACGGCGAAGAAGACGCCGAAGCCGAGGACTGAAAAGAATAACAAAATTTGATAAAAAAACAAGGATACTTGTAAAAGTATCCTTGTTTGTATAACAAATCAATATTCAGTTTCTATTTTTTAGACTGTTCGTTGATGTCGCCCCACTCGTTGTAATACTTGTTTTCTTCTTCCGTCCTTCTGGCAAGGGAATCATAGAGTTCTTTTCTCTTTTCGGGATCGCGCATTATTTCTCTCTGATTTTTGCCGAAAACGTATAGTATATAGCCGAGCAAAGCGACAGCTATTATGAATAATATTGACCAAAATATTACTTCACCCATTAAAAAGCCCCCCTTAATCTTTTTTATAACATAAAAAAGGATAATTGTCAAGTAATAAAGCTAAAAGAACATTCAGGAGAACCTTATGCACCACATGAGAGATTTTGGGAACTTTCAGGACCAGCCCGGAGAGTTCGAACCGCTTCATAAGAAGAATATAATTTCCGATGAAGAAGCGCTGAAGCTGGAGCAGGATTTTATCGACGCATATTCAAAGAAGTCGAAAAGCTCGCTTAAGACGTTTTTGCGGATGTATAAACATTTTATCCCGCAGATTTTCGTTTCGTTTATTTTTTACATAATTCAGGTAGCCCCCGCAATTCTTTCCCCGATAATCACGGCAAACCTCATAAACGCGGCGTCCGACGCCGTAATGGGAAAAATAGGGCCCGAGGAAACGACAAGCAAAATCATAATTAATATTGCGATCCTCGTCGGTTTTCTCATTTTCAACGTCCCCATGAATATACTCAGAACACGCTATATGAGTAAAGTAATGAGAAAAATCGAAGTGGGACTTCGCGGAGCGCTTGTGCAGAAGCTTCAGCACCTGTCAATCTCGTTCCATAG
>JAEESG010000117.1 GCA_016286245.1 Clostridiales bacterium | reverse complement strand
TCTTTGCCTTTCGGTTATAAAGCCGGACAACAGCAGTTTATCCGCCTGCAAAAGACATCCGTTTTACTCGCATTCTTTATAATTTGCGACCTGCATGAACATGTGCATTGCCGTGCCCTTTTCGGCGGAGGTTTTTTCTTTTGTTTCCGAAACGTATTCGGGCTCTGTCATGAGTTTTCTTTCGGAAATCGTCTGAAAGCCCGCTTCGTCGTAATCTATAAGCCCGTTTTTGAGAAGCGACACCGTAAGTTTAGGCGGAATCGACGCTATTTTTCTTATTGCGCCGTTTCGCTTGTTTATCATATCTTTTACGGTTTCAAGAAGTTCGCTGTCCGCGGAAAAATCTGTTTTTTCACGTTCTTTTTTGATATTTTCTTCCGACTTTTCCGTTAAAATCCGTGTTTGCGCGCTTATTTCCAGAAAATCGTATTTGTTTTCCGTTTCCGAAATACTTCCGTCAAGAGAGCAAAGCGTTTTTTCGTCGGAAAACGCCGAAAGAATGTGATCAAGCTGGCTTTTACAGTCGATATCCGATTTTTGTCTGTTTTTCAAGGCGTTTGAAAGATTTTTCGGCGACGCGGTGATGATAAGGCGTTCCTTTGCCCTGGTAAAAGCCACGTACATAAGTCTTTTCGCTTCGAGAAGCTCGTCCGCGTACTCAAATTCGGAAAAAAGTTTTCTGAAAGGCGTGGCAATCTGCGTATTTCCGCTGTTTCCCTTTACCGATTCCATTTTGTCGAGATTTTTTAAGTTAAAGCCTATTCCGATTTTATCGTTTTTATCGAAATATATGAGTTTATCAATCGGTCTGAACGCAGTTCTGTCCGCTCCGAACACGAAGCACACGGGAAATTCGAGTCCCTTTGACTTATGTATCGTCATTATTTTTATCCTGTCGGAATCCGCGGCGGTACAGCTCTTTACGTCGTCGGATTTTTTCATGGAATCCAGATATTCCAGAAATGATGAAAGCCCTTTGAACACGGTTTTATCGTAGTTACGCGCGATATCGTACAGCATTAAAAGGTTTCTCTTTCTCACTTCTTTTGTATCGTTTATTCCGTTTTCATACGCCTTTGACGTACAAACGCTCAAAATATCCGTCTTTGAATACAGCGTTTTTATAAAATCGGAAACCTTCGACGTTCTCGAAAGCTTTCTGAAAAGCGTAAGTTTTTCGCAGAATTCCGAAATTTTTGCTCTCAATTCCACGTTTTCTCCGCTTTCCTTATATTCTTTTACCGCGTGATAAAAGCTTCCGTCCGGCGTATTGCGCCTTATCCTCGCAAGCTCGTTATCGTCAAAGCCTCCCGCCTTGCTTCTCATAAATCCTGCAACGCAGACGTCCCTTTCGGGATTATCGACGGCGCCCAAAATTGCAAGCACCGCGTTTACTTCTCTGCGGTCAAAGAAGTTTTCGCCCTTTTCGCACGACACGGGGATTTTTTTTTCGCTGAAAAACTTTTCCAGGAATCTCGCGTCTTTCCACCTCTGCGTGAGAATCGCCATATCCTCGTATTTATACGGTTTTCCCTCGCAGCTTAAGATATTTTCGTTATTATATAGGCTGCATATTTCCTCATAAATTCTCTCCGCCTGTAAATTGCTTCCCGACGCAATATCGGTTTTTCCATCCTCTCCCGTGCACAAAAACAGTTTTACGGGCTCGTTTATCTTTATTTTATCCTCGATTTTCGCGTAATTCAGGCACTCTTCCTTACCGTATTCCTCCGGCATCGCCTTTTCGAAAAGTGCGTTTGTGAAGTTTATTATATTTTCCGAGCACCTGAAATTATCGTTCATGAATATTTTCTTTCTGCCCGAGTTACTCTCGTAATCGTCGAATATCTCCTTATATTCGTTGAAAATATCGGGGCGCGCTCCGCGAAAGCCGTAAATACTCTGCTTTGAGTCGCCGACCATAAATCTGTTATTCTCTTTTTTTTCGCCGTCCTTATTTGTCAGCGCGCGAAATATCATATCCTGAATTCTGTTGGTATCCTGATATTCGTCGATATAAAGTTCCGTAAACGTCTTTTGCAGCGTCTTTGCAAGCTCGCTTTCAACCGTCATTTTCTCATCGTCGTAAAGGATTTTAAGCGCAAGTTTTTCGACGTCGGAGAAGTTCAGTATTCCGTACTCCCTTTTTTCCTTCATAAAGCGCGCGTCGAATTCGAGCATTATATCTGCGAGCTCTTTTGTCAGGTTTGCGCAGTCCTTTGCGCACTTTTTAAGCGTTTCGGAGCTTACGGAATAAAATTCATTTTTCAGGTAATTGACTATATCTCTCGATTTTTGGCACTTATCGCGGACAGACGCCGCTTTTTCGGGGTCGGGGGCTTTTTTCAGGTTAACCGGCGTCGTTTTAAGCGCGGAAAAGCTGTAACAAACGTCGTCGTACGCAGTAGAGAGGCTTGAAAAGAATATTTTCAGTCTTTCGGACTCGTTTTCAAGCGCGGGCATGATTAATTTCCTAAGCTCCGCGTCGTCTTCACATTCGGACATCGCATCATAGACGTATTTTCTCGCTTCGGACAGCAGATTTTCGGTATATTCACGCAGCATTTTCCCGTAGCGCGTTAAAAAAACTTCCTCTTTTTCGTTTATTTCGTCATACATTTCGCAGACGTCGGAAAAATATTTTTTTACGTTTAAATTATTCGATATTTTTTTATAAAGCTCTTTTAAGCTCTTCAAAAAGGCTCTGTCGCTCTTTTTGTCGCTTAACGTTTCGTAAAGCGGCAGAAAATACTCGTGCCCCTCTTGCGACATCATTCTTTCCTCAATTATTTCGGTAAAAATTCTGTCGATAATCACGTCGGTTTCGTTTTCGTCGGCAATTCTCGTTTTGGGCGATATTCCGAGCTTCTGAAAATTCGATTTTACAAGGTCGTAACAAAATGCGTCTATCGTGCAGATTTTCGCCTGCGGCAAAAGCGCGAGATTTTTAATGATATTTTCGTTTTTTTCCGTTTGTTCGCTCTTTTTTACAAGCGATACTCTTATTCTGTCGGAAAGCTCCTTTGCGGCGGCTTTTGTGAAGGTTACGACGAGAAATTCCGTAATTTGCGCGCCGTTTTTTTCGTCGAGAAGCTTTGATATTATTCTGTCGGTAAGCACTCTGGTTTTTCCGCTTCCCGCCCCTGCGGACACGAGCACGGCGCTTCCGCGGCTGTTGATCGCCTGAGCCTGAGAGGCTGTCGGTTTGAAATCAGTCAAGAGGCTCCTCCTCTCTTTCCCGCTCTGAGGCCGCGCCCCAACGCTCGGCCATCTTTTCCCAGACCTTTCCGTCCGGCAGCCGCTGAAGGAAACGGCTCTGCTCGCCGTTCTCGCCCTCCGAAAAACGGCAGGCGGCGAAATAAGCGCAGTTGAGGCAGGCGTTTTCCTGCTGGCTGCGGTAGTATGGATCGGCGGAGATGCTGCCGCGGTGCAGCTCCCGCGCCATCTCTCCGAGAGAGCCGCGGATATGCCGCCCGAGCAGGCCCAGCTGCTCCAGCGAGGCCACGCCGCCGGCCGTCGGCACACCGTTTTTGAATTTCACCGGGATATAGCGCTTGTCCTCGCCCTTCTCCCAGGCCTCCAGCATCGCGGTGTCGTTCAGCGCGAGCCCGCTGCGGCGCAGTGCGTCCCGGCGTTTCTTCTCCACCTCGGCCTCGTCCGGATCCTCCGGCATGGACAGCAGCACGTCGCGCGCCGGGACGTACATGACGCCCGCCGGCACGATCTCATGCCCGTAGCGCGCCTCGCCGTCCGCCTCGAGCGCGAAGAGATACAGCAGCATCTGCAGGCCCATGCCGTA
>JAEESG010000020.1 GCA_016286245.1 Clostridiales bacterium | reverse complement strand
CTTATGGTTATATCCGATTTCGTTCAAGTCGGCAAGCGTGCCGAAGGAGCCCGCCTTTTCGTCGTAAGCGCCGAAATACACGTTTTCGATTCTCGAATTTATTATCGCGCCCGCGCACATTGCGCACGGCTCGAGCGTTACGTACATATCGCAGCCGCAAAGCCTCCAGCCGCCAAGCTTTCTGCACGCCTTGTCTATTGCGGAAATTTCGGCGTGTTTCAGCGCGTTCTTTTTCTCTTCCCTTTGATTTCTTCCCGACGATATGATTTTTCCGTCCTTGACTATCACCGCGCCTATCGGCACGTCGCCGCGAAGAGCTGCCGCTTTTGCGCGCGCAATCGCGCTTTTCATAAATTTTTCAGCCTGTTTTTTCTTTTCGTCAACGTTATTTTTATTCATTTTTCCGCGTTAAATACCCATAACCGTTCTTGCGATTCCGAGCGCCGCGTAAACCACCATAAAGAATGCCGCAAGTTCAAGAACGCCCGCGTTTTTCACCTTTTTTTCCGCAATTTCTTCTCCCTGCTCCGAAAAAACTTCATCCGTCTGTTCTTTCTTTTTATATTTTTTGAAAAACAGGAAATATATTCCCGGCAGGGCAAGAACCATAAGCACAACAAGCTCTGCGTTGTATATTACGTTAAGAGTTCCGTCCCCCAAAAACGCGGGAAGCACGTCGTTAATTACAAAATTTACCGTATTGTTGAGCGCATGCAAAAATACCGCCGTTTTGATATTGCCCGTTCTTTCAAAAATAAACGCGTAAAAGAAGCCGTTCACAAACGCGTACGCCATGGTCGGAAAGCCCGTGTGGGAGAACGAGAAAATAAGTGCGCTTGCAAGGGCTGCAAAGGCAAAACCGAATTTTCTCAGCGAACCGAAAATCACTCCGCGGTAGATATATTCCTCAATAAACGGGACAAAAACGCACGCCGAGACGAAATACACCACCATATCGTATCCCGACATTGCGCTTTCGTACACCTCGCCTGCGGCAAAAATCGCTTCCGGCGCAAGAAAGCTTCCGACGACAAGCACTGCGTTTGCCATCGTATACGCCGCAAGTGTAAGCAGCGCGTAAACGGTTATCGACGGGTGAATCATTTTTCCCTCAACGACAAACGTTTCTTCAAAGTTTCTTTTCAGATAGAATTTTGAAAAGAAAAGCATCGGCAGAAAGATGAAGATAAACCGGTGAAGCATATCTTCAAAATACAGCCACATCTGCGTGTCCTTAATATTGAAAACAGCCACAAGCACGGAGTTTGCGCTCCTTCCGAAAATAAAGGATACCGCCTTTATAAACGCCGCCTCGGTATACGGCTCGAAATAGTACACCGCAAGCGACGCGCATCTGCACAAAAGAAGCATTACGCATATTGCGTTTAACATGCGTCTTGCAAGATATTTATTGTATTTTATCAAATCAAATTCCGTAACGGTATTCAATTTTTTCTCCTTTTTTACATTGACAGCGCCGCGTTTCCGAAAGCGGAAATGAGCGAAATTATTATTCCTGCGACGAAAATTCCCGCGATAATCGACGGTATCGATTTTTTGAGCCTCATATTGAGAAGCGCCGCGATAATAGAGCCGCTGTATGCGCCCGTCCCCGGAAGGGGAATTGCGACGAACAAAAACAAGCCGATTATCTTATATTTCGTAACTTTTTCCGATTTTTTCATCATTTTTGCTTCAATTTTCTGCACCAGCGGCGCAAGTCTTTTGGTCTTTTTGAGAAAATTGAAGAGCGGACGCGTGAGAAGTATCACTATCGGCACGGGAATGCAGTTTGAGATAAAGGATATGAGAAACGCCTCGTACCACGGCATGTTAAGCGTCAGTATGCCGAAAGGAATCGCGCCGCGAAGCTCGATGAACGGTATTATGGACACGAAAAACAGCGCCCAGAAATCACCTATGCTCTTTATTGACGAGAAAATTGTTTCAATCATTTTTGTCTCCGGAATTCCAATGTTTATATATATTCAATATTATATTATAATAAATTACGGTCGATATGTCAACCTGTGCGCGATTTTTTCAAAAAAAGCGGGCGCCCTCCTTCAAAGAGGGCGCCGTAATGCGTTTTTACGAATTTTATCCGATTTCGACCTGCTCGCAGACGGGTTTCATTCCTTCAAGACTGTCCCAGATAAAGAGTTTTATCTTATCGTAAACGCCGGGGTCGAAATTGATTATTTTCGTAGAATTACCGCGCGGAATTACTCCTCCGCCGCTCGTAAGCTTTACCGGTCTTCCGTTTAAGTATGCAACCATCGTAAACGTGCAGGAAATTTCCTCGTCCTTCACGTTTTCGATGCCGAAGGTGAATTCTTTTCCGTACCGTTCCTGTAAAGTTACCGACGGCGGCAGTTCGCCCGCCGTCGTGCGGTTCAGGGCGTAGTCGTAAACTTCTACTTTAATCGAGCCCTTATCGTATTCCGAAATGTCGGCGGTCGTCTCGCAGAGTTTTGCGGGTTCAAGTGCGAACGCTTCGGTTTTCGGCTCGCCGTCCGAGGTTCCCGAAAGAATATATCCCATAACGTAGCGGTTATCGGAAAGCGAAAGGGTAAGAGTGTCTCCGTTTACCGAAAACTCCTTTATCTCCGGTGCAACCCTGTCAATATAGAACGGCATTTCCAGAACGTCGGTCTGCTCGTACGGCTCTTTGTAGTAGAAACCGGCATAAACCCTGAATATATAGTCGCCGTCGGGCAGAGCGGTCAGTTCGCTGTTTTCGAAAGTTAAATACGTCTGAGTGTATTTACTGGCGTAATACGGGATGCCTGTTACCGAATCAACGTCGGATTTCCGAATAATATCGTTTCCGTCCGTATCGCAGACGGCATAATCGGTCAATCCAAACAATCTGAGCGCCAACGCCACTCCCTGTACGTTGTCCGCTTCGCCGTCGAAATTCGGAGAAAAGCCGACGTATTCCCTGCCCTCAAGGCTTTTGTTGTCCTCGTCAAACAGATTTCTTCCCATAATGAATCTCCGTACCATTTCTTCCTGTCCCGGAAAAACGACGTTTGTATACGTGTACATATACGTCAGGGGCTTATACGGGTCGTCATAGTAATATTCGTCGAATACGGGAATGTTGTACCAGTCTCCGTAAAATCCGGTAAACGGTATTGAAAGCCCGGGGATATTCTCTTGGTCAGAGGTGTTTTCAAGGGTTACGAATCCGTCTATGAAAAATCCGTTTACGAATACGTCAAGGTTTTCTTCGAGCTCGTCTTTGTCGAGCGTTACTTTTACTGTAAGATCAACCGACGAGTTCGCCGGCACGGTGAAGGAATCGGGAAGGTCCGACGCAAAGTGAAGCGGCCGAGCGCCCTTTATCATTCCATTTTCGTCGGCGGAATCGGTAGTGACGTACATACCGAGCTTGTCGTACGTTACGTCTATGTCCGTCATATTCTGCGCCGTAAACGAGAACTTGAACGAGTTTTCATTGTCGAGAATAATTTCCCGCAGACTTATTTTTGCCTTTCTGTAGACGTATCCGTTTGTTTCAAATTCGTCTCCGAGCAGAAATACCGGCGTTTTTGCGGCTCTTTTCAGGTTGAGCATTCCCGCGCCCTGCTTTCTCGGAGAATAAGGAATGCCATTCTGTACGTCTTCCATAATTATGTCCGCGGTACTCATTAAGAGATTTTCCGCAAGAGTTGCGCGGTTGCCGAAAGGCGCGTATTTGGAAGGATTTGCCGCCATATATTCAAACATAAGCGCGGAAGCGCCGGCATAAAACGGCGTTGCCATCGACGTGCCCGAATGCAGGACGTATCCGTTGTCAAGCGAGGCGGAATAAATGTTTTCTCCCGCAGCAGAAATTTCCGGCTTGAGTTCCAGGTCGCCCTTTGCGCCCCAACTGCTGTGTGCGTTCATTGAAAGAGCGCCGTTCTTTTGCCATCTCTGTATTGTTTCGTTAAAGCGGAGTTTCTTTTCTTCGGCTTCAAGAATTGCATCCTCCATATCGCCGCCCATGACTCCGATAGGGAAAAATCTCCATGCCGGGTTGATTTCGGTTGAAACGTCGGGAGCTTCCCTAAATATGATAAAAATACCGGCGGCTCCCGCATTATATGCGTTTGTAACTTTTTCATTGAAAGAAATGCCGTATTGATTTACAAAAACGAACTTTCCTTCGACGTTTAAGTTTTCAAAATCGCTTTCCCGCGCTTCGTTTACGTAAACGTATTCAAGGTCGTCGGTGCCGAAAATTTCGTTAAAATCGGTTTCGCTGAATACACTGTAGTAATATATTTCTTTTTCCGCCACCGTAAACTGTTTATAAGTAAATATAATGTATTTGCCGTCCGCGTTTGCGACCGCGGTACCTGAGGAAATGTCGTCCATGGATTTCATCCCGTTGTAATCAATTTGCTTTGCGGAAACGTCAAAAATATTGTCTCCTCTTCCGATGTTTCCTGCCGCAAGCGCAACCATTATACCGGCCGAGCGCGCTGCGTTTACCGCTTTGATTCTCGGCTCCTCGGAAAGCGACGACGAACTGTTAAGGCTGCAGTTGATGACGTCCGCGCCGAGTTTAGATGCGTCTTCCAATGCGGCTATAATAGCCGGGGTATCAAGTCCGTGATTTTCGTCGCAGGCGGTTGCCATAAAAATTATCTGAGCGTCGGGAGCGACGCCTACAAACTTTTTACCCTGAAAATCGATGCCGCTTGAGCCCGCTGCAATGCCCGCAACGTGTATACCGTGGTCACTATTGAACTCTAAGGGGTCGGAATTGAACGAATGGTAGTTGAACACATAAGGAAATTTCTCATTTCGGTAAACGCGGCTTACCGACAGTTGTCCCGCGCCGGGCGTCGAAACCGAAAGAGTTTCTCTATCCAATATGTCGGCAATATCCTGTTTTGAAAGGCGCGGATTTGCAACAGGGGCCTGAAACATCTCGTGCGTTACGTCAACATTCGAGTCTATAACGGCGATTACCATACCCTTTCCGGTATATCCGATGTCATGCATATACTGCATTTCCATATATTCGCTGCCCTTTATGATATACGGCTTTTCTTCGGAATTTTCGGGCGCTTCTTCATCCGTTGTTTCCGACTCAAAAAGTTCCGCCTCGACCTTTTGCTCTTCGGGAGACGCGGTATATGACTCGTCTTTCAAAACGTAAACGTTTTTGACGTTGGGCAGAGCGTAAAGAGACGCGACTTTATCCGCGTCTATGTCCATGGAAAAGCCGTTCAGCACGTGCGTGTACGTGAAATTAACGTTGAGTTCTTCGCCGAGTGATACTTCCGCTTCCGACAGAACGCTTGACTGGACGGCGCGCGCCTTCTTTTCGAGTTTTTCGGCTTCGGAGGTCTTTAAAAACTCCTTTGCTCCGAGTTTAGACGCGTTTTTCGCCGTAAGCACGGCGTCGCCCTCGACTTCGACGATGACGGTGACGCGTTCATCGGGCTTAGGCTCCTCTTTAGGAGCGGCAAAAACCGCACCTGACGGGAATAACAGTACAAGCGCGGCAAAAAATGCAAAAAAGAATTTGTTTGAATATTTCATAACGGTTTCACCTCAAAAAAAGATTTTTAAGGAAAGTTTTCATTATTATTGATAAAATTATACTAAAAGCGCGCTTTATTGTCAACAAAATATTGCAAAAAACCGCGTTTTTCCAAACAAAAAAGCACTCCCGAAGGAGTGCTTTTTCATTTTGCAAAAATTATTACTTGATTTCAACAGTTGCGCCGGCTGCCGTAAGCTGTGCTTTGAGAGCCTCTGCATCTTCTTTGGAAACGCCTTCCTTGATAGGCTTGGGAGCGCCTTCAACGAGGTCTTTTGCTTCTTTGAGTCCAAGACCGGTGATTTCACGTACGATCTTGATAACGCCGAGCTTGCTGTCGCCTGCAGCTGCGAGGATTACGTCGAATTCCGTCTGTTCTTCGGCTGCTGCGCCGCCTGCCGCGGGAGCTGCCGCGCCGGCTACCGCTACGGGAGCTGCCGATACGCCGAATTCTTCCTCGAGAGCCTTTACGAGATCCGCAAGTTCGAGTATTGTAAGTGTCTTGATTTCTTCAATAATCTGCAATGATTTTTCCGATGCCATTTTAATTTACCTCCATAAAATAGAAATGTTTTTTCTTTTTTAACCGACTGTACGGCTTATTCTGCGGCAGGCGCTTCTACGCCGCCGTCCTTGTCGATCTTCGCCTGAAGTACGTAGCAGAGACCGTAAAGCGATGACTGGATGCTGCCCATGAGTCTTCCGATAAGGATTTCCTTCGAAGGAATTTCCGAAAGAGCCTTTATTTCGGCTTCTTCCATGATACTGCCGTCCATTATGCCGACTTTGACCTTGAAGCTTTCGTTTTCCTTTGCGTATTTGCAAAGAATTTTCGCCGGAGCTATCGGGTCATCGTTTGAAATCGCAAAAGCCGTCATTCCTTCGAGATAGGGGTCAAAGCCCTCTATTCCCGCGATTTCAGCCGCTTTTCTGATGTAGGTGTTCTTGATTACCGAATAATCAACACCCGCTTTGCGCAGTTCGGCTCTGAGAGCCGTGTCCTTTTCAACGGTGATTCCGCAGTAATCCACGAGAATTCCCGTCTTTGCGCCCTTGAGCTTTTCCGCAAGCTCGGATACCAGTGCCTGTTTCTTTTCAAGTATTTTTGCGCTAGGCATATGTTTCACCTCCCAATAAAAAAATGCCCTTTATTCGACCAAGAATAAGGACAATGTCAGGAGTATAATTATTCCTTTTACATCTTCCTCGACAGGCGGTTTTGCCATTATAGTCCATGCGGACAACCTGTTTTCTTAGGTCAACGCTGAGATTATAGCATAAATGTTTTTATTTGTCAATACTTTTTTCGTTTTTTATTTTTATTCCGAAGACGCACGTTTTTATGCAGAAAAAGCGCTCCCCGGGGAGCGCTTTTTCTTTCATCTTGCTTCCGACGCGATTTTTTTCATCGCCGAAAGGTATTCGTTTTTATATTTTTTTATGTTGTTTTCAATTTCCTTTTCCTTTAAGGCAAGATACCTTCTGCCGTCTGCGGAATTTTCGGAAATACCGTTGTTGACGAGATATTCCTTTGCGCTTGTAATCTTTTTCCTTTCGGAATACGCCTTTTCGTAATATTCGTCAAGAAGTGCTTCGGCCTTCGCCTTCAGGTTTCCGTAGGTTGATACGGTTTTTGCCTTACCGTAGGCAACCTTTGCGGCTTTGGCGTTCACCTTCGACGGCTCGATGCCCATTCTGCCTGCGTTATACGCATTATAGCTGTTATTCAGCTTTTCCACCCAGTCCTTCTGTTCGGACGTGTCTATCCCGAGCGCCTCTCTTTCGGAAATGACGTTCATGGAGCGCGCAAGCTCCTTTTCGTACACGTCGGAGTCTCCGTTCTTTATCCTGTCAAGGCGTTCTTCGGCAGGCAGAAATGCGTACTGCCACACATTTTTAACTTTTTTCATGTCTGTTCCTTTCAATTTGATTCTTTTTTCATAAGACGGTAATCCGCCCTGAAATTGAATATGCCGACAAACGCGCCGTCGCCGCTTATTTCGTAATCGAATCTCTTCATAAACGCTTTCGGAAGATTCAGATACAGCGACGCGCATCCGTCGTCTCCCGGCTCGATTTCCACGGACCGCGAATAGTACTCTTTTCCGTCGGCGAATACTTTGACGTTTACGACGTTTTTTCCCGCGCACCTGAATTCCATCATAATTCTCTCCACGATTTTATTTTCGTGCGGAAAATTGAAATCAAGGCTCATCGGGCGAAGAACGTACGCAGACGCAAGCTTTATTCCGTCGGTTTCGGCTTTGATAACGTTGGTCTCTCCCGAACAGTCGATTATATACAGCCTTTTTCCGACGGAAAAAATAATATCGGCGCGAATACCCGTCCATTCCGTCCAGCAAAGTCTTTTTTCTGCCTTTAACGAGTCGGACGAGCTTGCGTACGGCGCATATCCGAGATCAAGCACGAAGATTCTGTCGTTTACGAGAAGCATATATTTTCTGTCGTGCACGCAGCAGACGGATTTTTGTATATCCTCGTGCGAAACGGAATTATATCCCCTGTTTCCCGAATAATCCGATATATTGTTCGACAAGGGCGCTGTGTTCTGGGAATCTGCCCCTGTGTCGCACACCATATAAATTCCGTCCTTTGACGCGAAAACGTTTTTGTTTCCGACAAGAACCGCGCCGTTTTCCGACGCGCAGCCGACCGACACGCTTATCTTCTTTGAAGTGAAGTATCCGCCCGTATTTTCGTTAAAGCCGTAGCTTATTTTCGACACCGTGTTTTCGGTAAACACGAGAAGGTACGAGCTCTGCCTCGAAAAAGCCTTTATATTTTCGTTTCCCTCGCCGATTATGCCTCCGTTTCCCTCGAAAAAGCACATCGGGTCGGCAAGCTCGCTCGTGAAATATTCGCCCTTGAAGTTTTCGTTTCCCGAAAGGAAAATTTTCGTTCCGTCGAGCGTTGCTCCGCCGTAGGCGATTCCCACTTTGCAGTCTTTGAGAATATTGCTTTTGTCAAGCTTTCTCTCGGTCGAAAAATAGCTTATCTTAACGATGTTTGCGCTCGTGATAGCGTAGCTTCTGTCGATTTCAAAGCCCGTATCTTGCACCCACATTTTATCGTCCGGGACGGGCTCGTCCTTATAGTAAACGCGAAAAAGTCTGTCCCTGTTCATAAGGCTCGGATATACGAAAAACGCGCCGCCGTGTTCTCCCGTAAAGTTTGAGAGATTATACGTTACCGAAACGTACGGAGCAAGGATGTTCGGAACAAATCCCGAAACCGGAATGCCCGAATGCGTGGTGCAGTCGTAGTCCTTCTTATAAAGCGGCGACGTCGGAATTTCCTCGGCAAACGCGCTTTGTCCGTCAAGCGCGTACGAATAGACGTGCGACGAGCAGTAGATATAAATTCTGCCCTTGTAGGTTACCATAACGCTCCGGTAGTCGGGCATTTCGGAATAAAGCGTTTCAAGCGTTCCGTCCGAGATTTTATACGCCGTGTTTCCCGCGTGTATGAGCGCGAACGTATCAAAGCTTTTGTAAGAGTGAATGTCCCCCGAAAACGACGACGTCCCCTCAAGGCTTGCAAATTCGCGTCTTGAGCGCAGAATTCCGTTTTCAACGGTCAGATTCTCCGCTTTTTTTGCCTTATTGTCGTCGGTTATGTCCGACGAATAGTCAACTCCGCCGTCAATGCTGTAAATTGACGCTTTTCTTTTGGCGGACGAAGCGTAATGCCGCAGTGCATGATCAGCGTATCCCATCGGCAAGCCCTCCGAGACGTTTGTTTGAAGGCGCATAGAACGTGTTCCTGCAGCTCTTGTTTTCGGTCATGTTATAGCAGTTGAGCGCGATGTCCTTATACGCGTAAATAAGTTTTGAATAGGTTTCCGAATATTCCGCGGGACAAAGCTCGGCTGCGGTGAGAAAGACGAGCGCGTCCGCCGTTACGTCGGGAAGATTTATCCTTTCGTCAGCCTGCGTTTCGTCGGAAAAACGGTTGACGCGCGCAAAATACGAAAGTTTTGCGGTATTCTGCGCCGAACCTTTGAAATAAATGTAATTTTCGTCGGTCGTATATCCCGTATTTTCTTTAAGAAGTCCGCTGCCGGCGTCGAAAAAGCGCACTTTCCCGAAATCCTGAGGGAGCGCGCATTTGCATTCTCCGTTTTCGTGTATTATTTCAAGCTGTACCGTCTTTTCAAGAAGCGGCAGCGTCAGTTCGACGCGGCGCGCGCACCTGTTGAGCGCGGATATGAATTTCTTTTCGATATCCGACGCGTTTCCGAAGGAAAGCGACGTCTCGTTTCCGTTTACGGAATATTCGTCAAGCGCTTTATATACGCTTTGTTTAAGCTCCTCAAACGTATAGGTGCTTTTGTTATACAAATATATCTCTCCTTTCGCCTGAATTTTCCGCCGCAAACGCGGCGGAAAATTTTATTTTTTTACGCGGGATTCGAGAATATAATCGGACGTGCGTCGCCGAAGCCGAACGCGAAATCAACGTATCCTATGTAATCCGTGATGAGCGGATTGTCCTGCGGGGATACGAGAACCGTAGGCTTTGTGATGTAGACGAGTTTGAGCACTTCCTTGAGCATGAGGGAATCCGCAAGCGCCCACTGCTTGCCCGAAAAACCGACGTTTCCGCCGCCCACAACCATATATTTAAGGCCGTATACGGGGTTTGCCGCGTTTACGCCGGCAGACGAGTCGGGGTTATTAACGGGAGAAAGCTTTGCGTCGGTGCCGCAGATTTCTCTTGCCTTCGCCTCAAGCTCGGGGCTTACGAGAAGAAGGTCGAAATTGCATGAAAAAGGCAGTCCGTCGGGTGTTACGAAGCGGGAAGCCTTATTCTGCGCGTCGGTGATTGCCGAAACGGAAAGCGCCGACGTGATGAGGTTTGAAAACGTTCCGTCGGACGCGTCCTTGCTTACGGGGTGAGAGGTGCTCGCCCACGGTACTCCGTCAGCGCCCACGGTAACGAAAGCGTTGCCGAAAAGGCGGTAAAATTCATTGAGCACCGTCATATACGCGCTGTCGGCAAGCTTTGTGCCCACCTTTGAAGCTTCGCCCGAATAGTCGAGCTTTGCCTTCTTATAGCTGAGCGTTACTCTGAGCGCGTGTTCCTTGGGCGTTATCGTGGTGATAAAGCCTCTTTTCGAATCGGCGCTGACAATGCTCGTTCCGTCGTAAAGCGGAAGCTCGCCGTATCCGCCCACGCCTTCGAGTCTGTAATCTATATCGTCCTGGCATACCGTGTCTGCAACTTTGTTTATAAGGTTGAGTCTCTTTGCGTATCTGAGGTCAAATCTCTTTTTTACGAGAGGATAGAGGTCGTTGTGCCATGTATATATATCGTTCATATTGTTCTCCTTTATTTTTGAAATATTGCTTTTTTATCAGCCGGCAAACGTCGTCTTGAGCTTTACGCCGATAAACGCGGCGTCGCAGTCGGAGCATACCGCAATGAGCTTTATGCTGCTTGCGGAGTTGTAAAACGCAGCTCCCGTGCCCGCCGTATCAAGATACATTTCCGTTCCCGCGTCGGGAATGAGCGCGTAAATATCGCCCGCGCACGCAGTTCCGCCCGACGTTACGGTAAGCGTTGCGACGCCTCCCGAAATCGCGCAGGCGGACACTCTTCTCTTTGCACCTATTTTGTCGGTGTTGGTGGAGGTATCCGGCTTATACACGAGAACGGCGCAAAGGCCCGCAATGCTCGTGGAAAGTCCGGCAGATGTCGTTACTATCGTCGTTGCGGACGATGCGGACGCCGTATATTTCGGCGAAGGCACGCTGTAAACCGCTCCGTAGGTTACGTTTACTCTTATTTTCGTTCCGTTTGCTCTGGGATTGAGTATATCCGACGTTCCGGGGTGGTCTTCGGCGGCGACGCCGAGAACGTAATCCCCGCTGTTTGCCTTTACGACGAGGTTATCGTCGATTCCGACAAGTTCCCCCGCCTTTATCGCCGTTGCCGACGCAATATCGTATTCCTTTATAAAAGGTGTGTTGGCACCTGTGATGTTAAACAAAAAATTCATATTTATTCCTTTCTCGGTTTTTAATTTTTGGGAAGTTTGTGGGGTATGCTTTCAAGAAGTTCGGAATATTCCCTGAAGGACATGCCGTTTTCCCTTGCTATATCCATCTGTCTTTTTGAAAGATTTACGGGAAAAGAGGAAACCGCGCCCGACGAAAATCCCGAAAGCTCTCTTTCGTCGTAATTTTCGGGCTGTGTTTCGTAATTTTCAGGCATAATTTCCGTTTTTGCCTCGTTTTTCGGCGCAAAGGACTTTTTGAAGTCTAAATAGGCGTCGTAAACCTCCTTTGCGCTTCCCTTTCTGTTTCTCGCAAAGAGCTCGAAGCTTTTTTCGGATATATCCTTCAAAACTTCCCCGTTTCCGTATTGATATGCGAAGTCCAGAAGCTCGGACACGGTCATTTTTCCGAATTCCGTATTTCCGAGAGTCTCTTTTTCTTCGTCCGCGCGCGTAATCTGCGTGTCGTTTTCCGATTCCGCGGAATTCTGCGCGGCAGCAGAAAGCGCTTTTTCCGTTTCCTCGTCGGTTTTTTCGTTATCAACAAAATCCATGCGCGCGTTTTGGTGCAACCGCTCCGCAAGCTCTTTTGCCACGTCCTTATACGAAACGCCCGTTATGTCGCCGTTTTCCTTAAGTTCGCCGATTATGCTTCTTATCTCGGAAAAGGCCTCCATATTTTTTCTCTCGCGCTTCAGTCTTTCGGATATGAGCTTTTCGAGCTCGGTCTGCGTAAAGGTTTTTTCTTCCTCCTCCGCCGCTTCCTTTACGGCGGAAACCGTATTTTCTTCTCCGGATATTTTTTCCGGTATCATTTCTTTTTCCATACGTAATATATCTCCTTGATTTTCGTAATTAAGCCGTTATTTCGTCAAAAAACGTTTCTTTCTTTTCGCTTTCGTCCGCATGTGCAAATTTTTCGTCGAGATACCTGCATATCTCGTTTCTCATGGGCAGTCCCACAAGGTCCACGTACGCCTTAACGAAAACGTAGTTGTCCTTCGTGATGTTTGTCGAAATAAGCGTGTTTATCGCGGAAACGGTGAACGCCTTCGAATTGGAAAGCCCGTCTCCTATATGTATTTTTACGTCAATATTCGGACTGTAGTTTTTATATAACTCCGACGTCTTTGCAAGCACGCCGAAATCAAAACCTCCGTCCTTTGTATCTATGTGCCGTCCGCTCTTGTAAAATTCGAGCGCGGTATAGTCTATAAGCATAAACAGCCGCTTGAAGCCCTCCGATTTGCCCGCTTTTTTGAGCGCCATACGGCTTTTTGCCCTCTCGTTGAGAAGCGCAATGCCCGACGCCGTCGTAACGCGCATCGGCTCTTTGCCCTGATTTGCCTCGTAATTGCCCGTCGTCTCCTCCATCATGGTTTTCCAGACGGTATAGTTATTGAACTGCGACATCTGCGTTGCGCCGAGGTTTCCGAGTCTCTGCACCTTTCCCATCATTCCGGGACGCAGTTTCCACACGGCTCCCGGCGAATTTTCGGGGATTTCCCCGTCTGCAAACGCGTTTTCTTCCGCCAGGATAACGTCGTTCGAGCAGAACGCCGAATTCATCTGCGCAAAAGTGAGCTCCCTGTCGGCGGCGTCTATAATGGGAATGAGAAGCTCAAGCTCGCTTTTTCCCCATATACTGTTTTCGCTCGGTATCTTGTTGTAAATTACGAACGGGAAAAACGAGCAGTTCGTATTCTTCCAGTATTTCGGCACGTATCTTGCTTCCCTGCCGTTTATGAGTATGCTTACCGCAATATCTCCCGCCTCAAATGAGTTTTCGCCGTCCTTTTTGCCGTACGGCTGGCGGAACCAGAATTCCGTTACCGTAACGCAGTCCGCCGTATCGTCGTAATACTCGCTGAAAGCGGAATATTCCTCTCTCGGAGAGGAAAGATAATCCTCTATGCTCTCGTTTCTGCGTGCAAAATCGGTTTCAAACAGCCTCTTTGCCCTCTGAATATGCATGGGGTACACGTACGCCACATATTCGCTCGAATCGAGCGTTTCGGCCGCGGGGTCGGTAAATATCTGCCACGGCTTCGGGTTTTCTATCACAACGTCGGATTTACCCGTGCCGTACGCGTTATTGACGCCCCAGCCGATTTTCCACACGGCGCTTCCCGAAATATTCAGTCTTCTCTCGTTTTTTATATTCATATCGGAGAGAAAATTCGCGTCGCATATCGTGCGAACCGTTTCCTCGCGCAGTCTTGCAAGCTCGGAGCTGTAACTGTTTCTCGGCGAAAACTCAAATCCCGGGATTTCGGGATCTATCTGGCTTTCGACGTGAATGTATCCATCTGCCGACTGTGCGGGCTTCCACGGAATGTTCATGTCCTCCGAAAAGGAGCCCGTAAGGTAGTTTATATCATGCATACCGTCGTAATATCTCTTCATTTTTTTCCAGTAGGCGTCGGTTTTCTGTCTTGCAAGCCTGCTGTTTTCGACAAGGTCGCAAATCGTGTTTTCCCTGGCGCTTGCCGACGAATAGTCGTACGCGCCGTTTGAAATATTTACGTTTTTTGAAAATAAGTGTCTTTTTTTCATGTCAGGTTGGTTCTCCTTGATTTTTTTAATTACATCTTTCGCAAAGCGTATCCCTGCTTTATTTTAGAGGTTAATTTTACCGTGTGAAAATCTTTTTCCGAGCTTGCCCGCGCGCTTCTGAAAACCGCGAAATAACGCAGAGCGTCGGGAGCGTGCGTTATGTTGTGCGGACTTCTTGCGGCGTCTGCGGGCCTAGTCTCGTCGTACAGCAGCAGCTGAAGGCATCTTATGAGATTTTCGCAGTTTCTCGTGATTTTCATGTCCGGCTCGCAGAATTCGCCGTCCTTCTTTTTGGGATTGAGCCATTCCTTGAGCGCAACCCAGCCGGCAACCCTTTCGGACGAAAGCTTGGTGAGATAAACTCCGTTTTCGGCGAAAATTTCGGCAATGCTCTTTCCGCTGTCCTTCTGCCGCGACCAAAGGTCAGACGGTGCGATGAACGTGCCGACGCCCTGCGCCTTTTTGAGTATCTCCTTTGCCGCTTCGCTGACGATAAGTCCGCTTTTGTGCACCTCGTCGTATACGAAGGCCTTTCCGTTTCCGTTCACCGCGACGAACACCGCCGCAAGCATGTCCAGCCCGTAGTCTATCGCGCAGTATCTTCTGTAAACGCCCTCGGAAAAATCCTCTTTCGGTATGGTATGTATATCGTAGTCGAATTCCTTGAAAAACTGTCCCTCAAAGCCGTTCCAGTTTCCTTCAAGCCATGCCTCCCGCAGTCCTGCCGGCAGACTTTTCAACTGCTCGAGGTAATCGGGGTTGTGTTCGAGAAGCGCCTTGTTGTCATAGACCTTCGCGGGAATGAAATCGTAATCCTCTTTTTTCTCTCCGTTTTTGTACTCCCTGTCGATAAACAGCCTTTTTACCCAGCCGTGTCCTACTCCTCCGGGATTGCAGGTAAGATACATTCTTTTCGGAAACGAGTTTGCTCCCCTGAGACACGCTTTTAGCGTCTGAAACTGGAATTCCGTAAGCTGCGTCGCTTCGTCTATTGCGATTACGTCGTATTCCTGCCCCTGATACTGATAGGTGTCGTTTTCGCTGTCGAGGTATCCGAGTTTTATCCTCGAGCCGTTCGGAAAATCGAACGTCTTTCGCGTGTCGGTATATGAGGCAATTCCTTTAAGCTCGGTCATAAGAGGCCTTATATGGTTGTCCCGCAGTTCCGGGTACGTGCGCCTTATGAGAAGCACGTTTATTCCCGGAAAGCGCGCGCACATGAGCACGAGCTTTCGTCTGAGCGCCCAGCTTTTGCCTCCGCCTCTGGCGCCTCCGTACGCCACGTATTTCGCCTTTGACAGAAAAAACTGCATCTGCTTTTTCTGAGGCGTTCCCGCAAGGCTTATCTTCACGGGCCTGCCCTTTTTTCCTCTGTTATTCGGCAAGGCGCGGCAGCTCTCCGTCAAGTATTATTTTTATGCTCCTCTGCTCGTCGCAATCACCCTTGTCCTTCGGCTCTCCCCAGCCGAAATTATATTTAAGGCTGTTTGCGGCGGCGCTTGCGGAAAGCGCGCCTGTTAACGCGTATTCCTCGGTAAAGGCCTCTATTTTCGCCATCGCTCTCATAAACATCTGCGAATACTTCGGCTTTGACGAAAGCTTTTCAAGCTGCGTTCTTGTCATACCGAGTTCACACAGAAGTCCCGACATGGTATACGGTTTTTTTATCTTTATCCCGTCGTTTTCTTCGTCGCACTTTGCAAAATACGCTTCAATTCCGTTTTTTATAATCTCGTATTTATCGTTTTTCATATTTCTTCCCTCTTTTTCATATCGCCGTCAAAAATTCCCTTGCGTTCTGGGAAGCATATTCTTCCCAGCATTCATTATGTACTATTTCTCCGTTTGCGTTTATTTTCGCGGCGTTTTCGTCGTCAAAAACGGTATATCCGCATTGTATGCAGACTCCTATTTTTTCTCTTCTTTTTCGTCTGCAAATATTTTCGATATCAATATCGATTTCATCGCTTACGCTGTATTCCTTATCCATCTTTTTCCCTTTCGTTTCACGTCTTTTACCGAATTTATATTTACACATCCGTCCGTATATGCTCCGGGGCACGCGCATATAGAACAAATGTTCTTTTTGTGGGTTAAAAATTAGTGCCGCGATGCAGCACGTTTTTTATATTCTCTTTTCAGTGTCCCAATTATACCACAAAACGGCAAAAAAGTCAATATATTTTCGAACTTTTGTTCGATAAATTTTCCGACAATTTACGACTTTTTTGCGTGCCGCAATCAGCCGAAATTGCCTTTCGGCGCGATTTTAAGCACGCCGTCTATTTTTTCGAACGGCAGAACGAACACGGCGACTCCCGCTTCTTCGGGGCAGAGCGTTCCTCTGTCGTAGAAAAAGGCGGCGCCTTTGGGGACGAAATAGAATTTTTCGAAGTCGAATTTGCGGAAAATGACGGACTTATAATTATCGTAGTAGGAAAAGGACGGATGGGAGGCGTTTTTCCGCGCCATGTCATAGATGAGTTCCTTTATGTATTTTTTGGACTTTCTGCCGGTATCAAACACGTATTTCGGCGAAAGAAGCGCCGATTTTTCAGCCGACCAGAGTTGAGAAAGCCTTATTATTCTCGTTTTTTCGCCGTCAAAGAACGAAAAATCGACAAAAACGCTTATATAGTTTTTATCGGCGTAGGGGACGCTTGTATTCATGTTTGCGCGCACGGTATTTTTCCCGTTTTTCATATAAAGGGCGTAAGCGCGGCAGGCGTATCTCGAAACGGCGTTTGCAATATACCTTTCGGCGCTTATTCCGTAAAATTTATTGATTTTGTTTACGAATTCCTCCCTTTTTTTATCAGCCTTCGGTGCGGAAAAAACGGGATAGTTCACGTTCAGCGACAATACGGGTATATTTTTGTAATTTACCGTCTTTTTCACGGTTTCAAAAGCATATTTTATTTCGTTTTCCGTCATCTTCTTCCCTCCCGGAAAAATTATATGCATTACATCAACAAAATATTTATTCGCGTTTGGTAAAATAATGTTGTTTTTTCACAAAATTTACCGAATAAGCAAAAAAATATTGTAAACGTCAAAAAAAAGTTGTATACTTAATTTGTATGATGGGGGTGCGGTAAATTATGATAAAACTCAACGAAAAATTTCTTGCGCCGTTCGTTTCAAAAGAGGAAATTTCCTCTTACGAAGCGAAGGTTTCCGGCGCGCACGAAAAAATCATAAACAAAACGGGTGAGGGAAGCGATTTTCTCGGCTGGTACACGCTTCCGTCCGACTATAACAAAGACGAATTCGAAAGAATAAAGAAGGCTGCCGAAAAGATAAGAAAATCCTGCGGCGTTTTCGTCGTTATCGGCATAGGAGGCTCGTATCTCGGAGCAAGAGCCGCGATAGAATATGTAAAATCAAGCAATTACAATTTGCTTTCGAAGGACACCCCGAACATCTATTTTGCGGGCAATTCGATAAGCGCGTCGGCGCTTAATGAAACGCTTGAGCTCTGCAAGGACAAGGACGTATGCGTAAACGTCATTTCAAAGTCGGGCACGACTACCGAGCCCGCGGTCGCTTTCCGCGTTTTCAAGGAATTTCTTGAAGAAAAATACGGCAAAAACGGTGCAAAAGAGCGCATTTTCGTTACGACTGACAAAGCCCGCGGCGCGCTGAAAAGCATGGCTGACAAAGAGGGCTACGAAACCTTCGTCATCCCCGACGACATAGGCGGCAGATATTCGGTGCTTACCCCCTGCGGACTTCTCCCCATCGCCGTTGCGGGCATTGACATCGACGAAATCATGGCGGGCGCCTCCCTTGCGGCAAAGGAATTTTCGGTATGCGACCTTGAAGAAAACGACGCGTACAGATATGCCGTTATAAGAAACATACTCTATTCAAAGGGCAGAAAAACCGAAATTATGGCGTGCTACGAGCCGTCGTACCAATACATGAGCGAATGGTGGAAGCAGCTTTACGGCGAAAGCGAGGGCAAGGACGGAAAAGGCATTTTCCCCGCCTCCGTGGTATATTCGACAGACCTTCATTCCCTCGGTCAGATTATCCAGCAGGGCGAAAGAACGATTTTCGAGACGGTAATCGACATTGAAAATCCAAAAAACAAGCTTTTCGTTCCCTTTGACGAGGAAAACGCCGACGGACTCAACTTCCTTGCCGGCAAAGACGTAAACGACGCGAACAAGAAGGCGTTTCTGGCGACGGTACTCGCGCACAGCGACGGAAACGTGCCTAACATCATCATTGAAGCCGAATCGAGAAGCGAAAAATGTTACGGCTATATGGTATATTTCTTTGAACTTGCATGCGCCGTTTCGGGATATATTCTCGGCGTAAATCCGTTCAACCAGCCGGGCGTTGAAGCATACAAGAAAAACATGTTCGCGCTGCTCGGAAAACCCGGAGAAGAAAACGAAAAAAGAAAGGCAGAGCTTGAAGCCCGTCTTTCTTGAAAGAAAGCCCAGTAAAGAACTTGCCTTTTTTCTTGTACTTTTTCGCAAAAAAGTACCAAAAAGGGTTTTCCCTCTTTCTTGAAAGAAAGAGGGGCAAAGAACTTACCTTCTTTGGTTTTGATTTAAGTGAAATTGTACTTCAAAAGTGCGGCTATACACTTTTTAATGTTTCAGCTCTCTTTGGGTTCCTTTCTCTCCCCTGAGAGAAAGGAACAAAGACCGTTTTTCCCGTACTTTTCTCCCGCAAGAAAAGTACCAAAAGTGCTCCCGCCGCTTTCCCCCCAGAAAGCTTGGCAAAGAACTT
>JAEESG010000116.1 GCA_016286245.1 Clostridiales bacterium | reverse complement strand
TTCTTATTTCGGGATTTATTCAAAATTTGTCGGAAAGCAAAGCGCTTTCGGGACATAATTACGTCGGCATACTTCTCGCAGCGGGCGCCGCGCTGCTGTACGCATGCGTAATCGTTATCAATAAAAAAACGCCGGGAGAAAATCCCGTAAAGAAAACGACGACGCAGCTTGCGTCAACGGTGATTGCAGTGCTTCCGTATACGGTGCTTTTCGGCGAGTGGAAAAGCGCCTCGTTCAATTTTTCAAATACGGCGCTTCTTCTTATCGTCGGAATAATACATACAGGCGCCGCATATTATCTGTATTTCAAGTCGATAACGAAAATAAAGGCGCAGACCGCCGCGATATTCAGCTATATCGACCCTGTGTCCGCGGTAATCCTTTCTTCGATTGTGCTAAACGAAAAAATGGACTTGTTAAGCATTGTCGGCGCAGTGATGGTCATTGCTTCGGCGATGATAAGCGAAATAAATTTCGGCAGTAAAAAGACGGAGGAATGAAAATGGAGCTTTTCGAAAAGACTCTTGAGCAAAAATACGTTTATAAAGGAAAAATCATAAATCTGAGAACAGACAAGGCGATTCTTCCCGACGGAAAAGAAGCGCAAAGGGAAATTGTCGAGCATAAGGGCGGCGTGTGCGTGCTTCCCGTCGACGAAAAAGGGAACGTTTTTTTCGTAAGGCAGTTCAGATACGCATATATGAGAGAACTTCTCGAAATTCCCGCGGGGAAAAGGGACGCAAAGGACGAAAAGCCGATAGAATGCGGAAAACGCGAGCTGAAAGAGGAGACGGGAATTACCGCAAATGAATACGTTTTTCTCGGAGAACTTTATCCGTCGCCGGGATATACCGACGAAGTGATATATATGTACCTTGCAAGAGGGCTTTCATACGGTAAAAGCAGACCGGACGAGGACGAATTCCTGAACGTTGAGAAGATTCCGTTTGAAAAGGCGTGCGAAATGGTTCTGAACAATGAAATAAAAGATGCGAAAACGCAGACCGCACTTTTGAAAGCGGCAGCTCTTTTCGCAAAGGAAAACGAAAGGAAATAAAATGACGGCTGAAGAAAAAATCGCGTTTTGCGAGAAAAAACTCATAACGGCGGGCGTTTTTGACAGAATAGACAAAATCGCATACGAAAATCAGAAAAAAGTAATGGCGGCGTTCAGAAAATATCAGGTTTCCGAAAACTGCTTCGTTTCGAGCACCGGCTACGGCTATAACGATAAGGGCAGGGAAATACTCGATAAGGTTTACGCCGAGGTTTTCGAGAGCGAGGCGGCGTTTGTAAGACATAATATTACGAGCGGCACACAGACGCTTTGTATCGGACTTTTCGGACTTCTGAGAACGGGAGACACGCTTTTTTCGGTTACGGGAAAGCCGTACGACACGCTCGAAGAGGTAATCGGAATAAGAGGGGAAAAAGGGAACGGCTCGCTTTCGGATTTCGGAATAAAATATAAAGAACAGCCCATGAAAGACGGAAAAATAGACGTCGACGCAATGTGCGGATATCTTAAAAACGATAAATCCGTAAAGGTCGTATTCATTCAGCGCTCAAAGGGCTATGACAAAAGAAGAACGCTCTCTGCAAAGGAAATAGGGGAGGCGGCGGAAGAAGCGCATAAAATAAATCCCGACGTATTCGTAATCGTCGATAACTGCTACGGCGAATTCTGCGAAACGCACGAACCGACGTATTACGGTGCCGATCTGATAATGGGCTCGCTTATCAAAAATCCCGGAGGCGGAATGGCGGAAAGCGGAGGCTATATTGCCGGAAAGGCAAAAGCCGTCGAGCTTTGCGGATACCGCCTTACAACCCCGGGAATAGGACTTGAGGCGGGCGCAACCCTCGGACAGAATAAAAATATGTATAAAGGGCTGTTTTACGCGCCTCATACCGTGGCTCAGAGCCTCAAAACCGCATGTCTTGCGGCGGAGGTCTTCAAAAACGAGGGCTTCGAGGTATGTCCCGAGCCCCAAGAGGAAAGATACTGCATAATTCAGACGGTATCGCTCAAAACCGAAAAGAATCTACTCGCGTTCTGCAAGGGAATTCAGTCGGGCTCGCCCGTCGATTCGCACGTAACGCCCGAGCCCTGGCAGATGCCGGGATACGCGTGTCCCGTCGTCATGGCAGCGGGAGCGTTCACGCAAGGCTCGTCGATAGAGCTTTCGGCGGACGCGCCGTGCGTCGAGCCTTATACCGTGTATATGCAGGGGGGACTAACATACGAAAGCGGTAAAATCGGAATAACGTTTGCACTTTCCGAATTATTGAAAGAAAAATAAAAAAATCCGACGGTTTTTCCGTCGGATTTTTGCTTAATTCAGTTTTCCTCCGCCTTTTTGTCCCTTATGAGAACAATTCTGCAGTCAGTCGCGTCGCCCGAAAGCGAATTGACTTTTACGCGCCTGCCCTTTATAAGCTCAAGCACCGCAAGAAACGTCGCGACTATCTCGTTTCTGCTTTCCGCGCCTTCGAATAACTGCGAAAACTTTACTTTGCGGTTTTTAACAAGCTTTTTCATGACGTGAATGATTTTTTCCTCCACACTCACGTGCCTTGCCGTGCGCAGAAGATTGTCTATCGCGCCGGTGTTTTTTCTTGCTTCCATAAGCTCAATGTTTCGCTCGTAAATTCTGCGGTACGCTTCTGTCAGAAGCGAAAGGTCGTGCGGCATGCCGTATTCTCTTTTTTCGTCCGCGGGCGGCTCCATGGGGCTTTTTTCAAACCTGCCGGAATAGGAAAATTCGAGGTTGTGAAGAACGTCCGCCGCCTGCTTTGCCCTTTTGTATTCAAGAAGCATGTCGACAAGCTCTTGTCTCGGGTCTTCCGCATTTTCGTCCGATTTCGGAAGAAGCATGCGCGATTTTATGACCATAAGCTGAGACGCCATAACGATAAATTCCGAGGCAATTTCGAGATTGAACAAATTCATCTGACGGATGTATTCCATATACTGTTCGAAAATGAGCGAAATGGGTATGTCGTATATATTCACCTTGTTTTTTGCGATAAGCGCAAGGAGAAGATCCAACGGGCCTTCGTATATTTCAAGCCTGAACGTCGGATTGCCGCTTTCGTCATTCGACGATATGTCGTTTTTGTCTTTTACCTGAACTTCAAGAGTTTTTTGTTCGGGAAACCGGTTCATCTCGTCAAAAAGAGTCCTTTCGTAAAATCGCCTACATAAACAGCTTTGAGTAAGGCGTTAAAATCAGATTTACAAGATTGAAAATTCCGTTCATAAGGTGGAATCTCATAAAGATAAGCACGTTGTCTAAAACTCCGACGTAAAGCAGTACAAAAACCGCAATCATAATGTATTTTTCGTATTTGAGATAGTAATACGAAATTTTTTTCGGCAGGAATACCGATAAAATCCTCGAACCGTCAAGAGGGGGTATCGGGAGTATGTTGAACACCGCAAGACCCACGTTTGCGAAAATGAAATAGTATAAGAAAAGCATGAAATAATGTCCGGGATAATGGTCAGGGAGCGAGTTCGGAACGACGTAGCTGCAAAGGCCGAAAATAAGCGCGCCGATAAAGGCAAGGAGAACGTTTGATAAAGGGCCCGCAAGGGATACGAAAACGAGATCTCTCTTGTAATGATTGAAATTGCGCGTGTTTATCGGAACGGGATTCGCAAAACCGAACCCGAAAACGAGCATCATCAGCGTTCCAATAAGACTCAGATGGGCAAACGGATTAAGCGTCAGCCTGCCTTGATTTTTCGCGGTCGCATCACCGCAGCGGTAGGCGACGTATCCGTGGGAAAGCTCGTGAAAACTGAGCGAAAAGAGGACAACCACGATAAAAAGCCCGAATTGTATG
>JAEESG010000115.1 GCA_016286245.1 Clostridiales bacterium | reverse complement strand
TTGACAACATGTATTATGATATTTTAAAAATAATCAGAAGTCAAAAAGACGATAATTGGCAGTACATAAGAAACGGCAACATTAAGGTCGTTTCTGAAAGAACCGGCACGGAAGTGGCGAGAATCCCGATTTCGGAATTCGAAAAAAATGCTGATATTCTTTTGTCTTCAATTAAAGCGGTAAAAAGCAAAGACGGATCTTTTGGGGTCCCTGTAATTGAAAGTTTTATCAGCAAAATAAAATGTAATACCACAAAAGCAAAATCTTCCGACAAATCCGATATAACGCTTATGGTACACGACGTAAAAACAGGCAGCGATCCCATATTGGGTTTCAGTATAAAATCACAGCTCGGAAGTCCCTCGACACTTTTTAACGCTTCCGGGGCAACAAATATTGTGTATTCTTTGAGCGGACATACTTTAACGGCGGCGGAAAAGGATAGATTTCACGAAATTAAATATTTCAAAGATAAATTTGAATATCTTGACGCTTTGGGAACAGACGTTTCTTTTGAAAAAATTGATAACGATGTATTCAATGCGAATTTAATGCTTGTTGACACACAAATGCCGAAAATAATCGGAAAAACGGTTGAGGATTTTTACAGAGGAAAAGCGAACACGGTTGCCGCATTAACCGAGCTTTGTATTGAAGACAATATTTGTAATATAAGCAATAAAAACAAAAATGTGTTTTATCCGTATAAAATTAAAGAGCTTATGACGGACATCGCTCTCGGAATGATGCCCGCTTCGCCGTGGAACGGCAATTATGAAGCTACGGGCGGCTACATAATTGTTAAAGAAGAAGGAGAGATTCTCTGTTATCATATTTACAACAGAAACGAATTCAGAGAATATTTGTTTAAAAATACAAGGTTTGACACACCGAGCAAAACAAAGCATCACTTCGGCGTTATAGAGGAAAGTAATGGGAAGCAGTTTTTGAAACTGAATTTGCAGATACGGTTTATTAAGTAAAAATCAGTAAATGATCCTCAAAAACCTTAACAACCCCAAAACAAACCTGAAAAAAATAATTCTCACCGCCCTTTTTACCGCGATTATCGCGGTATGCGCGCAGATTGTGATTCCCTCTCCCGTGCCGTTCACCATGCAGACCTTCGGCGTGTTTTGCGCGCTGAAAATCCTGGGTGCAAAGGCGGGGACCGTTTCGATTCTTGTATATATCGCGGCAGGCGCCGCAGGGCTTCCCGTTTTTTCGGCGTTTTCCGCCGGCGCGGGCGTCCTTTTCGGCCCGACGGGCGGATATATATGGGGCTTTGCGCTTATAGGCGTGGTTTACATAATCTTTTCGCCTTTTTGTAAGACGGACAAGGGCAGAAACGCGCTTCTTGCGGCGGGACTTGCGCTCTGCTATCTCTTGGGAACGGTTATGTTTTCGTACGTTTCGGCGTCAAGGGGGAATCCCGTGTCCTTTTCTCAGGGACTTCTTGTGTGCGTCGTCCCGTACGTCCTTCCCGACGCGGCAAAGCTGTTTCTGGCAGATGTAATTTCAAAAAGAGTATCAAAATTTATGTAAAAACAAAAAAGAGCCCCGCGCCGTACGGCGCGGGGCGTTATTATTTTTATTACGTTGTCGGCAGATTGTCGTAGCAGGCGGACTTTTCAACGCCGTACGCCGTAACCGTTCCCGACGACGTATCGAACGTTGCGAAAGGACGCGCGACGAAGACGGTGTCCGTCTTGTCGGCGGGAATGTTCGACGCGAGCATGGAATAGGTTCTCGCGCCTTCGTTGTCCTCCGAATAGATGCGGTTGTGCGAGTCGTCAACGCAGAACGCCTCGATGTAAAGCGGTGTTGTGCCCGATTTTACGTCGTGCGTAAGCTCGGTATATCCGTTTGCCTCCATGGTGTCGGCTCTCGAAAGCAGGAAGCCGAACGAGTCGAACTCGTTGTACTGCGAGGATTTTGCCATAAATCTTATTGCGGCGCGCTTTTTATAGGTAACCGCTCTTGCGGACGTCCTCGTGCTTTCAAAGGTCAGCGCGGGATTTTCGGAGACGGAAACCGTTCCCTTTCCCTCCGCAATATCGTAAATCGTTTCGCCGTACGTATTTCCGACCTGAAGATTTGATAAGGTTACGTCGTATTCGCCGGGCGTGCAGTTTTCGTTTATCGTGAATTTTAAGTTTACCACAACGTCGTCGCCTTTTTTATCGGACGATGAAGCAAGAGCGAAAGGAGCCGATTCCGACGCGATTTCGGATGCGGTGAAAAGGTCTCCCGCTTCGAGCGAGGAAAACGTCAAAGCAGTGTCGTCGTAGTCAAGGGAGAACGAAAAATCCGATATACCGGGGTTGTTCTTTATTGTAAGCGGAATGCTTATTGTTTCGCCCTGCATGCCCGTTCCGTCGGACAGCGAAACGGAGGTCTGATACGTCCGGTTTTTAACGATAAGGGTGTTGGGGCCGACTGTATTGCGGAAGGTTTCCTCTCCTGTTATTTTGTCGGAATATTTTACGTAATCTACCTCAAAATCAGCAGGGGTAATGTCCTCGACCGTCTTTCCGTCTGCGAATCTGAAGTAGAATTCCATCATCATAAGTCCGTCCCCGATGTCAAGGCCGCCTACCATTCCCTGCTCGACGATGAGTTCAACTTTGTCTCCCGAAACGTCCCACTGCGGGTTTCTGGGCATGACGGCAGTTACCGTCTCGTCGTCGTCGGGATCGTAGTAGCTCGTAACCTTTATGGGCGCTTTGGTATTTACGTTTGCCGCAACGTCGACAAGCGCGCCCGTCGACTTGTGCGCGGGCTTGAACAATGCGAGGTTGAAGGTAACGTCGCTCTTGAACGCGGTATATTTTCCGCCTTCGTTATAGGCTGTCGCCGTTATCTTGTAAAGGCCGTCGTCGTTCACATTGTTTACGGTATAGGTAATTGTCGCCGCCGCAAGGGCCGAGAAGGACAAAAGAGATAAAATTACGAGCGCAAAAAGGATAAGTCTGATTTTTTTCATAAAATCACTCCTGTTCTGAAGTTATTATACAATAAATATTTTTATCAACACATTTTCAAAAACAGATCAATCGAGAATTTTGCAAAAACCGTCCAGCATGCGCCTTGCGCAGAATTCGGGAGTACATTCGCGGTAAAGCTCCTTGACATCGTCAAAATCGACGTGCGCGTCTGCGTTTTTGGCGATAAATTCTTTAAGGGCCGCGACTTGCTCTTCAAAGAGAGATTCGTCTTCAAAAAGATTTATGACAAACGGATAATTTTTCAAGTATTCCATCGAAAAGCAGTCCCTGTTCTTGCATACGTTTATAATCGGTTTTCCGGTCGAAACGTAGTCGAAAAGCTTGCTCGGAACCTGATTTTTCATTATGTTGCCGATGTTTACGAGATATCGGCTTCTTGATACGAATTTTGCCGTTTCGTCAATACTTTTTCTGCCGGCGCAGACGATTTTGCGCCTGTTGTAATCAAAACCAACGTCCTTTTCGGCGACGCCCACCAGGTAAAACTTTGAATTTTCGTCCGTCATGGCGGCGGAAATGAGCTTGAACGTATATTCCGGGTTCCTTATTCCGCCGTAAAGGCTTCCCGTAAAAAGAAAATCTATTTCTTTTTCGGGATCGGAAGAAAATTCGGGGCGTATTACGTTCGGAAATTCGAGAACCTGTATTTTGCCGGCGAAGGAAGCGTATTTTTCGGTAAGATATTTGTAAATCAGGGGCGTTGTGAAGATAAGGTCCGCCGCGGCAAACGTTTTTTCTTCAATTTCGGCGCATTCGGACAAGGTTTCCGGCATAAAAGACTCGTTGTTGGAACAGGGGTCGACCTGGTGAATAACAAATTTCGGGCCGGGATATTTTTCACAGTATCTTCTCACCGCTTCGGCGATGTTGAAGTCCCCGCTTACCGCAA
>JAEESG010000114.1 GCA_016286245.1 Clostridiales bacterium | reverse complement strand
TCGGAATCTATCCAATGAATTTTAATGTGCGTGTTGTAATAATATCCCGCGTGCCTCATCGCTTCGGCGACCGACAGATACGCGTCGTGAAGCGCGACGTATTTGCCGACAAGCCCTATATGCACCGTATAAGGTCTTGATTTTATCCTGTCGACCATCGCTTTCCAGTCGGAAAGCTCGGCTTCTTTTGCGCGAAGTCCGAGCTCGCGGCAGACAACCGCCGAAAAGTTTGACCTTTCAAGCATAAGCGGCGCTTCGTAAAGATTCGGCAGAGTGATATTTTCAATTACGCAGTCCTTTTTTACGTTGCAGAAAAGCGAGATTTTGTCGAAAATGCTCTCCTCAAGCGGCTCGTCGCAACGCAGAATAATGATGTTCGGGTTTACGCCCATGCCCTGCAGCTCCTTTACGGAATGCTGCGTGGGCTTCGTTTTATGCTCCTCCGAGCCGTGCAGATACGGCACGAGCGTTACGTGAATAAAAAGGCTGTTTTCCCTTCCGACCTCAAGCGAAATCTGGCGCGCCGCCTCGATAAACGGCTGAGACTCAATATCGCCTATCGTGCCTCCTATTTCGGTGATTACGACGTCCGCGCCCGAATGCTTTCCGACGCTGTATACGAAATCCTTTATCTCGTTTGTGATGTGGGGAATAACCTGAACCGTCGAGCCGAGGTATTCGCCTCTTCGCTCCTTGTTGAGCACGTTCCAGTAAACCTTTCCCGTCGTAAGATTTGAAAATTTGTTGAGGTCCTCGTCGATAAACCGCTCGTAATGTCCGAGGTCAAGGTCCGTTTCCGCGCCGTCTTCCGTTACGTAAACTTCACCGTGCTGATAAGGGCTCATGGTACCCGGGTCCACGTTTATATAAGGGTCGAGCTTCTGAGCTGCGACTTTCAGTCCGCGCGATTTGAGCAGCCGTCCGAGGGACGCCGCCGTAATACCCTTGCCGAGTCCCGAAACAACGCCTCCCGTTACAAATATGTACTTTGTCATGGTATCATTCTCCTTTTCTGCCCGAAACGGTGTAAAACGTAGTTTTTTATGTTAAAAACTGAAGTTTTTTCAGTTAACAGTTAATAACTGACAGTGAATAGTTAATAGTGAATAGTGAATAGGTGATTTTCGCTTCGCGAAAATCACTCCCACTCCACGGTTGCGGGGGGCTTTGACGAAATGTCGTAAACCACCCTCGAAATGCCGCGAACTTCGTTTGTAATCCTGCCGCTTGCCTTTTCCAGCACCTCATACGGAATCCTCGTCCACTCGGCAGTCATAAAATCGTCCGTAGACACGGCTCTGAGCGCCGCTGTATATCCGTACGTTCCCGCGTCTCCCATTACGCCGACGCTTTTGGTGTCGGTAAGCACCGCAAAATACTGGTCGGGTTTATTTTCCAAATCCGATTTTTCGATTTCCTCGCGGAAAATCGCGTCGGCCTCCTGTAAAAGCTTTATTTTTTCCTTCGTGATTTCTCCGATAATTCGCACGGCAAGCCCCGGGCCGGGGAAGGGCTGTCTGTACACGAGCTCCTTCGGAAGTCCGAGCATTTCCCCTACGCGTCTTACCTCGTCCTTGAACAGCTCGCGGAGCGGCTCTGTGATTTCGTCAAAGGAAATGACGTCGGGAAGGCCTCCCACGTTGTGGTGGCTTTTGATTACGGCGGAATCCCCTTTTCCGCTCTCGATTACGTCGGGATAAATCGTTCCCTGCGCGAGAGCGTGAACGTGTCCTATCTTTTTCGCTTCTTCCTCGAAAACGCGGATGAATTCTTCTCCTATTATCTTTCTCTTTCTTTCGGGTTCGGTAACACCCTCAAGTCTTTTCAAAAAACGCTCCGACGCGTTTACGCGTGTTAAATTCACGCCGAATTTTTTCCGAAAAGTGTTTTCGACAAAATCGCCCTCGTCTTTTCTCAAAAGTCCGTGGTCGACGAACACGCACACAAGATTTTGCCCTATCGCTTTATGCAGAATCAGCGCGGCAACCGAGGAATCCACGCCTCCCGAAAGCGCAAGCAGCACCTTTTTGCCCGCAAATTTTTCTTTATATTTTTCGATAACCTTTTGCGCGTAATCCGAAGCGTCCCAGTCGCCGACGCAGCCGCACACCGAAAACAGAAAGTTTTCGATAATCTGCTTTCCGTATTCCGTATGCGTTACCTCGGGGTGAAACTGCACGGCGTACAGCTTTCTTTTTTCGTCGCACATTGCGGCGCACGGGCATTTTTCGGTACTTGCAATAATCCGAAAATCCTGCGCAACGGCGCTTATATAGTCGTTGTGGCTCATCCAGCAGATACTGTTTTCGGGGACGTTTTCAAACAAAATATTTTCCCTTACGGTAAGAGCGGTTTTTCCGTATTCGCCCGAATTTCCCGCGCTTTCGACCTTTCCGCCGCCCATATACGCCATAAGCTGCGCTCCGTAGCAGATTCCGAGAATCGGTATTCCCGCGTCGAGTATCCCCTTATCGTAATGCGCGGACGTCTCGTCGTAAACGCTGTTCGGCCCGCCGGTGAAAATTATTCCCTTGTAGCCTTCACTCTTTATTTCCGACAGAGAAATGCGGTCATACGGCTTTATTTCGGCGTAAACGTGCTTTTCGCGCACTCTGCGCGCGATAAGCTGATTATACTGTCCGCCGAAATCCAGAACAAGAATTTTGTCCATGAAATTTTCACCTCAGAATTTTATTTCCTGCGCCGATTTTATGTTCTGCATAAGCCTTGCCATAACCTCGCAATACGCGTCCTCCGTACCTCCGAGGTCGCGGCGGAAGCGGTCCTTGTCCAGTTTTTTTCCGCTTTCCGAATCCCATAGGCGGCAGGTATCGGGGCTTATCTCGTCGGCAAGCACTATTCTGCCGTCGGAAAGTTTTCCGAATTCAAGCTTGAAATCGACGAGCGTTATTTTGCAAAGGCTCCATACCTTTTTTAAAATTTCGTTTATACGAAAAGCGTATTTTTTTATTGTTTCAAGCTCGTCCTTAGTTACGAGTTTCAGCGCAAGCGCGTGGTAATCGTTCAAAAGCGGGTCTCCGAGTTCGTCGTTTTTATAGGAAAATTCTATCGTTGGCTCATCAAAGACGATGCCTTCCTCCACACCGTACTTTTTTGAAAACGAGCCTGCCGAAACGTTGCGGACAATTACTTCGAGCGGCACGATTTTAACCTTTTTAACCAGCGTTTCCCTGTCGCTTAGTTCCTTTACGAAATGCGTGGGGATTTTGTTTTCCTCCAAAAGAGCCATCAGAATATTGCTCATTTTGTTGTTGATAACGCCTTTTCCCTCTATCGTTCCGCGCTTTTGTCCGTTAAATGCCGTCGCGTCGTCCTTATAGGAAACGATGAGTAAATTTTCGTCGTCCGTGGCGTAAACCTTTTTTGCCTTTCCCTCGTATAACTGAGCTTTCTTTTCCATATTTTTCCCTCCGTAAAACCGCTGTTTTTATTTTCCGCTTTCGCCGTAGTTTGAAAGAACGCGCGCGGACGGGTCGTTTACGTTGCAGCCCTCCCACGACTTGTTCGGCATCCAGAAATCAACAACCATCTGCGCCTGACCGGGATAATATTTTTCAAATATCTCGCGGTACAAAAGCGATTCCTTTGTAAAAGGCTGTGCAAAATCATATTTTTTGCGCTTTTCCTCAAATTCTTCGTCGGTATACTTCGTCTCGGCGTACTCCTTTAAATAATCGACCATGGAGTGTCCGACCGCGTCGGAAAACGCCGCTTTTTCACGCCACAGAATGCTGTCGGGCAGATATCCGAGTCCTTCAAACGCGTGTCTTAATAAATATTTTCCTTTTCCGTATTTGTTGATTTTCATTTCGGGATCGAGGCACATTACGTATTTTACAAAATCAAGGTCGCCGAAAGGCACTCTCGCTTCAAGCGAGTTTACCGAAATACAGCGGTCCGCACGCAGAACGTCTTACATGTGCAG
>JAEESG010000113.1 GCA_016286245.1 Clostridiales bacterium | reverse complement strand
TTGCACAGATATTTTCTTAAGTCATATTCACTCGCCATTGCCTGAAGAACGAAACCCGTATTTTTAGAATACTTTATACTTTCCGGTGCGTTTGAGATGATATCGGAAATCAATTCTCCGCCCATACCGAGAATAAAAACTCTGTCAAAGTGTCTGTTGTCGAAGTTTTTCAGCCCGTCGTTCTGTACCACCTCAATATATTCGGACAGGCTTTTATCAAGAAGTTTTCTCGTCCTTACCGCTTTTTTCGCCTTTTCGACGGGTCCGTCGTTTATATCGCAGGCAAGCACTTTTTCACAAATTCCCGATTGCACAAGGTATACCGAAAGCTTCGCGTGGTCGCAGCCGACGTCGCAGGCGCAAAGTTTTCTGCCCTTCTCGCCTTCAAACAAAACAGCGGCGGCAAACTCTGCCGCCACTGTCAACCTTCTGCTCGGTAGAGTCAGGTTTCTACCCATCTTATTTCTTTTCAACAAGCTCGTTAAGTTTTTTAACAAGCTCGTCCGGGTCAACTCCGTGCACCTGACATGCCATTTCGATGCTTTCCCCTCTCGATGCGGGACAGCCGAGGCAATGCATTCCGATTGCAAGGAAAATCGGCGTGCATTCGGGTGCTTTGTCAAGTATTTCGCCTATAATCGTTTCTTTCGTGATTTTCATATTACTACCTCCGTTTTATTCATCGTCTTCCACGTTATCCACGTCTTCACCGTATGCAATTACAACGCGTCTGCTGCTCTCCGTTCCTATAGAGAACGTATGAACGCCTTTGATATGCTGAGCCTCGGAATGAATTATTCTTCTTTCATACGCACTCATCGGCTCGAGCGTGAAGTTTCTTCCTGTTGCAAGAACCTTTGAAGAAACGCGTCTTGTAAGAGCTTTGAGGGTTTCTTCTCTTTTTGCCCTGTAATTTTCAATGTCGATTATTACTCTTATATATTCTTGTTTAGAGTCATTTTTCGGGCATCTTCCCACAAAAATATTTGCAAGATACTGCAGAGCGTCAAGCACGTCTCCGTGTCTGCCTATAAGCATACCGAGTCCGTTTCCGGTAATTACGATACGAATGTCCTTGTCATACGATTTGCCGTCTTTTGAAAGTTTTTCGTCAACTCTCTCAACGCTTGCTTTCGCATTGAGACGCATATCGGAAATTACCATATTGAGAAACTCGACAACTTTTTCCTCAATGTTTGACGATGTTTCGCCGCGGTTTTCCTTTACCGTGTTGTCTTTTTTTGATTTGGACAATCCGCTGTCCTCGAGAATTGAATTTGTGCCGTCGCAGTAGACCTTAACTTCCACTTCGGAACCGAACATCTTCAAAAAGCCTTTTTTGGATTCTCCCAAAATGGCGTAATCAACGTCTTCGACCCTTTTTCCGAGAAGCTCGGCGCCTTTTTTGAGCGCTTCGTCGACTGTTTTGGCCTTTACTGTTACTTCTTCCATTTTTATTCCTTTCTATAACAAAGCAGGCTCCTCAAAACACGTAATTCATTTGTCCTGCCGTAATAACGATTATATCTTGCGTCTTGCCTTAAGCGGCTTTCCTGTTTCTTTAATGCGGTTCTTTATTTTACCGGTAAGCCCGTTCGGCGCGGACGAAACGGAAATACTCGGAGTTTCGTCAAATGAAGGCTCCGGGACGTCTTCGTAAATAGGTGAAGAATAATCGGGCTCCTCAAGTTTTGTGTTCTTTACGTTTTCGGTATATCTGCCCTTTAATTTAAGCTCCGCTTCTTTCAATTCCTCATCCGTTACGGGCGGAATGGGATACATTTTATAAAGAACTATCTGCTGAATTGCGGAAAGAATATTCTGGAGTATCCAGTAAATAGCGATTGCCGACGGAAGCGAAAACGAAATCCACACCGAAAACAGCGGCATAGTCCAGTCCATAAGCGCCATGCTCGACTGAGCGTCCTGCGCCTGCTGCGTCTGATACGTGAATTTTCTTATTATTTTTGTGCTGAAAAATGCAAACACAAACGTCAGAATCGGTATTATAAGATAGATATTCCACGCAAACGTGGGATTTACCGTAAGGTCAATACCCGCAACGGTAAAGTGGTTGGTAAGCTCGCTTATTTGCGAAACAAGACCGTTTGCGTTTACAGACGTTATATTCGCGCCCGCAAGTCCGTTATTTATATTATCAATAATTGCGGGTTTTACGGACGTGCCCATATCGGTAATGGCTTTTAAGATATTTATATCATAGTTTGCTCTCATTCCGAATGCGCCGTTGAGCACGTTTATAATTTCATTTGAAAATCCTGCAATATATTTCAGCGGATTTACGATAACGCTGTAAAGACCAAACAGTATGGGCATCTGCAAAAGCAGCGGCAAGCAGCCTGCCGCGGGATTTACGTTTTCCGTCTTATACAGCTCCATTATCTCCTGCTGCATCTTTTGCTGGGTTGCTTTATCGTTTCTTCCGGCATACTTTTTTCTTATGGCGGCTTCCATAGGTCTTACTTTCGCCTGCTTGAGAGATGTTTTCTGCTGTTTTATTCCGAGCGGGAACAAAAGCAGTTTTACAAAAACAGCAAACAAAACAAGCGTAAACATATAGTTTTCAAAACATATGTTTTTATACATCCAGCCGATAACCGCGCCGAATGCCGGTGTAATTACAGGTATATTCATATTACAGTTTTTCCTCTTTCATCAATTATACTGTTTTCTTTTTTGTCTTTTTCGGAGGAACGGGATCAAATCCCCCTTTTGAAAACGGGTTGCATCGTAAAACACGCCACACGGTAAGCCCCGTCCCGACAAAAAAACCGTGAACCTTATACGCCTCGATAGCATACTGCGAGCACGTCGGATAAAATCTGCACGACGGGTTGCGCTTTAAAGGTGATAATATTTTCTGATACAGTTTTATTAAAAATATGCATATGTGTTTCATAGCTTATTTATCGTTTTTCCTCACAAATTCCAAGTTTTTCAAAACAATACCGCATACTTTCATAAACGTCTTTTGTCTTTATTCCTTTGGAAAAAGCCGCTCCCCTTGCGGCGACAACAATCAGATACCCTTGCTTAAGCTCGGGAAGATTCATTCTGTAAGCCGCCCGTATCATACGTTTTACACGGTTTCTTTTTACCGCTTTTCCAAGCTTTCTGTTTATCGTTATTCCGAGCTTTGTGGAGCTTTGCGGCGCCGCTTTTCTGTCGTAATTATTCAGCACGTATACCGCAACGTATTTCGATACTGCGCTTTTTCCTTTTCTGTATGCCTTTGAAAACAAGTGGTTTTCACAAAGCGGATAAAGTTTTTTAATCATTTTTCAAACAAATTCAACAAGCGCGTACTTTTAATGAAAAAAGAGCGAAGTCCCAAGCATTCTGCGTTCTTGCAGACTATCGAACCACGCTCTTTATCAGACTTCATTAATAAGTAAGTCTTATTCTGCCCTTTGCACGTCTTCTCTTCAAAACTTTTCTTCCGTTGGCTGTTTTCATACGTTTTCTGAAGCCGTGTTCAACTTTTCTCTGACGTTTTTTCGGCTGATATGTTCTTAACACTTATGATGCACCTCTCTTTCCGGGTATGAACTTATATAAAGTTCAAAGAAACGTATTCACATTTATAGTTATTATATACCATATATTCTGCTTTTGTCAAGAGAAATTGTAAACTTTTTCAAAAATAAAGACAATTTCGTTTGTTTTCTTGATTTTTCTTTAATTTCTGTAAAAATCCTCAATCAGAAATTCATCAGGAATCTCGTCGGTTATAATCTTTTTCATATATTTATAAGACATTGACGAATCAAATTTATGCGCTCCGTGCGCTTTTTCAAGCTCTTCGGTATATTCAGAAAACTTATATATCTTAAACTCTCTCACGTTATAATTATACTGACAGACGGTCGGTATAAAATTCGCATTTTCCACCGTCGTTCCGTTGGGCGCTTTGATAATGTCAAAGCCCATAA
>JAEESG010000019.1 GCA_016286245.1 Clostridiales bacterium | reverse complement strand
GGTAGCACGTGTCGTTGTGAACGTATTTCAGACCGTATTCCGTAACGCTCGAATCGTAGTTTTCGAGTAAAACCGCGTTGTAGCCGAAGGCGCGCAGAATTCCCGTCATTATCTTGAAATGCATCGGGAGCATCGTCGGCACGAGAATCGTGTAGTCGAGCATGTCTTTTGTAAACACAGTGTGGTCGCCGCTTGAAAGATTGCAATTTTCGCTTTCAAATATATTGTTATTGTCCTGCGCCTGCATCTGACATCCTCCTTTCCTCGATTGCGCCGATAAGACTTCTGAGCCTTATTTTAACGGCTCCGAGATTGGTTATCTCGTCGATTTTTATCTGGGTGTAAAGCTTGTTTGAATTTTCAAGTATTTCCTTTACCTCGTCTGTCGTAATGGCGTCTATTCCGCAGCCGAACGAAACGAGCTGAACGAGCTGTGCAAAGTCGTTCTCGCATACGAACTGCGCGGCGTTGTAAAGACGCGAATGATAGGTCCATTGATTGAGAACGTGGACCGCAGCTTTTTTCTTTGCAAGATGCCATACGCTGTCCTCGCTTACCGTAATAAAGCCGAGCGACGCGCATAATTTGTCTATTCCGTGCCCGATTTCGGGGTCTATGTGGTAGGGACGACCCGCAAGCACGAGAAGCGTTTTTCCGCTTTCACGCGCATATTTTACCGCCCTTTCGCCTTCGAGACGGATTTTTTCCATGTGCTTTTCGTATGCGTCAAAGCCCGCACCTACCGCCTTGTCGACGTCCCTTTTCCTAAGCGTTTCGCCTATTTCGAGCAGGGACTTGTGAAGATGGGACGAGAGTATTTTTTTGTCGTTTATGTAAAGATAGGGGTATAGGAATTTTACCTTCGAGAGATTTTCGACGTTGCCGTAAAGAAGCTCCGAATAGTAGGCGACGACGGGACAGTTGTAGTGGTTTGACGAAGCTTTTTCATCTGTGTTGTAGCTTAAACACGGATAGAAAATGATGTCCGCGCCTTTTTCGATAAGCTCCTCAATGTGCCCGTGCATAAGCTTTGCCGGGTAGCACGCCGTGTCCGACGGTATTGTCTGCTGCCCCTTGAGATAGGTGTTTCTCGTGGAAAAATCGGAAACTATAACGTCGTAACCGAGCGACGTGAAAATGTTGTACCATAACGGAATAAGCTCGTACATTCCGAGGGAAAGCGGCAGCCCTATAACCGACGTGCGCGTAGGGTTGGCGCATTTTTTTGAAATTACGTCCGAAATGAGATTTCTCTTGAATTCGTATAAATTAAAGGAGTTTTCGGACGAGGGAGCCTTGATGCCCGCACCTTTTTCGCACTTGTTGCCGGAAATAAATCTGTTTCCGTTGCCGAAAACGTTAATTGTCAGATGACAGTTGTTGGTACAGCCCCTGCAAACGGACGAAAACGATTTGTGGCTGAAATTTGCAAGCTCTTGCCTTGAAATAACCGTCGAGCCGCTCTGCTTTTCGTGCATTTTCGAGTATAACGCCGCGCCGAAAGCACCCATAAGACCGGAAATTTCAGGTCTTATGACGTTGTGTCCTATTTCGCGCTCAAAGCTCTTGAGCACCGCGTTGTTAAGGAACGTTCCGCCTTGAACGACAATGTTTTCGCCGAGCTCCGATGCGCTTGACGCACGTATAACCTTGTATATCGCATTTCTGACCACGCTGCGCGAAAGGCCTGCCGAGATGTCGGATACGTCCGCACCGTCCTTCTGCGCCTGTTTTACGGAGGAATTCATGAATACCGTGCATCGCGTTCCGAGATTTACGGGATTTTTGGCAAGAAGTCCGAGGTCGCTGAACTCCTCGATGCTGTAACCCATTGATTTTGCAAAGGTTTCTATAAACGAGCCGCAGCCCGAAGAGCAGGCTTCATTTAGCATAATGCTGTCGATCGCGCCGTTTTTTACGCGAAAGCACTTGATGTCCTGACCGCCTATGTCGAGGATGAAATCGACGTTCGGATTGAAGAATTTTGCTGCCTTTAAGTGCGCGAGCGTCTCCACCACTCCGCAGTCAAGCGAAAACGCGTTCTTTATGAGCTCCTCGCCGTAACCCGTGCATGCGGCGGAGGCGATTCTGACACGGTCGCCCGAGAGGGAATATATTTTTTCAAGCTCGTTCCTTACAATTTCAACGGGGTTTCCTTTGTTTGAGTCGTAATAACTGTATAAAAGCTCGTTGTTTTCCGAAATCAGGACGAGTTTTGTCGTCGTCGAGCCGCAGTCAATGCCGAGATACGCTTTTCCGACGTATTCGGAAATGTTTGCTCTCTTGACGTCCGCGCGGTTGTGGCGCGCCTTGAATTCTTCAAGTTCCTTTTCGTCTTTAAAAAGCGCGCTTTCGGAGTTTATTTTTTTTGTTTTGCCGGCGGAAGACTCGATTTTTTTGCATAATGACTCAAAGTCGAATACGTCCGACTGCTTCGACGCATATAAAGCCGCGCCGTAGGAAACCGCAAACTTCGCATAATCGGGGAATACTGTGTGTTCCTTGTCGAGACGGAGCGTTTCGATAAAACGCTTGCGAAGACCGTAACAAAAACTTAAAGGACCGCCCAAGAACATAACCTTTCCTTTAATTTTTCTGCCCTGCGCAAGTCCGGAAATCGTCTGATTAACGACGGACTGATAAATGCTTGCCGCAACGTCTTCTTTTCTCGCACCCTGATTTAAGAGCGGCTGAATGTCGGTTTTTGCGAAAACTCCGCAGCGCGAGGCTATCGGATAAATCCGCTCCGCCTTCAATGACAGCTCGTCGAGCTCGTCGGGGGTTACGTCGAGCAAAGACGCCATCTGGTCTATAAACGCGCCCGTACCGCCCGCGCACGAGCCGTTCATTCTCTCGTCAAGTCCGCCTGAAAAAAATATTATTTTCGCGTCCTCTCCGCCGAGTTCAATTACGACGTCGGTGTCGGGCTCAAATTTTTTAACCGTTTCGGCTGTCGCAAAAACCTCCTGTACAAAGGGAATTCCCGTTTCGTTTGCAATACCCAGGCCCGCCGAGCCGCTCAGCGCGCATTTGATTTTTTTGCCTTCTATATACGGAAAAGCGTTTTGCACGAGCTCTGCAATTTTTTCGCGAACCTTTGAAAAGTGCCTTTCATACCGTTTGTATATTACTTTGCCGTCGTCTTCTATAAGTATTTTTGCGGTGGTCGAGCCGACGTCGATACCAATATTTAAAAAATTACCATTATTTATGTAAGACACAATATCACTTCTTTTCAATAATACATAATATATCATAATAATTATACATTAAAAACCGTTTTTTTTCAACACTTATTGTCAATAAAATTGCACTTTAATGACAGTCGTAAGTATTGCAATAATTTTTCGGATATGTTATAATAACAATACTTTACCGAAAAGATAAAAGGGAGGGAATGCCGTGATACAAAACGAAAAAATAAAATACCTGCTCGGAGGAATAGGAACGGGATGCGCGTCTGTGGATAAATACGGCATTGCCTCGTTTGACGGATTTGTAAGAAATAAAGACAGCGGTCTTTTTGAAAGTACGTCCGGAAAACTTGAATTTGCAGTCTATACGTCCGACGAAAATAAAAACGAGGAATGTTTCCTTCTTTCAAAGGGAACGGAGGACGGCGGAATAAAGCACGCGGACGAATTTAATATTACCCCCGAATTCCCGTTCGTGAAATCGCAGTGTAAAAGCGAAAGGGTGCGCGTAAGACAGACGTCCTTCAACCCGACGTCCCTTCATAATTCCGTGGACTCGGGAATTCCCGCCGTTTTTTACGATTTTGAAATAGAAAACCTGACGGAAAAAAGCGTATCCGTGTCGATTTGCGCCACGGTTTCGACGGCTTTTGAAAAAGGAAAAGCGGTGTTCGGCTTTGACGCTGAAAACGGAGCGTGCTATATCGAGCTTTCCGAACAGTCGGATAAGGTGCCTGCCGTTGAAAAGGGGCATATAGGCATTTCCTGCACCTCACCCGGATTTTCGTTTTTCGGAACGGATAACGGAAACGCAGAAAAATCACTTGAAAAACTGCAAAGCGGCAAAGGATATTTAAGCAACAGATTTGAAAATCTCGGAATGAACGACAATACCGCGCTTCTTTGCGCAAGCGTGAGAATTCCGGCTTTTTCAAAAGAAAACGTAAGGTTTCTTCTTTCGTGGAACTTCCCGTATTTTGCGGGCAAAAATTTAAAATATGCCGAAAAGAATTATTATACCCACTATTTTCCGACGCTTCTTGACTGCATAAGATACTGCTTTTCAAATTATACAAGACTGTATAACGACAGCAAAAGCTTCAGAAACGCCTATATGAATACGTGTATGGCGCCGGAAATGAAAGAAATTCTTTCGTTGTCGCTGTTTTCGCAAAAGAGCGTCAAGGTGTCGCGCGACAGCAACGGAGTTATACATAATTTTTGCGAAAGCAACTATAAAAAACAGGCAATGCTTGCCGACAGCATATTCTTTTTCCCGGGGCTTTACGATTCCGAGCCGGTCGAGCGCATAAAGGAACTCATTTCCCCGAAAAAAGCGGACGAAAACAATACCGACGCGCCGAAGGCGCCGTCGCTTTACGATACCGACTGCAGCGAGGAGGAGATATACGGACGTCTTTTGTGCGTCGTAAATCTTTATTCGTCGTATAAATACAGGTCGGATCTTCGGTTTTTCTCACAGAACTGGGTGGATATTTCGTATATGACGGAGATTTTATATAAAAGAATAAACGAAATCGTTCCCGAGACAAAGAAAATATATCTTATGTCGCTTATGCTGTGCTGTATCAGTATTATGATAGAAACGGCGGATATATTAAAGGATAAAAAGAGAAGAAACGGTTATCTCGATAAATATAACGTCTTCAAAAAGACGTTTGACGCTTTTGTGGAAGAAAACATAAGCGCTCTTTCGTCGGAAATACTTTCCGTCTGCATGATGACGCAGAGTATCGCGGGATTTGAACTTTTTTCGCACGAAACGCTGCAAAAAGCGGCACAGTCGCTTGACGTATGCGGCGAAAACAACGATTTTCTCACAAGCGCCGCGCTTGAAAAATTAAAATATACCGAAAAGGCTCTGGAAGTTGCGCAAAACGTCTTGAAAAAAGCGAAAACGCAGGAGGATTTGTGCGCCGGAGCGGTGATTCTGTCAGCATGCTCGGGATTTGAATACGATAAGAATACTCTTGTGCTGAATATTTCTCCGAACGAAGAATATCTGCTTGATGAAAATACCTTTTCCGGCTTTATAAGCTTCGACGAGGCGTACGGATACGTGGAGCAGGGAATAGATTATATTGATATAATTATCGAATCGGGAAGCGTAAAGATACGAAAGATAAAATGCCCGCACAGACCGTATAAGGTGCTTTACGGCGGAAGACTCTGGCCGTGCTCGATAGAGGGAAACGTTATAACGCTTGACAGCAATCTTTCGGTGAGCAAGACAAAGAAGCTTACACTGCTTGTTGATACTACAAAATAGAATTGCGGAAAAATATGGAAAAAAAAGAAGAACTGTTAAAATCACAATATTATTACGAACTGCCCGAGGAGCTTATTGCGCAGACTCCGGCTGAAAAAAGGGATAATTCAAGACTTATGGTGCTCGACAGAAAGACGGGGAAAATAAGTCATAAGCATTTTTACGATATAGTCGATTACTTAAACGCAGGGGACGCGCTCGTGCTTAACGACTCAAAGGTAATTCCCGCAAGACTGCACGGAAAAAGATACGCAAAATCGGCGGACGGGAAAATCGAAAGCGAGCCGTCGGGCAGCGATATCGAGGTTCTGCTTTTAAAAAGAATCGACGAAAAAACGTGGGAAACGATAGTAAGACCGGGCAAAAAAATGCATAAGGGTACTAAAATCAAGTTTTCCGATAAACTGAGCGGGGAAGTCAAGGAAGTTTGCGAAGACGGAAACAGAATTGTCGAATTTACCTTTGACGGAGAGTTCTTCTCGATACTCGACGAGGTCGGACAGACGCCGCTTCCGCCGTATATAACAAATAAAAACAGCCCGAAAGACAGATATCAGACCGTTTACGCAAAATATGAGGGCTCCAGCGCCGCACCCACGGCGGGACTTCATTTCACAAAAGAACTGCTCGAAAAAATAGAAAAAAAAGGCGTAAAACTCATATACGTTACGCTCCACGTCGGCTTGGGAACCTTCAGACCGGTAAAAGAGGACGTAATCACCGACCATAAAATGCACAGCGAATACTATACGGTGTCTCAGGAGAGCGCAGAGGCCTTTAATCAGACAAAGAAAAACGGCGGACGTATTTTCTGCGTCGGCACGACCTCGTGCAGAACGATAGAGAGCGCATGCGACGAAAACGGAATGCTGACCGCCAAAAGCGCAAATACCGAGATATTCATATATCCCGGGTATAAATTCAAGGCGCTCGACTGCCTCATTACCAATTTTCACCTGCCCGAAAGCACGCTTATAATGCTCGTTTCGGCGCTTGCCGGCAGGGAAAAGATTCTGGAAGCGTATAGAGAAGCCGTAAAAGAAAAATACAGATTTTTCTCGTTCGGAGACGCGATGCTGATTATATGAAAAAACGGAAGGATAAATCCTTCCGTTTTTTCATTCAGTCGTCGACGCGCGAGCCTAAGATTTCGACGTTTGCTTTGAAAAATTCTTCAAATTTTCCCTCGTCGAGCGCGGCTCTTATCTTTTCCATGAGCGTATTGTAAAAATACAGGTTGTGGAGCACGCAAAGCCGCATTGCAAGCAGCTCTCGCGCTTTGAAAAGATGCCGTATGTACGCACGCGAGAAATTTCTGCACGCGGGGCAGTCGCAGCTTTCGTCTATCGGGCGCGGGTCGCGCTCGTATTTGTTGTTGTTGAGGTTCATAAGCCCCTTTGACGTGAAAAGATTGCCGTGGCGCGCGTTTCTGCTCGGCATCACGCAGTCGAAAAAGTCGACTCCGCGCCTTACCGCTTCAAGAATGTTTACCGGCGTTCCCACGCCCATAAGATATCTCGGCTTGTTTTCGGGCATGAACGGCTCGACTTCCTCGATTATCGAGTACATCTCTTCCACCGTTTCACCTACGGCAAGTCCGCCTATCGCATATCCGTCAAGGTCAAGCTCGGAAATGCTCTTCATGTGGTCTTTGCGTAAATCGGCGTAGGTGCAGCCCTGATTTATTCCGAAAAGCATCTGCTTCGGGTTTACCGCGTCGGGAAGCGCATTGTTTTTTAAGAGCTCCTCCTTGCAGATGTGAAGCCAGCGCGTGGTTCTCTCGCACGCCGCGCGTGCGTATGAGTATTCGGCGGGGTTTTCAACGCATTCGTCAAACGCCATTGCGATGGTGGAGCCGAGATTCGACTGAATTTTCATGCTCTCTTTCGGACCCATGAAAATGCGCTTTCCGTCCATGTGGGAGGCAAAAAGTACGCCCTCGTCGCTTATCTTGCGCAGCACCGCAAGCGAAAATACCTGAAATCCGCCGCTGTCGGTGAGTACCGGGCCGTACCAGTTGAAAAACTTCCTAAGTCCGCCGAGCTCCTTTATTACGTCGTCGCCGGGACGGACGTGAAGATGATAGGTGTTTGACAGTTCAACCTGGCATTTTATCTGCTTTAAGTCGTCGGTGCCCACGGCGCCCTTTATTGCGGCGGACGTGCCGACGTTCATGAAAACGGGGGTTTCAATTACGCCGTGAGGCGTTATGAATCTGCCTCTGCGCGCATTATTTTCCTTTTTGAGTAATACAAACATAAAAATATCCTTTTATCTGCCGAAGATTTTTTCGAGTTTCGAGCGCGATAGCTCATAAATTACGGGCCTGCCGTGAGGGCAGTATAAAACCGCGTCGTTTGTGAAAATTTCGTTTATTATAAAGACGTTGTCGATTTCGGTGTTCTTGTTTCCGCCCTTTATCGCGGCCTTGCACGCCGCGGTGAAAAGCGCTCTGTCAAATATTTCGCCCGCCGATTTGCTGTTTCCTTCGGCAAGACTTCCGGCAAGGAAGGTGAAAACGTCCTTTACGTCGGAAACGTCAAGTATGCTCGGCATGGAGCGTATAAGCACTGTGTCGCTTCCGAATTCCTCAAAATCAAAGCCCGTTTTTTTGAAATAAGCGACGTTCTGCCTTGCCGCCTCAAATTCTTTCGGAGTAAGCGGAAGGGTAAAAGGCTCAATCAAAAACTGCGCTTCGTTGTTGTCGGACGCATGCTTGATTTTTTCGTAAATTATTCTCTCGTGCGCCGCATGCTTGTCAATAAGATACATGCTTTTGCGGTATTGCACGATTAAATACGTGTCGAACGTTTCGCCGACGTATATCGGCTTTTCAAGCTCGGTTTTTCCGATTATTTCCTGCTGCTCGTAAACCGTGTTTTTCTCTATTTTCGGAATTTCCGAAGTAACCTGCACGCTTTTTTGCTCCGCTTTTTCGGGAAAATCACTGAAATCGCGCGAAATCGGCGCAAACGGGACGTCCGCTTTTGAAAATTCGGTTTTCGGCGCGGTTTGCGGCGTATTTTGCGAAGGTAAATCGAAAAAGTTCACTTTTTCGACAGCGTTTTCGGAATTTCTTTCGGCAGGTTTTTCGTTTTTTACGTATTCTTCCTCGGCGTTGAATGAAAAAATAGAGGAGGAAGCCGCCGCAAGCGCATTTTTCACGGCAAAATAAAACGTGTCGAAAATAATTCTCTCGTCGGAGAACTTCACTTCGAGCTTTGCAGGATGAATGTTTACGTCCACAAGCTTTAAGTCCGTTTCGACGAAAAGCACGCACGCGGGAAATTTTCCGACGGGGCAGAAGCCCCTGAAGCCTTCTTCAATCGCCGCCATAAGCGTTCTGCTCTTTATGTATCTGCCGTTTACGAAAAAGTTCTGCATATTTCTGTTTGGACGGCATATTTCGGGCTTGCCGATAAAACCGTAAACGCGAATTCTCAAATATTCATAATCGACGGGAAGTAAATTTACGGCAAAATCCCTGCCGATTGACGCGTAAATCGCGTTTTTAAGGACTCCGTCGCCGGGAGTCTGCAGCTTTACGTTTCCGTCGGAAATGAGCTTTAACGCTATGTTCGGGCGGGAAAGCGCGAATTTTTCGCATACCGCCTGTACCGCGATTGCTTCCGTCGAGTTCTTTTTTAAGAATTTCCGCCTTGCCGGCGTGTTTTCAAAAATATTTTCCGCAATTATCGTCGTTCCGTCGGGACAGCCCGCGTCAATGACGTCGGTCGGTTCGCCGAAAACGCACTCGAACGAGCTTCCCATCTCGTCTTCTTTTCTCTTTGTCAATATTCTGAGCTTTGAAACGGTGGCGATAGCCGCAAGAGCTTCTCCGCGAAAGCCGAGAGTGCCTATCGCTTCAAGATCGGCGCCCGTTTTTATTTTGCTCGTCGCGTGCCTGAGAATTGTTTTGGGAACGTCGTCTCTCATTATGCCGCATCCGTCGTCAGTTATGCGTATAAACGTCGTGCCTCCGTCCTTTATTTCTACGGTAACGTTGGACGAGAGCGCGTCTGCGCAGTTTTCGAGCATTTCCTTTACCGCCGAAGCTGGTCTTTCGACCACTTCTCCTGCCGCGATAAGATTTGCCGTCTGTTTGTCAAGTACGTTTATGATTCCCAAAAATTCTCACCTCTTTTCGACGGAAAAATGAAAAAATTATGATATTTTGAATTTCAGACTTATGTCGGCGGCTTTTACCGAATGCGTGAGCGCGCCTATCGAGATGATATCGACTCCGGTTTTCGCAACCTGTGTCAAATCCTTCTCGCCCATGTTGCCGCTTGCTTCGACAATCGCTCTGCCGTCGATTATTTTAACGCATTCCGCCATCATTTCGTTTGACATGTTGTCGAGCATGATGATGTCGGCTTTTGCTTCAAGCGCTTCCTTTAACTGCTCGATATTTTCAACCTCAACCTCAATTTTGAGGGTTTGCGGAGCCGCGTTTCTTGCATTTTCTATTGCGTTTTTGATTCCGCCGGAAACCGCAATGTGATTGTCCTTTATAAGAATTCCCGACGCGAGATTGAATCTGTGATTGGTGCCGCCTCCGGCAAGGATTGCGTATTTTTCAAGGACCCTAAGACCGGGAACGGTTTTTCTTGTGTCGGCGATTTTCGCCTTCGTACCTTCGACGCTTTTTACGGCCTGCGCCGTTTTTGACGCTATTCCCGTAAGATGCTGCATGAAATTGAGCACCGTTCTTTCGCATACGAGAAGCGTTCTTGCATTTCCGCTGACGGTCGCTATGACTTCGCCCTTCTTGACGGCGTCCCCGTCCTTGAAATTCGGAGTGAATACAACAGACGCGTCAAATTTTTTGAAAATATAATCCGCAAGGTCGATTCCGCATATAACCATATCTTCTTTTGCAATAAATTTTCCGTCCGCCGTTTTTTCGGAGGGTATTGTGGAAAGGGTTGTGATGTCTCCCATTCCTATATCCTCGCTTAACGCGAGTTTTATTATCTGGTCAATCTGCGGATTGTCTAAATAGAACATTTTTTTCCTGCCTTTCGATTATCAGTCAACGATGTAGTGTGAGCCGATACTCTCGCGGCGCGCACAAGCGCTTTCCGCAATGACCGTGGACGCCATTGCCGCGTTGAATACCGTGTACTGCTTTATAGTTGAAAGATTTTTTCTTCTGTATTTGTCGTATATTCTGTCAAGCTCGGCGTGCGCATATTCAAGCTCCGCCGTATGCCTTATCGCGCCGACGTTTTTGGTCATGAGCGATTTCATATATTGTATGTCCTTGTCTATTTCCTCGTCGTCAGGACACTTTTCCTCGAAAACTTCGCTTTCGGGAAGCACAAAAGCGTAACCGTCCGGACTGCGAAAATCACCGTTTATCTGAAGCGCCGCACGTCTGCCGAAAACGAGACACTCAAGCGTGGAGTTGCTCGCAAGCCTGTTTGCACCCTGAACGCCCGTGCACGCCGTCTCGCCGCACGCATAAAGGCCGCTTATCGCGGTTCTTGCGTGAATATCGGTTTTCACTCCGCCCATCATGTAATGCTCGGTCGGGTGAACGGGAATGTGCTCTGAGGGCACGTGTATGCCGAGGGAGCGGCATTTCTGGAAAATGGTGGGGAAGCGGGAGGCAAAGAATTCCTCCGACATGTCCGATACGTCAAGATATACGAACGGGTCGCCCGTTTTCTGCAAATCCTTTAAGATTTCCCTCGTTACGATATCTCTCGGGGCAAGGTCGCGAAGCGAATGCTTGTTGTACATGAACGCGTCGCCTTTGGAGTTCTTGAGTATACCGCCCTCACCGCGCACGGCCTCCGAAACGAGAAACATTCTTCCGTTTTCAACGCCCTTTGCAAGAGCCGTCGGATGAAACTGTACGAATTCCATGTCCTTGCAGGGCGTTCCCGCACGCAGACACGCCGCAATTCCGTCTCCCGTGGAGTTTTTCGGGTTTGTGGAATACTTGTATAACTGACCTATCGAGCCCGTCGCGATAACGACGTTTCGCGAGAACATAACGCGGTTGTGCTCGCCGTCGTTTACGACAACGCCGCTCGTGCCGTTCCTGTCTGTCGTAACGTCCACGAAAAACGTGTCGAAGAAAATTTTGATGTTTTCGCGTTCCATCGCCCGTTTTCCGAGAGTTTCGGTCATAATCTTTCCCGTCGCGTCTCCGCCGCAGTGAAGAATTCTCCTGCAGCTGTGTCCGCCCTCTCTCGTAACGATAATTTCGCCGTTTTCGTCCTTGTCAAACGGAACGCCGATCCTTATCATGTCGTTGATTATTTCGGGACCTTCCGTAACGAGAACCTTTACCGCGCTTTCATCGCAGTGTCCCGCGCCTGCGGTAAGGGTGTCCTTTATGTGAGATTCAAAGGAATCCCATTTTTTCGTAACCGCCGCGATTCCGCCCTGCGCAAGATACGAGCTTCCGCCGTCAATGTGTCCTTTTACGATAATGGCGACACTTTTCGACGGATCGACGTTCAGCGCGCAGTAAAGGCCTGCAAGTCCGCCGCCGACGATGATTACGTCGAATATTTCGTTATTGTTGACAAGCTCTTTTGTGTTGAATAAATATCTTCTCATAAATTATTTCGCGCTTCCTGCTTTCATCATATTGTCAAGACAAGTTCTTGCGGAAATCATAACGCCGTCGGGAAGAATTACCTCGTCGTCGAGGTCTTCAAGCGTATAAAGCAAATCCTCGAGGCTTGTAAGCTTCATGTTTCTGCACACCACGTGGTCCGCTATCAAAAATACGTCTTTTTCGGGGCATTCTTCCGTAAGCTTTTCGACTATCGCCTTTTCGGTGCCTATGATAAAGGATTTTTCGTTTGATTCCTTTACGAAATTTATTATTGCCGACGTGCTTCCGACAAAGTCGGCGGCGTCGGATATTTCGGGTCTGCACTCAGGGTGTACCAGAACGAGCGAACCGGGGTGAAGCTCCTTTGCCTTCTTTAGTTCTTCAAGCTTTATGTTGTTGTGAACGGGGCAGAAGCCGTTGAAGAAATGAAATTTCTTTTCGGGAAGCTGCTTTGCGATATATGAGCCGAGATTTTTGTCGGGAACGAAAATAATCTCGTTTTCTTTCATATTTTTGATGATTTTAAGCGAATTTGAGGAAGTAACGCACATGTCGCATACCGATTTTGTGTCGGCGCTCGAATTGATGTAGCAGACAACGGCGGCGGACGGGTGCTTTTCTTTAAGCTTCAATACGTCGTCTTTCGTAATCATGTCCGCCATTCTGCAACCGGCGTCTTTTCTCGGAATAAAGACGTGCTTTTCGGGATTGAGTATCTTCGCGCTTTCCGCCATGAAGGATACGCCGCAGAAAATAATGTTTTCGGCGTCCGTGCTTCTTGCCTTTTTGGCAAGCTCAAAGCTGTCTCCGCAGAAGTCGGCGGCGTGCTGAATTTCGAGATCCTGGTAAAGATGGGCAAGAATTACCGCGTTCTTTTCTTTTTTGAGTTTTTTGATTTTTCTGATAATCGCTGTGTTGTCGGATGTCATTATTAACCCTCTTTTGCAATTATAAATTAATATATTATACCACTTTAATATTAAAAAAACAAGTATAAACTATTACTTATCGTCGCGGAAAGACGAAAAAGGAAAACAAAAAGAGCCGTGTTACCGACTCTTTCCATTATCAGATTATTTTTCTTACTTGAATTTGCGCTTGCGAGCAGCCTCAGACTTCTTCTTACGCTTTACGCTGGGCTTCTCATAATGTTCTCTTTTACGCAACTCGGTAAGAACACCGCTTCTTGCACATTGTCTCTTGAATCTGCGAAGAGCGCTGTCAAGTGATTCGTTTTCCTTGATTTTAATTTCTGCCATCTATATTCCCCTCCCTCCGCGCTTTGGCAAAGAGAAATTTCTTCCCTATACTATATGGTATTATAACCTACATTTGCATAATATGTCAATAGCATTACAAAAAATATTATTAACAAAATGTAAATTATTTAATCAAATTGCGTCATTTTACGACAATGTTTATGAGCTTGTCGGGGATGACGATTTCCTTTATAACCGTTTTTCCCTCGAGAAGCTTAGAGAATTTTTCGCTTGCTTTTACAGCGGCAAGCGCGTCGTCTTTGGAGGTTCCGGCGTCGAGCATGATAGTGCCCTTGAATTTTCCGCATATCTGAACGGCAAGTTCGCAAACCGCATCTACCGTTTTTGCTTCGTCAAACGACGGCCACGGCGCAAGGGACGCAAACGTGTCCTTTCCACAAACCTCGTGCCACATTTCCTCGGCAAGATGAGGGGCGAACGGGCAGAGAAGAAGCGTAAATGTCTCGAGCTCGTCAAGGGTAAGACTTCCCTTGTCCGAAATTTCGTTTATAAGCTCCATCATGGAAGCAATCGCGGTGTTCATCTTGAGGCTGTCAATGTCTTCCGTAACCTTCTTTATCGTCTTGTGAAACGGCTTTTCGAGTTCGGGGGTTGCACCTCTGCCGGCAGCGATTTGCGAAAGGGAAGCGAATTTGTCCAAAAATCTCTTGCAGCCCTTTATACTCTGGCTTGACCACGGAGCCGATTTTTCAAAGTCTCCGATGAACATTTCGTAAAGACGCATGGTGTCTGCGCCGTATTCATTTATAATGTCGTCGGGATTTACGACGTTGCCCCTCGATTTCGACATCTTTTCGCCGTTTTCACCTAAGATCATGCCGTGCGACGTGCGCTTTGCGTAAGGCTCGGGGCAGGAGAGAATGCCTATGTCGTATAAGAATTTCGCCCAGAATCTCGAATAGAGAAGATGAAGCGTCGTGTGCTCCATGCCGCCGTTGTACCAGTCAACCGGCATCCAGTAGTCGAGAGCCTCCTTTGAAGCGAGCGACGCGTCGTTGTGCGGGTCGCAGTATCTGAGAAAATACCATGAAGAGCCTGCCCACTGAGGCATGGTGTCGGTTTCGCGCTTTGCGTATCCGGCGCATTTCGGGCACTTGCAGTTTATCCAGTCGGTGAGAGATGCAAGAGGGCTTTCGCCGTCGGCACCGGGCTCAAACGAGTCGACCTCGGGAAGCGTGAGAGGGAGCTCGTTTTCGGGAACGGGAACCCAGCCGCATTTTTCGCAGTAAATGAGCGGAATCGGCTCGCCCCAGTAACGCTGCCTTGAAAATACCCAGTCGCGAAGCTTGAAATTGACCTTTCTTTCGCCTTTTCCGTTTGAAACGAGCCAGTCGATTATCTTGTCTTTGGCTTCCGAAACTTCAAGCCCGTCAAGAAAGCCGGAATTTACCATAATTCCCGTCTGAACGTCGGTAAACGCCTCTTTTTCAACGTCTCCGCCGCTTACGACCTCGATTATGGGAAGTCCGAATTTCTTCGCAAAATCCCAGTCTCTCGTGTCGTGCGCGGGAACGGCCATAATCGAGCCCGTGCCGTAGGTTATGAGAACGTAGTCGGATACGAAAATCGGAAGATCTTTGCCGTTTACGGGATTTACGGCGCGTATTCCTTTTATTTCAACGCCCGTTTTCTCTTTCTTGTCGGCAAGCTCCGTTCTTTCAAAATCGCTCTTCTTTGCGGCTTCCGCCTTGTAAGCGTTTACTTCGTCTATATTTTTGATAAGCGACGCATGCTTTTCGATAAAAGGATGCTCGGGGGAGATAACCATGTAGGTTGCGCCGAAAAGCGTGTCGGGACGCGTCGTGTAAACGCGCAGATTTTCGCCAGCAGTCGTCTCGAAATCAACTTCCGCGCCTTCGCTGCGGCCTATCCAGTTCTTCTGCTGGACGTTTACCCTGTCTATAAAGTCGACAAGATCAAGGTCGTCGATAAGACGCTGGGCGTAGTTTGTGATTTTGAGCATCCACTGGCTCTTTTCACGTCTTATTACCTCGCTTCCGCATCTCTCGCAAACGCCGTTTACCACTTCCTCGTTTGCGAGCACGCATTTGCAGGACGTGCACCAGTTGACCGCCATTTTGGATTTGTAGGCAAGGCCGTGGTTGAATAACTGAATGAATATCCACTGAGTCCACTTGTAGTATTTTTCGTCGGTTGTGTTTATTTCCCTTGACCAGTCGAAAGAAAGACCGAGCGACATAAGCTGGCTCTTGAAACGGGCAATGTTCTTTTCAGTAACCGTTTTGGGATGAATTTTGTTCTTTATCGCAAAATTTTCCGTGGGAAGTCCGAAGGCGTCCCAGCCCATCGGGTACATAACGTTGTACCCTTGCATGCGCTTTTTTCTCGAAACTATGTCGAGCGCCGTGTAGGAACGCGGATGTCCCACGTGAAGTCCCTGTCCGGACGGGTAGGGGAACTCGACGAGAGCATAGTATTTCGGGAGCGAAAAATCGTTTTTTGCATGAAAAGCGCCTTTGTTTTCCCATTCTTCCTGCCATTTCTTTTCGATCTTCTTGAAGTCGTAATTCATTTTTTATATCTGCCTTTCAGTCGGTGGTGTGGAAAACGCCGCCGTTATTTTATTCCTGTGTTTTTTCAAATTCAATTTCGGTGCCTTCCGCCCAAAGCTTTTCGAGATTGTAAAAATCTCTCGACTGCGGATTGAAGATGTGAACGATAACGTTTTCGTAATCGAGCAATACCCAGTTTCCAAGGCCTCTGCCCTCAATGTTCGCAGGCTTTATTCCCTTTTCCTCGCCGATTTTGTACTCAACCTCGTCGGCAAGGGAGTTTACCATAGTTGTGGAAGTACCTCCCGCAATGACGAAATAATCGGCAATAACCGTTTTTTCGTCAATTTTTAAGATTTTGACGTCAACAGCCTTCTTGTTGTCGAGTATTTTTGCGATGTCCAGCGCAAGCTGTAATATTTCGTTCTTGTCTTTAAGCATAGATTTTTATATTTTCCTTTCGTGGTTTATTGTTCGTCTTCGTTTTTGAAAATAATCGGAGCGTCATCTGACGGAGGATTTACGGACGGTGAGTTTCCGCCTTCCGTACCCGTTTCAGCCGCATTTTCGCCTCCGTTTTCTCCGCTTTGCGCGTTTTCATCCGTGTTGTCGGGCTCGTCTGTATTCTGAACGTCTCCGTCGGGATTTTGCGCATCCGTGTTTCCGTCGGGATTTTCTTCGCCGGCGCCGGTGTCGGGTTCGTCGGGATTTTCTTCATCGACTTTCGGCTCGTCGGAGACAGGCTTCGGAACCACAAAGCCCAGATGAGGCTGGTTGTCGTCTATGTCGGAAACGGTAAACGTGTCGTTTCCGTAAGGTAAACTGTCGGATAGCTCGATTATCGAAAGCGCGTCTTCTGTCAGCGGAGTTTCGTATTTGTTGAGATATTCGTTTATCATTTCAAGAACCGCCGTCTTGTTTACGGTGTAGTAGGATACGCCGTTCTGATAAAGCGACGTGCCGGGACAGGTAAACATCGTAATGCTCGAAAGGTCGACGTCGAGGGCGTTTGTCGCAAAATACATCGCGTCTTCAAATGAAACGTTTGTGTTGAGATTTGAGCGTATTTCGGTAATGAGGTTGTTTAAGTTCATGATTCCCTCAAGGCTTATCGCCTTTTTGATGAATGCCGTCATGAATATCTTCTGCGCGTCGGTTCTCGCAATGTCCGCCGTCGCATAACCGTACCTGAACCGCACAAAGCCTTCCGCCGTCTTGCCGTCCATGTGCTGATAGCCCTTTTTGATGTGAATGTGCAGATTCTGCATCGGGTCGTCGTAATCCATGTCGTGCTGAACGTATATATCGACGCCGCCTATGGCGTCCACGATGTTGTCAAAGCCGTCGACGTTCACCTGAGCGTAGAAATCGAGCGGGATTCCGAAGGACGATGACAGCAGCGACGAGAGATACTTTATCGCGAAATTCATCTTTATTTCGTATTCGACGTTCGCTTTTTCGTTTCCCTTCGCACTCATGTATTGTTTAAGCGTGGCCTCGTCTATGTCGAGGAAGGTGTCGGAGCAGAGCTTTGCAATATCGCCGTCGGACGCTTTTTTTGCAAGGGCGACGAGATTTCCGAGCTCATTTTCCGCAAAAGTTCCCGCGAACGACAAAACGGTGTTTATCTTCATTTCCGCGCCGTTTTTGGAATTGAAGTTCTCGTTCGAAATGACGCGGTAGTTTCCCTTTTCGTTGTCCTTTAATATAAGCTTGTTTGAGACGGTAACGTAGGTGTCTCTGGGAATCTGAATAAGAGCGATCTGCTTTTCGGAAACGTCGTAGGTTGCTATCATTATAACGTCGGACAGCCAGTTTCTCTTGTCGCAGCCGAGCATGAGGAAGGAATACTTGCTCTGCTTGCCGTAGGAGTCGTTTTGAGTGTCGTCATAGGTGTTGAGCGCGTTCGGCCGGTTGACGGGAGAGGGTGTCGGTTTGCGTATGTATTTGTAATAAGAAAAAATAAGAAGCCCTGCCAGAAGCAATACGCCTATAACCGACGCGAAGATTATCAGAAATTTCTGAAATCCACGCAAAGGCTTTTTCTTTTTATCTCTTTTAAGCTTGAATTCCGCGGTAGCTCCGAATTTTTTGTTTGCCATTTTGGTACTCCTGTTTAGTTGGTTTTGAAAAAATAATTCCTTGTAAGTATAGTCTGAACGTCAATAGGCCTGTTTTTTGCGATTAAACTCCTTATCGTGCCGTCAAGACTCATTATAATCGTTTTGTCAAGTGTTTCTGCGTTGTTTTCCGAGCCTTCGCTGACGTTTGCGTAGAAATAATCCCTTGCTTTTTTGCATTCCTCGTAAGCGCGCGTCGGCTCAATGTAGTCGGCAATAAATATGATTTTGTCCAAAACGCTCATATTTTCTCTGCCCGTCGTGTGGCAGTATATCGCCGAAAAAACGTCGTCGTTGATGCCGAAAAGCTCTCTTGAAAGATACGCCGCCGTCTTTGAGTGCAATACGGCGCAGGACGGAAAATCGCCCGTATCTATACCGTATTTTTCGCATAAAGCGAGCTGTTCGGGAAGCGTGAGGTTTTTCGTTGCGTCGTGCAGCAGAGATGCAGCGCTTACGTCGCGAAGATGTTCGTTTCCTATATTATAAATCGGAAAAACGTATTTCGCAATACAAAGAGCCTCTTTTTCCACCGAAAAAACGTGGGAAAGCCTGTCTCCCGAAAGACGGGAGGAGACGTAAGAGCGTATTTCATCAATTTTCCGCGCCGACGTGATTTCATTGCCGTTCATTTTTATCACCGCCCGAATATTCGAATAAACGGTTTTTCTTTATGTATTCTTTCACACGAACGCATACCGTGTTCTCAAGCGAACGTATGTCGCTTCTCGCCTCCGTGCTTGAAGCGCGGAAGGGTTCTGTCGGCATTATTATAACCTGCGCGCCGTATTTTTCCTTCAGATGCTCCGCAAAAGCGCATAGGCGAGGATATTCGCCTTTTTCGCGCTCTTTCGAGTAGATGACGCACTTTTCCATAAGGTCGGACGCCCTTTTCCAGCTTTCGAGCGACAAAAGCATGTCGCTTCCCACGCACAGATGAATTTTGTCCGTCTTGTATTCGCAAAGTAAGTGCTCTGCCGTGTCGATGGTGTAGCTTACGTCCTTTTTGCTTATTTCATAGTCGCTGACCTTGTAGCAGACGCCCTCTTCTCCGAGGGAGAGGAAGGCGAGCTTTGTCATCTCGTATCTTGCGTCGGCATGCATAGCTTCTTTTTTGAAAGGGGAGACGTACGCCGGCATAACGATAAGAAGGTCAACGCCCGAAGCATGGTAAAAATCCCTCGCGAGCGCGGTGTGTCCCAAATGCGGCGGATTAAAAGAGCCGCCGAAAAGTCCGATTTTCATAGTCTTTACCGTTAAAACTTTATTTTGCGCTTGTCCTTGTCTTTTGCCTGACGGTAAAAGACGATTTTTCTTCCGATTATCTGAACGCTCTGGCAGGGCGTTCTTTCGCAGATTACCGAGGCAAGCTCCTTTGCCGTCGTGTCGGCGCTTTCGAGAAGACTGATTTTTATAAGCTCCCTTGCTTCCAAAGCGTCGTCAATCTGTTTTATGAAATTGTCCGAAAGCCCGTCCTTGCCGTACTGGAAGATGGGCTCCATGGTGTTTGCGAGCGAGCGCAGATACGCGCGCTCCTTCGAAGTTAAATTCTGTGCGGACATAATTTAATCCTTTCGCTTTATTTTGAGACGTTGAAAATACCGGAAAGTTCCTTTTTCAGTAATTCAACGGCGTTTTTCCTGTGGCTGACCGAGTTCTTTTCGTCCCCGCTCATTTAGGCAAACGTCTTG
>JAEESG010000112.1 GCA_016286245.1 Clostridiales bacterium | reverse complement strand
CAAAGCATATACAAAACACCACAGCCGTAGCCGCAATGATAGCTACAGCTGTGAATGTCTTTTTTTTCATTGTTTTAATTTACCGATTATTTGAGAACGCCCGCTTCTTTGAAGTACTTTTCCGCGCCTGCGTGGAAAGGAACAACGTCCGGGATACCCTGTACGGCCTTTGCAGCGTCAAGCTCGAGTCCCTTTGCGTGTGCAGCGGCGATTTCGTCCTTATTTTCAAAGATTGCCTTTGTGATGTTATAAACGGTATCTTCGGAAAGGTTCTTATCAACGATATACGTTGCCATTACGGCTACCGTCTTTACGCCTTCGGTCATTCCGTTATACGTTCCCGCGGGGATTTCCTGCTGCGTATAGAATCCGTATTTCGATGAAAGTTCCGCGAATTTATCGTCGTCTACCGGAATAACCGCGATTTCGTTGCTCATTGCAAGGTCGGTTATTGCCGTTGTCGGAATACCGGCAACGCAGAAGAACGCGTCTATCTTTTCGTCCTTGAGCGCGTCTGCCGACGGGCCGAAGCCGAGGTTCTGCTTTTCGATATCCTTATTGATATCTATTCCGTATGCTTCGAGAATCTGTGTTGCGTTGAATTCAACGCCGCTTCCCGCGTCGCCCACGGATACTCTCTTACCCTTAAGGTCTGCAACGGTTTTGATTCCGCTTGACTTTGTCGCAATTATCTGGCAGAGTTCCGGATAAAGTGTTGCAACAGCCGCAAAATCGGTTATTTTCGTTCCGTCAAAGAGGTCTGTTCCGGTATATGCGTAATACATTACGTCGTTCTGCACAACCGCCATATTTGCTTCTTTTGTCTGTATGAGCTGGATATTTGCCTTGGACGCGCCGGTTGACTGCACGTCAAACGATATTCCCGTCTTTGCCGCGAGGATCGGGCCCATTGCCATGCCGTACGCATAATACGTTCCGGTGCTGCCGCCCGTTGCAAGTACTATTTTTTCTTCGCTCTTGCCGCACGACGAAAGAATTACCGTGCATACCATAAGTATTGCAAGAATAAGTGCCGTTAATTTTTTCATTTTGTTTTCCCTCCGTGTAAGTTTGAAAATGAATTTTTATTTTCTTATAAATTTATTTTATTATATCTTTTTTACACAAAAAAGTCAAGAGCAATACCGAAATTTGTATTTTTTAAATAAACGTTCCGTGTTTTTTCGAATAATTGCGACACCTTTCTATTCATTTTCCGATTTTTCGATATGTGTTTTCCGATTTGACTTTAATTCCTCTTTATGTTATAATTCAGCCATACGAAAAAAGTCAGGTGAAACATTTGGACAACACGTTTGAAGACATATTTCCCTACGAGCAGGACATGATTTTAAATTCGGGGCGCTGTTTCTTTACGGGGCACCGCAGAATCTCAAAACAGACTGCGGACAAGCTCCTTCCCCGTCTTAAAGCCGCCGTTTCCTATCTTTTATCAAAGGGCGTTACGGAATTCCACACGGGCGGCGCTATCGGCTTTGACACGTTTGCGGCGATGATGATTATCGACCTCAAGCGGTATCATCCCGAAATTCGTCTTATTCTTGATCTGCCGTTTCTCAACCAAAGCGATTTATGGGATGAAAAGAACAAGCGTCTTTACAATTTTATTCTCGAGCATGCCGACAAGACCAATTATGCGCATACCGGGACTGTAAAGGACGCAAACGAGATAAAAAAATATCTCCTCTGTCGAAACCGCATGATGGCAGACTCCTGTTACTACTGCATTTCGTACTTTTCCGGCGCGCGCGGCGGCACGAATTACACGGTATCGTACGCGAAAAACGCCGGCTGCGAGATAATAAATCTTTATTACGACACAGAATTCACAAAGTAAAAAAGCTCCGCTTTTGCGGAGCTTTTTTATTTCTTTTTTATGACAGTATTGCTCTGTCGTTTGCAAATTCGTCGCCGCTCACCTTATTGAACATTTCAAGAAGGTCCTCCACGGTAAGATTCATTTTTTCCTCGCCCGAAACGTCTATTATTACACGTCCCTCGTGGAGCATTATGAGTCTGTTTCCGTGTTTTATCGCATCTCTCATGTTATGAGTTATCATGAGCGTCGTAAGATTATTTTCCTTTATTATACTGTCGGAAATATTCAGCACTTTTTCCGCGGTTTTCGGGTCAAGCGCCGCCGTGTGCTCGTCGAGAAGCAGAAGCTTCGGCTTATTCATAGCCGCCATAAGAAGCGTTATCGCCTGTCTCTGACCTCCCGAAAGGAGTCCCACCTTTGACGTCATACGGTTTTCAAGTCCGAGTCCCAGCTGCGACAGGAGTTCCTTGAATTCCTTACGCTCTTTGCCGGTTATTCCCCACGCAAGGCCTCTCGACCTTCCGCGTCTTTTCGCCAGGGCGAGATTTTCCTCTATACTCATTTCCGCCGCCGTACCCATCATCGGGTCCTGGAACACTCTTCCCAAAAATTTCGCTCTTTTATACTCAGGCATCGACGTTACGTCTTTTCCGTCGATTATTATCGTTCCGCCGTCGGGTTTCCATACGCCCGAAACGGCGTTTAACATCGTACTTTTTCCCGCACCGTTTCCGCCGATTACGGTTACGAATTCGCCGTTGCAAAGGGTAAGGCTCAAATCGTCAAGCGCCACTTTTTCATTGATGGTTCCGGCATTAAACGTCTTATAGACGTGTTTAATCTCGAGCATCTGAACCCTCCTCCTTCTTTTTCGGTTTCAAAACCTGCTTTCTCCAGTACGGAACGGCGAGGAATATCGCAACGACGATTGCCGAAAGCATTTTGAGCAAGTCCGGATCAAGTCCCATATAAATTACGCTCTGATATACTATGTAATATATAATTCCGCCGAATACCGCGCTGAAAAGCTTTACCGCAAAATTATCCGATATTTTCGAAAGAAGTGCGTTTCCGATAATTATTGCCGCAAGGCCTATTACTATCGCGCCTCTTCCCATATTTATATCAGCAGCACCGGTATACTGTGCAAGAAGCGCACCGGACACCGCTACTATTCCGTTTGATACGGTAAGCGCAAGCACTATATTGAACTTGGTGTTTATTCCCTGCGCGCGGCTCATATTGAGATTATTTCCCGTCGCGCGTATCGCACATCCCAGCTCCGTGCCGAAAAACCAGTAAAGAATCGCTATTATAACTATGCAGAAGAAAACAAGCGCAAGTATTGTGCTTCCTTTATTGAGCTGCGTTACAACGACGTCAAACTGTCTTGCGTTCAGCGCCTGATTTGCCTTTCCCATGATTTTCAGGTTTACCGACCACAGCATAAGCTGCGTGAGTATACCCGACAGAATCGGCGGTATTCCGAGCAGCGTATGGAGTATGCCCGTGACAAAGCCCGCCGCCATTCCTGCAAGCAGCGAAAATATCATGGATACCCACACGTTCATACCCGACGTTACAAGCATCGCGCACACCGCGGCGCCCGTGCAGATTGAACCGTCGACGGTAAGGTCGGCAAAGTCAAGTATTTTGTAAGATATATACAGTCCGATTGCCATTATGCCCCATATCATTCCCTGGGCTATGGCTCCCGGCATAGCGTTCAGAAGTCCCATTTATTGATAAATTCCTCCGTATAATCTCCCGTGAAGAATTCTGTTATTCTATGGGAGAATAATCTGCGGGGATCTCGATTCCGAGTTCATCGCAAATTGCCTTATTATATTTCTTTACAGGGTTCGGATCATATTCGATAGCCATTTCGGATACCTTCTTTTCGCCCGTAAGAATCTGGATTGCCATTTCGCCTGTCTTCTTGCCGAGTTCATAGTAGCTGATTGAAAGCGTTACGGCGCCGCAGCCCTTGCAGATGCCTTCTTCGCCCGCAACTACGGGAACTTTTTTGGGAAGAAGCACGTTATTGATTGTTTCGGCACACGATGCAGCGGTATTATCCGTCGGGATATATACCACGTCGCAGTCTTCCCCTGCTTTTTCGGTTACCTGTACTACGTCGTTGGAATCGGAGAACTTATATTCGGTGCAGTTGAGTCCCTTTTCGGTAAGTATTTCCTTTACAACGGCTACCTGATACGTCG
>JAEESG010000111.1 GCA_016286245.1 Clostridiales bacterium | reverse complement strand
ATTATGCGGAAAAAGGTTTATCTATGACGTTTGACGCCGGAGAATACCGCGTTTTAATTCAATCTACAAATTCAAACGCATGGCTGCCGGACGGAAGTACGTGGTGGTATACGAACGGCGACTGGGTTTCGTTTGAAGTTAAAACTTTCGAGCCCGGAAAAATGTTAAAATCAGGCAATCACGTGTATTTCGTATATGACGCAAACGTTGACTGGCATACGGCAAAAGCTTATTGCGAATCCATAGGCGGACATTTGGCTACCATCACGACCGAAGAAGAAAATAATTTCCTTAAAAATAATATTTACGGCTCGTCAGAATACTACTGGCTCGGCGGCACCGACGAAGCGCAAGAAGGCGTTTGGCGGTGGATCACCGGAGAAAATTTTTCATATTCAAACTGGAATGCAGGTGAGCCAAATAATACATCCGGTATAGAACATTATCTGATGCTTATTCCTCAAGATTCATATCGAGGCTTATGGAATGATTCTACAGAACATCCGCGGTTTGAAATGGGCTTTATCTGCGAATTCGATTTGCAGGTTGTAAAAAGCGGAATATACAACGGACATTTATATGAAATTATCGACAATCATCTTCCGTGGCTTACGGCAAAGAGCGTCTGCGAGGCGCTCGGAGGATATCTTGCCACAATTACGGACGTTGAAGAAGAAATTTTTGTCAACGAATTGACCGGCAGCATACCAAAGGCATGGCTCGGCGGCACCGACGCCGAACAGGAAGGCGTTTGGCAGTGGATTACCGGGGAGGCGTTTGATTTTGAGTATTGGAAATTTGAGCAGCCTGACAATTACATGGATAACGAGCATTATTTACAGTTGGTTAACTCAGATTACTGGAACGACAACAGCAACGAGAATGTAGCCTCCTTTATCTGTGAATACGAGCCGCACGAGTTGACTGAGCCGGATAAAGAAGGCAGCGAATTTGTCGGCTGGGCGATGTCGGGCGAAGAATACACGCTGCAATACGGCAAGCCGTTATTCAGTCAGCCGTTTGAACTCAATGACATCTATTCTTATAATAATAATTATCGAAATGGAGACAATGCTGTGGAATTAACCCGAAAAGACGCTGACCCGGCGCTCGGATTCGGTGAAACGGTTTTAGAGATTTCCTCGTGGGGCAATACGGCTCCCGCGCTCGGCGGATTTTATATGAAAGTTTATTCTTACCCCGGAGCGGTATTCCGCCACGTCTTTATTGCAAAAGCGCCTGTCGGATATTATTTTACCTCGGCAAGCAACGCCATAGGCGACAATCCTGAGTATAAGTGGCTGACAAACAACGTAGGTACGGGCGAATGGGAAATGTACGTTTACCAGACCACATGCGGAACAACAGGGGATTTCAGCACTCTCGGTTTTGTTTATCTGACAAGTCCGAACGGCGAAAGAGGCACGCAGGACGTGCCGATCACATGGCAGCTTGCATACTCGCAGGTTTATGACGCAACAAGTGCGCCCAACACAACCAAAAACGCTTACTTCGGAAACGAACAGACATGGGGTATAGGAATGTGGACAAGCACTGCAGTCGTTACCTATGACGCCAACGGCGGAATTAATGCTCCGGCACCACAGCAAAAACATTTCAGCGAGCCGTTGACGTTGACCTCTGCTATTCCTGTATGCGATGGATACGTTTTCAAAGGTTGGTCATTATATCCGAGCAGCAAGGTAATTTATCAGCCGGGTGATATCTATGAAGACAACAAAAATATAAAACTGTATGCGCAATGGGAAGCGGAGCCTGATATATCAATTACTTCACTTAATCTGCGTTCTCCGTCAGATAAGCCCTTGGATTCAATTCCAAACGGCGCGTTCTTTGCGGAAGCAACTGTTAAGAATAAATCTTATACCAACCGCGCATGCATTATTCTCGCGTCTTACGACGAGCAGGGACGGTTACTTGAAACGCGCTATCTCTACGCTGACATGGACGTCGGAAAAAGCGCGACTTTCGGTGCGTCTTTCTCAAACAGCAGTGGCAGCACGGCCAAAATCAAGGCGTTTATCTGGTCAAGTCTGTCGTCTATGATACCTCTTGCCGAAGCAGTTGAAATCAGCTGACATTATTACGGCAAAACCCCGTCGGGCAAGCCCGCTGTAGAATTATTAGGGGAATATTGATTATAGTTTGAACATAAAAAAAAAGGCCAATCAAGGAAAAATCAAAAAAGGAGGCAAAAAAATGAATGAAATAGTAAAGAAATATTTGGAAGCTAAAAAAGAAGAGACAAAGAAAAAACACGAGGAAAAGAAAGCTCAAAAATTACTTGAATTAGGTATATGCGAAAAAGAGTATGAGCTTTCGGGTTCTTATAATGCCGATTATACTTATTGGGACCCGGAAAATCAAAAATACTATAAAAAGGTTCCGATTGAGGTATCAGATGAAGAATATGACGAAATATTAAAATATTCCGGAGACAAAGATGAAAAAAGCTACAACATCATTGCCAATGTATTAATAGCTTCCGCATGGGTGATAATTGTCGGCGGTTTTATTTTGGGTTTATATGCGGGATTTGAGGTGGGAAGTTTAAATAATCTTTTCTCATATTCAGCTTATAATAAATCCGAGTTTTCGTTTCTTCCTGCAATAATTTGTTGGATTATCGCATATTTATCGGGAATCTCTCTTCTCGGCTTTGCAGAAATAATACAGTTGTTGCAAGACATAAAGAATAAACAATTTTTATCAAAAAGCGAATAAACCTGTAAAAAATATAATAACCCCCCGCAAGGTATAACCTTGCGGGGGTTTTATTTCCATTATTTATATCGACTGCAGCGTCTGCATTGCGTAGAATTCGCCTTTCTTTGCGATGAGTTCGTCGAACGTTCCGATTTCGCAGCACACGCCGTCTTTTATGACTGCTATCCTATCCGCGTCCTTTATGGTGGAAAGTCTATGTGCGACTATAAACGTCGTTCTGTTTTTCGACATATTGTTTATCGCCTTCTGTATCTCCTTTTCGGACACGGTATCGAGTGCGCTTGTGGCTTCGTCGAAGATTATGACGTCGGGGTCGCGTATAAGCGCCCTTGCTATCGAAAGTCTCTGCCGCTGGCCTCCCGATACGTTTGCCGCCCGTTCGTCGAGCTTTGTATTCACGCCGTCGGGAAGCGAATCTATGAATTTCTTGAGCTGAGCCGCTTCGAGAATCTCGTTTAATCTCTCGTCCGTGATACCGTCAAGTCCATACGTTATATTATCCTTTATCGTTCCCGTAAACATGACGCTGTTCTGCGGCACGACGGCAATATGGTTACGGTAGGAGCGCAAATCGATTTTTGTTATATCGTTTCCGTCGATGAGAAGTTTGCCCTTTTTCGGCATAATAAAGCCGATTATGAGGTTCAGCAGCGTCGTCTTTCCCGCACCCGACTCGCCGACTATCGCTATCGTCTCGCCTGCTTTTATTTTGAGGTTGAAGTCCTTAAGCAGCGGAACGTTTTCGTCATACGAGAACTCGACGTCGTTAAACTCGAACTCGCCTTTGAGCTCTTTAAGCTGCGGTTTTCCTTCGTTTTCCTCTATTCTGTCGGAGCTTAATATCTCGGACAGCGACGAGACGGAGTCTATTCCTTTGGTTATCATGGGCATCATGCCGATGAGCGCCGAAACCTGGCCGGTGAGGCTTGAAAAGTATGCCTGGTACATTGAAATATCGCCTATTGCGATTACTCCTCTTACCACCATAAACACCGAGAACGACAGTGTGAGGAGCTGGAATATCTGGAACACAACCCACGAGCACGCGCCGAACAGCGCCTGGATAATATCGAGTCTGAAGCCTGTGGACGCGACCTCGTTCAAGATACCGGTCATCTTGCTTATTTCTTTATCTTCAAGTGCGTGCGCCCTTGTGATTTCGGTCATTTCGACCATATCCATGAGATTTGCCGAGGTTTTTTCCATTCCCTTACGGAATCTCATGTTATTATTCATTATGGGCTTACGAAACGCCCTTGTAGTCAGCACCGCCATAGGCACGCACATAAGGAAGAACGCGAATATCGTCATATTTCTCGTGATTACGACGATAAGCGACGTTACCATATTTATTAA
>JAEESG010000110.1 GCA_016286245.1 Clostridiales bacterium | reverse complement strand
ATTATGGATTTCGACGAGGGAATAAAGCGCGGAATGATTGAGATTATAGGCGGAAAAGTCGATGAAGCCTATATCAACGCCGTGCTCGGCGAGAGAATCCATAAAAACGCAATTCCCGACGTTGCCGATACCTTCAAGGTCGTATATACCCCGTTTCACGGAACGGGCGCCGCGCTCGTGCCGGAGGTGCTCAAAAGGGCGGGGCTGAAGCACCTTTATACAGTAAAAGAGCAGATGATTCCCGACGGCACTTTCCCGACGGTAAAGAGCCCGAATCCCGAAAATAAAGAGGGCTTTTATCTCGCGGAAGCGCTTGCAAAAAAGAATAACTGCGACCTCATTATCGGAACCGACCCCGACTCGGACAGAGCGGGAATAGTCGTAAGGGCGTCGGACGGGAAGTTCGTGTGCCTTACGGGCAACCAGACGGGCGTGCTTCTGCTTTCGTATATAATCGAGGCAAGAAAGCTCGCTTGTAAGCTGCCGGCAAACGCCGCCGCCGTAAAATCCATAGTAAGCACGGGTCTTGCAGACGAAATATGTAAAAGAAACGGCGTTGAGCTCGTCAACGTGCTCACCGGCTTTAAGTATATAGGCGAAAAGATAACGGAATACGAAACAACCGGCGAAAAAACGTATATTTTCGGCTTTGAGGAAAGCTACGGCTATCTTGCCGGCACCTACGCGAGAGATAAAGACGCAGTGTGCGCGTCGATGCTTATAGCGGAAATGGCGGCATTTTACGCAAAAAAAGGACTCACATTGTACGACGTGCTGCAGAATGTATTTTCGGAATACGGCTTTTATAAGGAAAGCACCGATAATATTTACTTTGCGGGCCTTGACGGAATCGAAAAAATGACGTCGATACTTGAAAATCTGAGAAATAATCTCCCCGGAAACATAGCGGGAGAGAGCGTCAAATCCGTTGCCGACTATAAAACGGGAAAAATCACGTCTGACGACGGAAAAACGGACGAAACGGGGCTGCCAAAGACGAATATGCTCATATTCACGCTCGAAAGCGGCGACCGCGTGATAATAAGACCGTCCGGCACCGAGCCGAAAGTGAAAATATATTACCTCGCACACGCAAAAACCGAAAAAGAGGCGGACGAAAAGGTTAAAAACTGCTCTGAATATATGAAAAAACTTCTCGGAGTGTAAAAAACGGGAAACGAAAGGAAAATAAAGTAAAAATGGCAAACGAAAATAAGAAAATGGTGGAAAAAATCACGTCAAGAGACGTGGATTTCGCACAGTGGTATACCGACATCGTAAAAAACGCGGATCTTGCGGACTATTCTAGCGTAAAGGGCTGTATGATTATAAGACCTTACGGCTACGCAATCTGGGAGAATATTCAGAAAATAATGGACGATAAATTCAAGGCGACGGGACACGAAAACGTGTATATGCCGCTGTTTATCCCGGAAGGCCTTCTCAATAAGGAAAAAGACCACGTCGAAGGCTTTGCGCCCGAGGTTGCGTGGGTAACGCACGGCGGCGCCGAAGAGCTTACCGAACGCCTCTGCGTAAGACCGACGTCGGAAACACTTTTCTGCGAGCATTACGCAAAAATAATCAATTCCTACCGCGATTTGCCGAAACTTTATAACCAGTGGTGCAGCGTCGTAAGATGGGAAAAGACGACGCGCCCGTTCCTGCGCACGAGAGAATTTCTGTGGCAGGAGGGTCATACCATGCACGCAACGGCAGAGGAAGCGGTTGAGGAAACCTTAAGAATGCTTAATATTTACGCCGACGTATGCGAAAACGAACTCGCCATGCCCGTAATAAAGGGCCCCAAAACGCCGTCCGATAAATTCGCGGGCGCCGAGGATACATACGCAATAGAAGCGCTCATGCACGACGGAAAAGCGCTCCAGGCGGGCACCTCGCATTATTTCGGAAACGGATTTGCAAAAGCGTTCGATATAACCTATAAATCAAAGGATAATACCGACGAATACCCGCATCAGACGTCGTGGGGAACGACGACGAGACTTATCGGCGCGATAATCATGACGCACGGCGACGATAACGGACTCGTGCTCCCGCCGGCAGTCGCACCCGTGCAGGTAGTCATAGTGCCCGTTGCACAGCATAAAGAGGGCGTGCTCGAAAAGGCAAACGAGCTTTATGAAAAGCTTAAGGCAAAGGGCATAAGGGTAAAGCTCGACGACAGCGATAACAGCCCCGGCTGGAAGTTTGCGGAATATGAGATGAAAGGCGTGCCGGTGCGCATCGAAATAGGCCCGAAGGATATAGAAAACGGACAGTGCGTTGCGGTAACGAGACATAATAGGGAAAAGACGTTCATAGAGCTCGACGGAGAGCTTGAAGAGTTTGCAAAAAAGGTTTCTGAAAAACTCGAGGAAGTGCGTACGGGACTTTATAATATCGCATACGAAAACCGTAAAAACCATACCTACGACTGCACAAGCATAGATGAAATAATAAACGTCCTCAAAGAAAAGGGCGACGGTTTCGTAAGAGCAATGTGGTGCGGAAACGAGGAATGCGAGGATAAGGTAAAGGAACTCACGGGCGTCGGCTCGAGATGTATCCCGTTCGAGCAGGAAACGCTTTCCGATAAATGCGTTTGCTGCGGCAGACCGGCAAAGAAACTCGTATATTGGGGAAAAGCATATTAAAAAATAAAAAACGAACCCCGTCCGAATGAAAATTCGGACGGGGTTTTTGATAAAAAAAGAAGCCTTGCTACTGCGGAAAATGCAAATGCCCTTTCCTCTACGTCTAAAACGACCGGTAGTACAGCTTCTAAGGGTAATATACTATAAAAAATAAGATTTGTCAATAAAAAAAGAAGATACTTCCGGCAGCGACCTGACGGCGGAAGTAAGTGCCGCTCGGTTTATCGGAAAATATCTTCAGTCATGATGCTTCTTTCAAGTCCAAGTCAAAAGCCGATAATAATATCAACTCGCTTGGGGAAACATCATCCACAACTACTATATCACAAGAAAACGGTATTGTCAACAAAAAAGTACCAAGACTTAGATGATAATAATTTATCCCCTAAGACAACGTCTGATAACGCTCTCGGTACTTCTGATAACTGAATATCACAAGACAGCGGTATTGTCAATAAAAAAGAGAACCTGCCGCAAGTTAATCCCCAACTGTATAAGTGGTTGGCAACTGTTAACGGCAAATCCTCAAAGCAGACGTTGGTAGCCAAGTGCTTGATGGCAGTATGACTGCCCCCCAGCTCCAAACGTCCGAAGCGTCCCTTGTCTCATCGTCTGCGGAAAAAGAGAACCTGCCGCAAGTTAATCCCCAACTGTATAAGTGGTTGGCAAGTATTAACGACAAATTCTCAAAGCAGACGTTAACAAGTGCCTTGATGGCGGCATGCACGCCTCCCGACATACGTCCGAAACGTTCCTTGATGTCTGCTGTGATAAAAAGATACCATAAAAAGCGTAAAATGTCAAGAGAAATGTTGAAAACCCGCTTTGAAAGTGATATAATCAAATCAGATTAAAAAAGCGGAATATAAAAAAGAGACCGTCTCCGCACGTAACCGAGTTTCAAGCTCGAATCACGCAGAAACGTCCTCTTCACCGAATATTATATCCGAATTGTTCGAACTTGTCAAGTAAAAAGCATCAGCGGTAAGTGTTAGAGTTCAGGAAAAAGTCCTTAGCTCCCTCACAAGTACCGCTAATGCTGATATTACTGTATCACAACTTTTCGAACTTGTCAAGCATAAAAAAATACCGCTTGCGAGCTAGGGTTCAGAATAAACGTTCCAAAACCCCTTTGCTCGCCAAAGCGGTACTGTAAGCAATATATCATAACTTTTGACCTTGTCAAGACCTGTGTTCATCCGGCACAGTAAATACATAAAAAAGTAGCCGAGGTTCCGGCTGACGCACTTGCGAGAAAAACTCGTAGCGGCGGCTCAACAATGGAATCCTCGACTACCGAGTATAGTATATCAGACCTTTACTCTTTTGTCAATAAAAAATCACCGGTCGGCGCGAGTTATGACTCATCAGAGTCCATCGCTCGGATTGCCTCAACCGATGACACTTATACTGTATCACAACTTTTCGGACTTGTCAAGCCGTGCATCAAA
>JAEESG010000109.1 GCA_016286245.1 Clostridiales bacterium | reverse complement strand
CTTTGTCTGTACGTGAGAGTGCCGAACGAAAACTGTAACGAATTCGAGAGGGTAAAGGCGCTTTTTTCGATTTTCGATTACGGAAGGACCCCTGCGTTTGTCAATTTCTCGGATACGGGAAAAACGCTCAAATTCTCAAAGGGCGTCGCGTATTCCGACGAACTGCACATGGCGCTTTCAAATATTCTCGGAGACGAAAATGTGAAAACGGCGTATAAAAAAATAAATAATTAATGCATAAAATATTCACTTATGCAATAAATATGCATAAAATGATAAAAATATCTGTATAAAACGAAAAATATTCTCAAAAAATGCAAAAAACTATTGACAAATCAAAATAATGGTGGTAGAATATACCACGTTAAAGAAAAAAATCGGAGGTAAACAACAATGAAAAAAATTCTTGCAATAATGCTCGCAGTACTTATGGTATTTGCAATATGCTCATGCGGAAAGAAAGAAGAAACACAGACAAACGGCGACACAAATGAAACTGTCGTAGATAACAACGACGCACAGCCCGCAGACGACGGCGAAGACGCACAGCCCGCAGACGACGGCGACGACGCAGGCGAAACAGATGAAGAGAGCGGCACGCTCGTTATGGCTACAAACGCGTTCTTCAAGCCTTACGAATACTATGAAGGCGAAGAAATCGTAGGCATCGACGCTGAAATCGCAGCCGAAATCGCAAAGAAACTCGGCAAAGAACTCGTTATCGAAGATATGGAATTCAGTTCTATCATCACGGCGGTACAGGAAGGCTCGGTTGACTTCGGTATGGCGGGCATGACGGTAACGGATGAAAGAAAAGAAAGCGTAAACTTCTCGTCCAGCTATGCAAACGGCGTTCAGTCGATTATCGTAAAGGAAGATTCTCCCATCACGACGGTTGACGACCTCTTCGGCGACGCTGTTTACAAAATAGGCGTACAGCTCGGAACGACGGGCGACATATATGCGTCGGACGATTTCGGCGCTGAAAACGTAATCCAGTATTCGAAGGGCAACGAAGCGGTTCTCGCACTCGTAGGCGGCTCGATTGACTGCGTAATCATAGACAACGAACCTGCAAAGGCGCTCGTTGCGGAAAACGAAGGCTTAAAGATTCTTGAAACCTCGTATGCGGACGAAGACTACGCAATCTGCGTTGCAAAGGAAAACACCGAGCTTCTCGACCAAATTAACGTTGCAATCGACGAGCTTACGGCAGAAGGCGTAATAGACGCGATAGTAGCAAAATACATCAAATAATATATTTTTTCAAAAGTACATATGACAAAACGGGAATGGTACGAATCATTCCCGTTTGCAGTCTTTACGGAAAAAACGTAGGGAGAAGCAAAAATGATGAAGAATAAAACTGTAAAAGGCATACTTAAAGCGTTTGCCGCTGTGATTTTAATTGCAGCGGTGATTTTTGCCGTCGTTCTTTTTCAGCTGAAATCGAATAAATTCAGCGGCGAAATGACCGTTGAAAAGGCGTCGCAAATAATTGACGAAACGTTTGAAAATCTGCCGGAAACAGTGTCCGCCGTCGCAAAATTCGTGCAAGCCAACACAACTGTCAAGGTAAACGACTTTGCGTTCGGAAGCGAAAAGAACGTGATTTTAGACTGCACGTACGAAACGGTAAACCTCGGTGGAGTAGTAGAAAAGAACGCGTCAAAGTACATAAACAGCGCGTACGCGTTTTATAAGGAGAATACCGATAAGGGCGTAAAGACCAACGCCACAAAAATCAAACAGTACGTTGCAAAAGACGTTGAAGCCGACGTAAAGGAAGCCGAAAAGCTTTCGGGAAACGTTAAAATAGAAATTTTCGAGACGGAAAACGAAAATTATGAAGTTTATCTGAGCGACGAGGTCGTAAATACCGTGTTCGGCGGCATAATCGACGCGCATAAAATCATAACCGGGACCGACAGCGCCGAATACGAGGGCGAACAGGTCAACATCAGTAAGCTCAATACGCTCAAAACGGGCATAAAAGACTGTTTTACGCTCAAGAATTACAGCAAATCGCGCCCCGATACGAGTATTCCGATAGTTAAACTGTGGAATACGCTCAAATTCGATTTTACGCGTAACTTCATAACCGAAGGACGCTATATGTATCTCGTAAAGGGACTTGCGACAACGCTTGAAATAACGGCGCTTGCCGTTTTACTGGGTATAATTATCGGATTTATCGTGGCTATAATCAGGTGCACGTTCCAGAAGACGGGAAAACTCAAATTACTTGACGGAATCTGCCAGGTTTACCTGTCCGTAATGAGGGGTACGCCGGTCATGGTGCAGCTTCTGATAATGTATTTCGTCGTGCTTCTTCCGATAGGTGTGGAGAAATTTCCCGCGGCGGTGCTGTGCTTCGGACTCAACTCCGGCGCATACGTTGCGGAAATCGTTCGCGGCGGAATAATGTCGATAGACAACGGACAGACGGAAGCGGGACGCAGCCTCGGCTTGACGTATATACAGACAATGTGGTATATAGTAATTCCGCAGGCGTTCAAGGCGGTGCTGCCGTCGCTCGCAAACGAGTTTATCGCACTGCTTAAAGAATCGTCGGTAGCGTTTTATATCGGCGTTGCCGACCTTACGCTCGGCGGAATAAAAATACGTTCCATAACGTACAGCAACTATATGCCGCTTATTGCGATAGCGCTCATATATCTTGTGCTCGTGCTGGGGCTTTCAAAGTGCGTGTCAATTCTCGAAAGGAGGCTTCGCAAGGGTGATAACCGTTAAAAATCTTTATAAGGACTTCGGAAAAAACGGAGAGATAAAGGTATTAAAGGATATAAACGAAAAAATCGAAAAGGGCGAAAAAGTTGTTATTATCGGACCGTCGGGAAGCGGAAAATCAACGTTTTTACGCTGCCTGAACAGGCTTGAGGAGCCGACGTCGGGCGAAATATGGTTTGAAGACGAGCTCATAACCTCCAAAAAGTGCGACATAAATAAACTGCGCATGAAAATGGGAATGGTTTTTCAGCATTTCAACCTTTTTCCTCATCTGACGGTCATGGATAATATCACGCTTGCGCCGGTAAAACTCCTCAAAAAGAGTAAAGCGGAAGCGGAAGAGCGGGCGGCAGAACTCCTCAAACGCGTGGGACTTCCGGAAAAAGCAAAAGCTTTCCCGGGACAGCTTTCGGGCGGTCAGAAGCAGAGAATAGCCATTGCAAGGGCGCTCGCCATGAATCCCGACGTAATGCTCTTCGACGAGCCCACAAGCGCGCTTGACCCGGAAATGGTGGGCGAAGTTCTCGAAATAATGAAGGAGCTTGCCGAGGACGGAATGACGATGATAGTCGTAACGCACGAAATGGGATTTGCAAAAGAGGTTGCAAACAGGGTTATGTTCATGGACGAAGGAAAAGTGATAGAACAGGGCACGCCCGAGGAAATCTTTTCGTCGCCCAAAAGCCCGAGACTTAAAGATTTTCTGTCAAAAGTTCTGTAAGCGTAAACGTTCCGCAAGTAAAAAAGGAGGGCTGCAAAATGAAAAAAGTATTTGCTTTGGTTTCTGCTTTGATGCTCTTGATTGCTCTTGCCGGCTGTGAAAAAGCGAAGGACGAAACGAGAAGCATTGAAGAATTAAGGGAAAAATACCCCGAATATTTTGAAATGTCCGATTTTAAAGGCATTGAAGTTTACGTGTGGAAATCGGACGACGGCTCTTTTCGCTGCGGAATGATGAGCGGCACCAACCGCACAAAGACGGATGAGGAAATTGAGGCTTTGCAGGAAAGACCGCTTTCGATAGACGAAGCGAAAATGATTCTTGATGAATCGGGAATCGCAAATAATTTTGTTTTTCTGATTCCCATTGCACAGCCGTACACCGAATACAAAAAGCAAATTAATAAACTGTATGAATAAAAAAGGATATACGGCTTCTGCCGTATATCCTTTTTTATTCGGGGAAAACGGTTTTTTGGTACTTTTCTTCCGCAAGAAAAGTACCAAAAAAGCTTTCTTGTTCTTTTCCCTCGTAGGAAAAGAACGAAAAGTACGTTTACTTTCTCTCGCGAGAGAAAGTAAAATCAAAGAGAGCCTGCCGTCGAAAAAATTGTGCAGCCGAAACACACAAAAGACATACAAAACACGTGAAACCGAGCAGATTTTTTTCGACGGGTGCAAAGTGAAAGTGCGTGCGCATCGTGCGCGCTTATCAAAAAGTTTCACTTTTAAAGAAAAGCCGCAACTTCGCACCGCCGGAAAACAAAAGCGGTGCATAGCGCAGATTTTTGCCTGAAAAAACACTTTTTAACCTTAATTTTTGTTTTATTTTAACCGCAGGCACACGCGTTTTCCGGCGCGTTCTTTATACCGCTTTCTTTTCAAGAAAGCGGGAGCACTTTTGGTACTTTTCT